>CAYZFU010000001.1:0-7108 GCA_964477725.1 uncultured Halopseudomonas sp.
CCTGGAGTTCGGGCCGGGTGCCGAAAAAATGCTCCCTGACATAAGCGCCGCTGTTGGCCTTGTAGTTCTGATAGTCGCCATCAACAACCTCTTCCATGCGCTGCTGCAGCAAACCGTTGTCATCCTTGGCCAGAAGCGGGTCCCACAAGCGACCCCAGATGACCTTGATGACATTCCAGCCCGAGCCTTTAAACCCGCCTTCGAGTTCCTGAATGATCTTGCCGTTGCCGCGCACCGGGCCATCCAGGCGCTGCAGGTTGCAGTTGACCACGAAAATGAGGTTGTCGAGCTTCTCCCGCCCGGCCAGCGACAAAGCTCCCAGCGATTCGGGCTCGTCGGTTTCGCCGTCACCCAGGAAACACCAGACCTTCTGCTTGCCCGGTTCGATAAAACCGCGATGCTCCAAGTACTTCATGAAGCGCGCCTGGTAAATCGCCTGAATCGGCCCGAGCCCCATCGAGACAGTCGGAAATTGCCAGAAGTCCGGCATCAGCCACGGATGCGGATAGGAAGACAACCCGTCGCCGGAGACCTCCTGGCGGAAATTATCCAGCTGTTCTTCGGTGATGCGACCTTCCATGTACGCGCGTGCGTAAACACCGGGTGAAGCATGGCCCTGGAAATACACCAGATCCCCGCCGTGCTCCTCGGTGGGTGCCTTGAAGAAGTAGTTGAAGCCGATATCGTAGAGCGTCGCGCTCGAGGCGAAAGTGGAGATGTGCCCGCCCAGATCAGGGTCCTGCAAGTTGGCGCGCATGACCATGGCCAACGCATTCCAACGCACCAGTGAACGGATGCGCCGTTCCATGAATAGATCGCCGGGCATGCGCGCTTCATGGGTCACCGGAATGGTGTTGCGGTACGGCGTGGTGATGGCGTACGGAAGCGGCGTGCCGCTGCGACTGGCCAGTTCGCCCAGCCGTGTCATCAGATAGTGGGCACGCTCCTCGCCTTCGTTGTCGAGCACCGATTCCAGGGCGTCGAGCCATTCCTGGGTTTCTAGCGGATCGAGATCGTCTTGCGTCATCGGGGAGTCTCCAGACCTTGTGGGTCTTGACCGTAGCGGGGCGCGATGCAGCCGTCGCTATGGCAGGTTTGCTGTGAGGTTTGTAGTCTGACTACATACAGATATCGTTTCCCGTCGAATCAAGGCAGTTTGCGTAGTGAAACTACACCGGGCCCGCCGTCATCGTGGCGTGTAACCTTTTATGCCCGCGCGGGGCATGGCAAGCTGAGCCATAAGTAAACCAAAGGATAGACCATGCCCACTCAGCTGCCGCTCCCCATTGCCCTCGTATCCATGGTTGACCACCACCTGACCCAATGGCGGGTCGCGGCCGAACAGGCGGGTCTGTCTGAAACACTTTCACAGCTCGATGACCGCTTGTTGACCGAGTTGCGACTGGTTCTGTCTGGCAGCGACTACGTAGCCGAGCAGATGCGCCGAAATCCGCCGTTGTTGTTCACTTTGCGGGCGAAGGGCGATCTGGAGCGCGTGTTCGAACCCGGCGAGCTGGCAGCGCGCCTTGCCGATACCCTTGCCGTCGTCACCTCCGAGGATGAGCTGGGCAGGGCGCTGCGGCAATTCCGGCAATACCATCAGGTGCGCATCATCTGGCGTGATCTGTTACGTCACGCGTCGACCATGCAAACCACACGCGACCTGTCTGACATGGCCGATGCCTGTATCGATCAGGCTTATCAGTGGCTGTACCGGCAGGGCTGCGTGTCAATGGGTACGCCGACCAGCCATGCTGGCATCGCCCAGCACATGGTGGTGCTGGGCATGGGCAAGCTCGGCGCGCAGGAGCTCAACCTGTCTTCGGACATTGATCTGATCTTCGCCTATCCCGAGGGCGGCGAGACCCAGGGCGGCCGCCGCAGCCTGTCCAACCAGGAGTTTTTCATCCGCGTCGGCCAGAAGCCGTCGACGGCTTCGTGTTTCGTGTCGATATGCGGTTGCGGCCGTACGGCGACAGCGGGGCTCTGGTCTTCAGCTTCGACGCGCTGGAGCAGTACTACCAGGATCAGGGGCGTGACTGGGAACGCTACGCGATGATCAAGGCACGCGTAGTCGCGGGTGATCAGGCAGCCGGCGCCGAGTTGCTGTCCATGCTCAGGCCGTTCGTGTACCGCCGTTACCTCGACTTCGCCGCCATCGAGGCGCTACGCAGCCTCAAATTGATGATAAGACGCGAAGTTCAGCGCAAGGGCTTGCAGGACAACGTCAAGCTCGGCTCCGGCGGCATACGCGAGATCGAGTTCATCGGTCAGGCGTTTCAGCTGATCCACGGCGGGCGCGACAGGAGCTTGCAGCAACGACCCATCCTGCCGGTGCTGGACATGCTCGCTGCGCACAGCTATCTACCCGATGACGCAGTCGATCAGTTGAAAGGTGCTTATCTGTTCCTGCGTGATGTCGAGCATGCCTTGCAAGCCGTCGATGATCGGCAGACCCAGATGCTGCCAACCGACGCGCAAACCCAGGCGCGCGTCGCTCATGTGATGGGGTTTCACGATTGGCAGAGCTTCCGCGAAACGTTGGAAACGCATCGTGATCATGTCGCCCGGCACTTCGCTGGTGTAATCGCCGATCCCGATGACGATGAAGGCGAAGAAGCCGTGCCCTACGAAGAGTGGCTGCCGCTATGGGAAGGCAGCATCGACCCGGTTCAGGCGCGGGATCAGCTGGGCGAGGCCGGCTTTGCCAATCCTGACGAGGCCTGGCGGCAGCTCAGCGGCCTGCTCGCTTCGCCACAGGTCAAGGCGATGCAGCGACTCGGACGCGAGCGGCTCGATGTGTTCATGCCGCGTTTGTTGGGACTGGCTGCCGAGCAGTCCGAACCGGATCTGGCGCTGGAGCGCGTGTTGCCCCTGGTTGAAGCCGTGGCGCGACGCTCCGCCTATCTGTTGCTGCTCAATGAAAACCCCAGTGCGCTGCGCGAGTTGCTGACGCTGTGCTGTGCCAGCCCGTGGATTGCCGAACAGATCACCCGTTACCCCGTCGTACTGGATGAGCTGCTCAACGCCGGCCGGCTTTACCGTCCGCCGGAGACGGACGAGCTGGTCGACGAGCTGCGACAGCAGCTTGTGCGTATTCCCGAAGACGATCTGGAGCAACAGATGGAGGCGCTGCGTTATTTCCGCCGCGCCCATGTATTGCGCGTCGCGGCCTCCGAGATCGCCGGGACATTACCGCTGATGAAAGTCAGCGACTATCTGACCTGGATGGCCGAAGCCATTCTGCAGCAGGTACTGCAGCTGGCGTGGCGCGAGATGACCCAGCGTCACGGTTTTCCTCGTCGTGCGAATGGCTCGGTCTGCGATCTGGACTTCGTCATTGTCGGTTACGGGAAGGTCGGCGGGATCGAGCTAGGACATGGTTCGGACCTGGATCTGGTATTCATCCACGACGGTGACCCGGATGCAGAAACCGACGGTGCCAAGCCGATCGAGGGCAGCAAGTTCTACACCCGTCTCGGCCAGCGCATCATTCATATCCTCAACACGCAAACCACGTCCGGGGCGCTGTACGAGGTCGACATGCGTCTGCGCCCATCCGGCGAGTCGGGTTTGCTGGTCAGTTCACTCACCTCGTTCGCTCGCTACCAGCGTGAAGATGCCTGGACCTGGGAACACCAGGCTCTGGTACGGGCAAGGGTGCTGGTCGGCTGCAAGCGGCTCGGGCACCGGTTCAACGAGTTGCGTGCGGAGGTGCTGAGCCGTCCGCGCGACGAGGCGGCGCTGCGTCAGGAGGTGGCCGGTATGCGCAAGAAGATGCGCGATAATCTCGCCACCCAGTCGACCCATGCCGGGTTCGATCCGGCCGCATTCACGGCGGAATCCCTGTTCGATCTCAAGCAGGACGCCGGAGGTATCGTCGATATCGAATTTATGGTGCAATATGCGGTTCTGGCTTGGTCGTGCCGATACCCCGAATTACTGCGCTATACGGATAACATCAGAATTCTCGATGGGCTGCGTGATGCCGGATTGATCGCCGGTGAAGACGTTCAGCGATTGCAGGAGGCTTACAAGGCCTACCGCGCAGCAGCCCATCGCCTGGCATTGCAAAAGCAGCCAAGCAAGGTAAGCGGCGACCAGTTTCATGACTTCCGTCGCGGAGTCATCACGCTGTGGCAGCAATGGCTGCCGGAACAGTAAGCGCAATGGCCGGCGTCAGTTCGCCATTGACCAGCGGTACGCTCAAGCCGGGCAAGAAGCTAGGGTAAATCACAAGATACGTATATGGAGCTGGCTGCTATGTCGATGGCCGATCGTGATGGTGTTATCTGGTTCGATGGTGAAATGGTGCCGTGGCGCGAAGCCAACGTGCATGTTCTGACGCACACCCTGCACTACGGCATGGGCGTGTTCGAAGGCGTTCGCGCCTACAACACGCCGGATGGCACGGCGATCTTCCGCCTGCAGGCGCACACTGATCGCCTGTTCGACTCTGCCAAGATCATGAACATGAGCATCCCTTTCTCCAAGGAAGAGCTCAACGAGGCCCAGCGTGCGGCGGTACGCGAAAACAACCTGAAAAGCGCCTACCTGCGCCCCATGGTGTTTTTCGGCTCCGAGGGCATGGGTCTGCGCGCGACCGGTCTGAAGGTGCACACCATCGTGGCCGCCTGGGACTGGGGCGCGTACATGGGTCAGGAGGCGCTGGAGGTCGGCATCAAGGTCCGCACCAGCTCGTTCACCCGTCATCATGTGAACATCTCCATGACCCGCGCCAAGGCCAACGGGCATTACATCAACTCGATGCTGGCGCTGCAGGAAGCGCTGAGCGCTGGTGCCGACGAGGCGCTGCTGCTCGATCCGGAAGGCTATGTAGCCGAAGGCTCCGGCGAAAACATCTTCATCATCAAGGACGGCGTGATCTACACCCCGGAAGTCACCGCCTGCCTCAACGGCATTACCCGCAACACCATTCTCACCCTGGCGCGGGAACAGGGCCTGGAACTGGTGGAAAAGCGCATTACTCGCGATGAGGTGTATATTGCCGACGAAGCTTTCTTCACCGGTACCGCTGCCGAAGTCACGCCGATCCAGGAGCTCGATGGTCGCAAGATCGGTGCAGGCCGTCGTGGCCCGGTGACCGAGAAGCTGCAGAAGGCTTACTTCGATCTGGTCAGCGGGCAAACCCAGGCACACGCCGAATGGCGTACGCTGGTCCGCTGAACGCTCCAGGCGACAAGCCACAAGCGGCAAGCTGTGAGAAGCCACTCGCAGGTTGCCGTCTGGCACGTACCGCTTGCAACTTGCAGCTTGGCGCTTACAGCTTATGAAAATCCTGATTATCGGTCCCAGCTGGGTCGGCGACATGGTCATGGCGCAAACCCTGTTCGCCTGCCTCAAACAGCGGCACGGCGACTGCACCATCGATGTGCTGGCACCCGACTGGAGTCGACCCATTCTCGAGCGGATGCCGGAAGTGCATCGGGCTCTCAGCTTTCCGCTGGGCCACGGCGCGCTGGAGATCGGCGAGCGTCGGCGAATCGGCAAGGGGCTCAAGGGGTTGTACGATCAGGCTATCGTGCTACCGAATTCGCTCAAGTCCGCCCTGGTTCCGTTCTTCGCAGGCACGCCGCAGCGCACCGGCTGGCGCGGTGAAATGCGTTATGGCTTGCTCAACGACGTTCGCGTGCTGGACAAGCAACGTTACCCGTTGATGATCGAGCGCTTCATGGCGCTCGCCTTCGAACCGGGTCATCAACTGACCGCACCCTATCCCAGACCCAGTCTTGCGATTGATCCAGCAAGCCGCGACGCAGCGTTGACGCGCTTCGGTCTTGAACTGGACCGTCCGGTATTGGCGCTGTGCCCAGGCGCAGAGTTCGGCGAGTCCAAGCGCTGGCCTGCCGAGTATTACGCTCAGGTGGCGGACGACAAGATCCGGCTCGGCTGGCAGGTATGGCTGTTCGGCTCGAAAAACGATCATCCGGTCGGCGAGCAGATTCGCGAACGACTGGTTCCCGGCCTGCGAGAGGAATCGATCAACCTGGCTGGCGAAACCACGCTGGCAGATGCCATCGACCTGCTCAGCTGCGCCAGTGCGGTGGTGAGCAATGATTCGGGCCTGATGCACGTCGCCGCGGCGCTGGACCGGCCGTTGGTCTCGGTCTACGGGTCCACCTCGCCGGGCTTTACGCCTCCGCTTGCGTCGCAGGTCGAGATCGTGCGGCTCGGTATCGAGTGCAGCCCCTGTTTCGATCGGACCTGCCGGTACGGGCATTACAACTGCCTGCGTGACCTGAATCCGCCGTTGGTCATCGATGCGCTCGACCGGCTGGTCGGCACGCCGCTCGCCGACCCCCAGGGGCTGTGACGATGCGCGTGCTACTGGTCAAGACCTCGTCCATGGGCGACGTCATTCATACACTCCCGGCCATCACCGATGCGCGGCAGGCCATTCCGGGGATTCAGTTCGACTGGATCGTCGAGGAAGGCTTCGCCGAAATTCCCGCCTGGCATCCCGGCGTCGCCGAGGTGATCCCGGTCGCCATCCGCCGCTGGCGCAAGCATCCGCTGAAAGCGGCATTGAGTGGCGAATGGAAGCGGTTCAAGGAGCGCGTGGCCGCGACCCGCTACGACGCGATCATCGATGCTCAGGGACTGCTGAAAAGCGCCTGGCTAACGCGCTATGCCGAGGGTCCGATTATCGGACTGGATCGGGACTCGGCGCGTGAGCCCATTGCCAGCCGATTTTACGATGTGCACTGCAACGTTCCCTGGGACCAGCATGCGGTAGAGCGGGTGCGGCTGTTATTTGCCCGGGCGCTGGGTTATCCCGTCCCCGCTGGAATTGGCTGTTACGGGCTGGATCGTCAGAAGCTGGCCGGCCGGCCGAGCGGCCGTTCGTTCTCTTTCTGCACGGCACCACCTGGGCCAGCAAGCATTGGCCAGAGATGTATTGGAAGCAACTGGCCGAACGCGCTGCGCACGGTGGCCTAGAGGTACGTCTGCCGTGGGGCAACGCGAACGAAAAGGCTCGCGCCGAGCGTATCGCTGCAGGCGTGGAGGGCGTCGCGGTGCTGCCGAAGCTGTCGCTGGCCGGTATGGCGCGCATCCTCGCAAGCGCTTCCGGCTGCGTGGCGGTGGA
>CAYZFU010000001.1:7156-37955 GCA_964477725.1 uncultured Halopseudomonas sp.
TCGGTCCGACCAATCCGGGGCTGACTGGCGCGTACGGCCTTTCCCAGGTTCATCTGGCTAGCGACTATCCTTCCTGTACACCCTGTCTGCAGAAAACCTGCACCTATCAGCCGACGCCGGACGAGGCCCGCCGGTTCGACCTCAAGCGTGAGCAGCCGCTATGCTTCACCCGACTAAGCCCTGACAGGGTTTTTGCCGAGCTCGAAACCCTGTTGCTGGACAAGCGAGCTTCCTGATGCAGTTGGCGTTCATTCTTTACAAGTATTTCCCCTTCGGTGGTTTGCAGCGCGATTTCATGCGCATTGCCAAGGTTTGCCAGCAGCGCGGGCATGCCATTCGCGTGTACACGCTTATATGGGAAGGCGACGTACCCGAGGGTTTCGATGTGGTCGTGGCTCCGGTCAAGGCGTTTTCCAATCACCGGCGCAATGAGAAATTCACCGCCTGGGTGCAGGCGGATCTGGCGCGGCATCCTGCTGATCGGGTGGTCGGATTCAACAAGATGCCCGGGCTGGATGTGTATTACGCGGCAGACCCCTGCTTCGAGGACAAGGCGCAAACCTTACGTAACCCGTTGTATCGCTATGGCCCGCGATATCGCCACTTCGCGGAATACGAGCGGGCTGTGTTCTCGGCGAACTCGGCCACCGAGATACTGATGATTTCGGATGTCCAGCAACCGTTGTTCATGAAGCACTACCGGACACCGGCAGATCGCTTTCATATGCTCCCCCCTGGTATCGCCGCGGATCGCCGCGCTCCACCGAATGCAAGCGAGATCCGCGCCGAGTTCCGGCGCGAATTCGGTCTTGGTTCGGACTTGCTGTTGGTACAGATAGGTTCGGGGTTCAAAACCAAGGGGCTGGATCGATCGATTCGCGCGCTGGCCGCGTTGCCACGATCCCTGCGCAAGCGCACCCGTCTGATGGTGATAGGGCAGGACGATCCGAAGTCGTTCCAGCTGCTGGCCAAGGCGCAAGGCGTCAGCGAACAGGTACATATCCTCAACGGCCGCGATGACGTCCCACGCTTTCTGCTCGGTGCGGACCTGCTGATTCATCCCGCCTACAACGAAAATACCGGTACCGTTCTGCTCGAAGCGCTGGTCGCCGGGCTACCGGTGCTGGTCACCGATGTGTGCGGCTACGCCCGCTATATCGAAGAGGCGGACTGCGGTCTGGTACTCCCCGGGCCGTTCGATCAGCGAAGGCTGGATGAGTATCTCGAAAAAATGCTCAAGGATGAGGGCGCTCGCAGCCGTTGGCATAAGAACGCGCTCGAGTTCGCCGATCAGGCGGATCTTTACAGCC
The DNA here is from genome assembly GCA_964477725.1 of uncultured Halopseudomonas sp. Taxonomy (GTDB): domain Bacteria; phylum Pseudomonadota; class Gammaproteobacteria; order Pseudomonadales; family Pseudomonadaceae; genus Halopseudomonas. The sequence goes on from CAYZFU010000001.1 coordinate 8,467, forward strand.
TGCCCGAGCGAGCTGCGGACGTGATCCTCGGAGAACGCCCGTGAAGTTGATACTCGACGAGCCTTTCCGCAGCCTGTGGGCGGGGCGTGATGCCTTTGCCGAGGTCGAGGCGTTGCAGGGAGACGTGTTCCGCGAGCTGGAAGCGAGGCGCACGCTTCGCACGGAAATTGCTGGGCGTGGTTATTTCGTCAAGATTCATCGCGGCGTCGGTTGGGGTGAGATTGCCAAAAACTGGCTGACTGCGAAGGCCCCCGTGCTGGGAGCCGGCCAGGAGTGGCGGGCGATTCGGGCGCTGAAAGACGCAGGCGTGCCGACCATGACTGCCGTCGCCTACGGAGAAAAAGGCCGCAATCCCGCGACGCAACATTCGTTCATCATCACCGAAGAACTCGCGCCGACTGTCAGTCTGGAAGACTACACCAGTCACTGGTTGAGTCATCCGCCAGCGCCGGCGATCAAGTACGCGCTGATCCATGCCGTGGCAGACATGGCCGGCCGCATGCACCGCGCCGGGGTAAATCATCGGGATTTCTATATCTGCCATTTTCTTCTCAACGTCGCCGAAGAGCCCCGTGCGGACCACCTGCCGTTATCGCTGATTGATCTGCATCGGGCGCAGGTTCGCCACGCTGTTCCGCGCCGGTGGCGCGACAAGGACTTGGCTGGACTGTATTTTTCGGCGCTCGGTATTGGTCTGACGAATCGTGACAAGCTGCGCTTTCTGAAGACTTACTTCCGCAAGCCGATCCGGCAGATCGTTATCGAGGAAGCGGTATTGCTGGCGATGCTCGAACGCAAGGCCGCACGGCTGCAGACTCGCTTCGAACGCAAATACGCGCCGGGGCGGGGTGAATGAAGCGTTGGACACTCAATCCGGAGTACGCAACTGGAGACAGCGGGCGTGCATTCGCTGATCTGGACTCGGTGTTCGCGCTCGACGGCGAGGCGATTACCCAGGACCCGCTGAGCACGGTGCACCGGGTTTGGGTGGGCGACCGATACTATTATGTAAAACGCTACACGGCCGCTGGCAAGAACCTGCGGCGCTATCTTGGCAGGCCGCGAATCAAGGCCGAATGGGAGAACCTGCTCAATTTTCACGCGTGGGGTATCCCGTCGGCGGTCGTGGTCGGTTTCGGCCTGGAACGGCGCGACGGCCGCTTCCATCGAGGCGCGCTGATCACCCAGGAGTTGAGCGCAACCGATGATCTGGCGCGGATCGCCCGTAGCGGCGATGCGAGGCTGAGCGAAGGACGCTGGGTCGCGCATGTCGCAAGACAGATCGCCGATGCCACGCGCATGATGCATGAGCAGGGCTTCGCGCATAACGACCTGAAGTGGCGCAATATCCTGGTCGATACCAAGGAATACCCGGACGTTTACCTTATTGACTGCCCGGGCGGCAGCTTCTGGTGGGGCCCGATGCTGGAATATCGCATCATCAAGGATCTCGCCTGCCTCGATAAGCTCGGCAAGCAGAAGCTCAGCCGGAGCCAGCGGCTGCGTTTCTATCGCTGGTACGTCGGGGAGCGCCCGCTCGATGCCTCGGACCGCAAACGCATCGCTGCGGTGCTGCATTTCTTTGAGGGCCGCGAATGAAGTCGCCATTCATTGCCGTCAATGCTCGGGAAGTGCTGCGCAGGCACGGGCTCGATAGCTTCGAAGCACTTTGGGCGTTACGGCTCGGAGACACGCCCTCAACGCCCCGCGGTGCCGGCTGGAGCAGCGTTCATCGGCTCGAACTAAAGGATATCAACGGCAGAACGCAGGCTTTCTATCTCAAGCGTCAGGAAAACCACCTGCACAGGTCTCTCGCTCATCCGCAGGGCGAACTGACCTTCGCGCGAGAGTTTCGCTCGATCCAGACATATGCCCACGCGGGCATACCTGCACTGGAGGTGGCGTTTTTCTACCAAAGCTCGCAGCTCGGCGAGCGCAGAGCTATCCTCATGACCCGCGCGCTGGATGCCTACGAGCCACTGACCGTCTGGCTGGATCGCTGGCGCTCGCTGGTCCCATCGCAGCGCGAAGACCTGATTCGCGCGGCCGCCGCTTTGATACGTGCGTTGCACAGCGCGGGCAAGGTGCATAACAACCTTTACCCGCGACACATCTTCCTCAGACTGGATGGCGACGGTGCCGGTGCGCGGCTGATCGATCTGGAGCGGACGCGTTCGGCCTGGTGGGGCGACGATCGTGTGAGAGAGCTGACGACACTTTTGCTGCGCTGCGAACCGGTCAGTCGTACCCAGCGGCTGCGCTTTCTGCTTGCCTACCTCGGGCTCACCAGGCTTGACGAAGAAGGGCGCGACCTGGCCAGCCGTATCAACGCGCGATGCCGCATGAGGAAAGGAAGATGAAGCAGGTCGACATGCTGCGGCGGGCTGGCCGCCAACCGCCGTTGCCGCTGCATTTGCAGTTGCAGGGCGGGCGTACGATCCACGTCACCGGTTGGTTGCGGATATTGCCCGGCAAGCGCCTGGTTGGAGAAGGCCGGCTCGACGGGGAGAGGGTGTTGGTAAAGCTGTTCATCGCGACAAGCGCCGCTCGACACTTCGAACGCGAACTTGCAGGAATCGAAGCGCTGCTGCATGCAGGCATCTCGACGCCGGAGCTGCTGGCAACCGGCGCGCTGGCAGGAGGCGGTTGTTTCATGGTAACCAGGTTCGTGGAAAATGCGGAAACCTTGCAAACTCGGTGGGAAGCCGCGCAGCCGGCAAATCCCGGCTCCGAGCCAGCCTTGGGCATCGTTTCCGAAGCGGTAAAGGCTGTCGCACTTTTGCACCAGAAGGGGCTAGTGCAGACAGACATGCATCTTGGCAATTTTCTGATGCAGGGCGATACCCTTTATGTCATCGATGGTGACGCAATCGAGGCGCACGGAGACGCGGCGCTGCCTGCCGCAGTGGCCCAGCACAATCTGGCCTTGCTGCTGGGTCAACTGCCGCCGAACTGGGACGCCTGTCGTCGACCATTGCTTGATATGTATCTGCAAGTCAACCCGGCGCATGCCCTGGCCGAAGCCGAAGTTGCCTCCGACGTGGACAAGGTGCGCCAGCGGCGCCTGGCCGATTATCTCGGGAAGGCGCTGAGGGACTGTACGCTATTCGCAGTGCAGCGCAGCTGGACCCGCTTCGTCGCCGTCGCTCGAGACGATGCGTCGCGCATGTCCCCGATCATCGGGAATCCGGACTGCGCATTCGACGGCGTATTGCTCAAGGACGGCGGCAGCAGTACGGTGGCCACCGCGATGGTTGGCACCGATCTGGTAGTAGTCAAACGATACAACATCAAGGGTTTTTCCCACTGGCTCAAACGCTTCTGGCGACCAAGCCGGGCCTGGCATTCCTGGCTCGCTGCCCATCGCCTGCTTTTCCTGGGCATCGCCACCCCGCGGCCGCTGGGCATGATCGAAAGTCGGTTTGGCCCACTGCGTCGCAGAGCATGGCTGGTGACCGAGTTTTGCGCCGGTCAGGACCTGCTGACCGTGCTTGGGCCCGAAGGGGAGCGTATTCCGGATCAGTCGTTGCAAAAGGCTCTGCTGGAAACCATGAACCGTATGGTGTGCGCTAGATATACGCACGGAGATTTGAAGGGCACGAATCTCCTTTGGGACGGACGCCGTGTATCGCTTATCGATTTGGATTCTTTACAGGCTCATTCGAACGAGAGGCGCTTTACGAAAGCATGGAACGTCGACCGGAACCGACTGATCCGCAACTGGCCTGCAGACAGCCCTATGGCGAGCTGGCTCAAGTCCAATCTTCCACCAAGTGAAACGGGAAATAGCGCGTAAGGTGCCTGTAACGATATTTCAGGCCTCCTCTCACGGTTGCTAGCTGGTAAAGCGCCGTTCCAACGTACCGAGACCTAGTCTGAGATGAGTCAAGCGTTGCAATACCGGCCGGATATTGACGGCCTTCGAGCATTGGCTGTGGTGCCGGTGGTCCTGTTTCATCTGGATGTCGCCCTCTTTTCGGGCGGCTTCGTGGGTGTCGATGTTTTTTTTGTTATTTCTGGTTTCCTCATAACCACCATCATCTACCGGGATGCCCAGGCCGAGAACTTTTCGTATGCGCATTTTTATGAGCGCCGGGTGAGACGCCTGTTCCCGGCGCTTGCTGCGATGCTCGCGCTCACCAGCATAGCGGCCTGGTTTATGCTGATGCCTCTGGACTACAAGGGGTTCGTTGACAGCCTTGTGGCAGCGCTAATATTCCTGGCGAATATTCAGTTCTGGAAGAAGACAGATTATTTTGGAGACCCGGTAGAAAACATACCGCTTCTCCACACTTGGTCGCTCGCGGTGGAGGAGCAATATTATATTCTCTTCCCGCCTCTTCTGATCCTGCTGGTTCGATTCGTCCCGCGGCACCTGAACTTGGTTTTGCTAGGCTTGGCCCTGCTTTCTTTGTGGGGCAGCCAAGCAACCTTGCGTACACAGCCAGAGTCGTCCTTCTATTTAGTTCATCTGAGAGCCTGGGAGTTACTCGCGGGCAGTCTGCTCGCAACCGGGCTCATACCTGCTATCCGAACGCGCGCAGTCGCCGAGGCAACTGCTTTTTTCGGCGTCGCGGGTATCGTTGGGAGCTTTTTCTGGTTAACCAAGAGTCACGCATTTCCTGGCGTCGCCGCGTTGCCGGCCGTTCTAGGCACGGCGCTGGTCATACACGCAGGGCGAGAATCGAATACGTGTGTCGGCCGGCTCCTTAGCTTGCGTCCGATAGTCCTGATTGGCCTGCTTTCGTATTCTTTTTACCTGTGGCACTGGCCGCTTTTTGTCTTCGTGCGCTACTACTTAATCGAACCTTTCTCAATCGGCCAACAAGTGGTGCTTTTCCTTCTGGCTCTGGGAATCGCTTGGGTCAGCTGGCGATTCATCGAACGTCCGTTTCGTTCCCCGGATCGGCTTGCTCCTTCGCGAAAGGTTCTTTTTCGAAGAGCGACGATGGTCGCCTTTCTGTTGGTGGTAGTTTCTCTGCCAGGACTGATTACGCGGGGTGCCGCGTTCCGACTCGCTGAGCCGGTTGCTTCTGTTACAGCGGTGGCCAAGGAAACCATTCCATTCCGCCGGCCATGTTTCGCCCTCGACCCAGAGCAAGTGTATCGAGGCGATGTTTGTACCTTGGGAACCGACGAGGATCCGCAATTTTTGCTTTGGGGAGATTCTCATGCGCTTTCTGTGGCGCACGGGGTGGATCTTGCAGCATCCGACCTCGACCTGTCGGGGCGATTTCTCGCGCGTTCAGTATGCCCACCTGCATTAGGCGTTCGCGATTTCTATGCGTCCGACGTGGCGTGCAGCGAATTCAACGACGCGGTTGCCGATTATATAAAACGTTCGCCGAGTCTGACGCATGCGGTGTTAGTCGGAGTGTGGTCGTATTACGTGGATCCTGACCGGGTGGCAGACAACAGGGGATTCGAAGCGGGCTTTCGGCGAACCTTGTCTATGTTGAGCGACCGTGGAATCAGCGTGACGATAATAGCTCAAGTACCAATCGCCAGTGTCGATATTCCTTCTGCACTAGGACGTTCTGTTCATTTCAATCGGTCCGTGCGATTGGGGCCCTCTATTGCTGAACACCAGCTGCAAACTCAGCGTTTCGCGGATTTTCTTGCAGAACTGGAAACAGAATATCGTTTCCGGGTCGCGGACCCTGCGACTGTTCTTTGCAAGGCTGGACAATGCAGGATCGAGCTTGAGGGACGTCCGCTATATCGAGATACGGATCATTTGAGCGCTTGGGGTTCTGAAGTATTGAAAAGCATCTTGTCGACAGCGCTAAAGATGGACGAAAGGTAGCTCGCGTCCATTCGGTCGGTATTCTAATCATCGCAAGGAGCCTCGGTAGTGTCCTCGGCTAGCTGTGGCTATACTAGCGCGCTTACGAGACAGCACACCGGCTTCGGTTATCAGTCGACGCTGTCGTAGTCGCCGGCTAGCCCGGCTTGGATTGAGAGACTTCCCGTGGCACTTACGATTCTCGGACTTTCTGGCGCATTGAGTCACGATCCCTCCGCTGCCCTCTACATCGACGGCAAGCTTATTGCTGCGGTAGAGGAGGAGCGATTCGTGCGAGACAAGCATGCCAAGAACCGCATGCCCTACGAATCGGCCAAGTTTTGTCTGGAGCAGGCTGGTATCAAGCCTGCAGATGTGGACATAGTCACCATCCCCTTCGCACCGATCAGCATTTTCGGCAAAGCGCGTTGGCATTATGCCAAGCGCTACTGGTACGCCCCTGACCGTTCGCTGGATGCAATCTTCACTGGCAACCGCCGCTTCAATCGTTATCGCAAGAAAATCTTGTGGTGCCTGGAGCAGCTCGGCTTCGACGCGAAGAAAGTTCGCCTCGAGCCGGTGGAGCATCATTTGGCCCACGCTTCCAGTGCTTATCACTGCTCGGGTATCAAGGAAAAGACGGCGATCCTGGGTATCGACGGCAAGGGGGAATACGCCACGACCTTCTTCGGTTGGGGCGAAAACGGCAAGATTCACAAGATCAAGGAATTCTACGATCCAGACTCGCTCGGCGGATTGTACGGTGCGCTCACCGAGTACCTCGGTTTCGAAATGCTCGACGGAGAATTTAAGGTCATGGGCATGGCTCCATATGGAGACGCGGCCAGATACGATTTCTCGCGGCTGGCCAAATTCGAAAATGGGGAGTTGGTGATCAACACCGAGTACGCCAATGTCATCGGTTTTCGTCGATACAAGGAAAAGGGCAAAGGCTACTATTTCTCACCGAAACTGATTGAATGGCTCGGTCCCAAGCGCGAAGGCGACATAGCGGATGATCCGTATATCCACTACGCAGCCAGCATGCAGGCGCTGTTCGAAAAGCTGGCGTTGGAAATGATCGATCATTATCTCGGCGACATACTGCGTGAGACCGGTCGAATCGCCTTTGCCGGCGGCTGTGCTCTCAACGTAAAGCTGAACCAGCGCATCATCGCGCGGCCAGACGTCAAAGAGCTGTTCGTACAGCCCGCGTCCGGCGATGCGGGAACTGCAGTGGGAGCTGCGGCCTACGTTTCCGAGCAAAATGGCGTTCCGGTCGAGAAGATGGAGCATGTCTATCTGGGACCGAGCTACTCGAACGAAGACGTTATCGCCGCCTGCGCCCGTCACCCAAACCAGCCCAAGTGGGAAAAGCTCGATGATGTGCCTGCTCACATCGCGCAGATATTGGCGGATGGAAACCCTGTCGCCTGGTTTCAGGGGCGGATGGAGTTTGGTCCCCGAGCGCTTGGTGGCCGCTCGATCATCGGTTGCCCGAGTTCGTCCGGCGTTGCCGACCGGATCAATGAGCAAATCAAGTTTCGCGAACGCTGGCGCCCGTTCTGCCCGTCGATGCTCGATACCGTCGCGCCGCAGATGCTCAGTGTGGATCACCCGTCACCCTTCATGACATTCACCTTCGAAGTGAACGACGAATGGAAGAACCGGGTTCCGGAGGTGGTGCATGAAGACGGCACGGCGCGCGCTCAGGTGCTCAAGCGGGAATACAACCCGCGCTATTACGACCTAATGAAGGAATTGGAGCGGATCACGGGCAACGGCGTTGTGCTGAACACGTCACTCAATCGCCGCGGGGAGCCGATGGTCTGTTCGCCGACTGATGCGCTGAACATGTTCTATGGATCGGATCTGCAGTATCTGATCATGGAGGATGTGTTGGTGAAAAAAAGCGATGGACACTGATAGCTTGATTTTCAGTGTGGTGATCCCAGCATATAACTACGCAGAAACGCTGGGCCGGGCAGTCGACTCCGTGATACCGCAGCTGTCAGCCACAAGTGAACTGATCATTATCGACGACGGCTCGACTGACGATACTCCGCGTGTGATCCACAACCTGGCTGAACAGTATCCGCGCCGTTTCCTTGCGCATAGAAAAGTAAACGGCGGACTGGCCTCGGTGCGAAACAAAGGGATAGAGCTCGCCAAAGGTCGTTATCTGATTTTCCTTGACGCAGATGACGAAATGGAAGCCGGTGCACTTGAACTTTTGCGAGCACACCTTGACACTTATCCAACCACTCGCTTTATCGTTGGCGGACACCTGTCAGTAAAACCGGACGGAACGATAAGACGGCATTTCCCAGGAGTCCTTCCCGGTTCACCAGCGCAGCGCCTGCGAGCTTATCTTCTGGATAAATCTATCTCGCTGGCCAATGGCGCGTGCGCAATGCACAGAGACATATTTTCTATGGGAAATTATCCTGAACGGTTTAGGAGCGCGGAAGACGTTCCCGTCTTCGCCCAGGCGTTGGCTAATTTTCCATGTACCGTCATAAATTCTCCTTTGGCAAGAATACACAAGCATGATGACAGCCTGCGCCATGATTTAGCTCATGCTAAGAGTGGAGGCGTTGCGCTGGTGGACGAAGTTTTCTCGCCAAATCGCCTCGGCCCGGAATGTCAAGTGCTGCGGCGAGAGTACTATGTACAACGTTGTCTGTCGTTGTTTCGCTCGGCGTACCTGAACGGGGATTCTGAGATGGCCAGAGAATATTATTGGCGGGCCATCCGAGCAGACTGGCGTGTGCTGAGCAAGGTAACCTATACGCGGAAGGCGCTCCGTTTGGCTTTGCGCCGCTAGTTCCAGCTTCGCCAGTCCGCTTGTTGCCCCTAACCGTACGAGGCTTTTCAGATGATCCCTAAAACGTTGCATTACTGCTGGTTCGGTGGCGCAGAATTGTCTCCGCTTGCGCATAGCTGCATTGCTAGCTGGAAACGCGTCATGCCAGAGTACGAAATCAGACGTTGGGATGAGTCCACGCTGGATGTCGATGACCCCTTTGTCGAAGCGTGTATCGAGCAGAAGAAGTGGGCATTCCTTTCGGATAGAGTCCGGTTCGATGTGCTGTATAACGAAGGCGGTATTTATCTCGATGTGGACGTAGAAGCCGTACGAAGCATGGATGAGCTTCTAAACAACCGCTTTTTCGCAGGATGGGAGTGCGGCTCGTATATCAATGCGGCTGTGGTCGGAGCCGTAGCGGGCAGCGCACATTGCAGGAGCTTGGCCAAGATGGTGGAGAGGTCCGTCATGGTCGACAGGCGGTTCGTAGCAGTACCGAAGATCATCACGCCATATCTCAACGAGCGACTGGCTGATGCCGACCATGATGTCACGGTGTATCCGTCCCGCTATTTCTACCCCTACAATCCGTACGACAAAAATCGTCCTGTTCAGCAGCTGATGGCCAGCGATATATCAGTCGATACGTTTGCTATTCATCACTGGCAAAAGCAATGGTCGAGCGGAAAGCAGCGTAAAAATCTCATCCAGCGTGCCCGCAAGTTCCTCTTTCGTTGACTGGCTGCTCCTTTCGGTCACCCGCCTTCTTGCCTTCAGCGTTGCTAGGGCATGCCTGCGCCCGCATGGCGGAGCTCAGGGAATTTTCCGAGGGTGGCGTACTCCTAGTGTAAAGACAGCCGGCTATGGGCCAGTCAAATGACGAGCATTTCCAGCGAAGGATCATCGATCCCGTAACTCCGTCCTTCTGCGACTTTCGGTGCGAAATGCTATTGAGAAGAGTGACCGACCAGATGACCAGCTCCAACGAACTCAGGGTGCTTCAATTTTGCTACGGATACGAAGGTCCCTATCTCGACTCCGCCAGACAGTACGCCAGTTTGTTCCGAGGTACTCCGTATAAGGTGACTACAGTTTTTCTAACAGGACCTTCCAGTGCTTCGGTAGCCTCCGCCTGTGAATGTGAAGAAGTACTTTTCATGGAATACGACAGTCGGAGCGTGCGAGGGTTAAAGCTCAAGGCAATTCGAGATTTCAAAAAGATTGCAGCTAGGCGCGACTTCAAACTATGTATCACCCATCGAACCAAGCCCGGGTACATAGCTTGTGTCGCAACGAACCTCCCGGTGATTTCGGTGCACCACACTTACGGCGATTTCCGACGGCTAAGCCGTAAAATGTACGCTCGGGCGTGTCGGAACAGGCTTCATCTGCTAGCCGTTTCCGATTCGATACGTGATGACGTCGTCGATAGCTTGCCAGGTTGGCCTGCCGAACGAATCCATACTCTTTACAATCGTATAGACGTCCCATCGATTCGATCGGCGCTCTATTCGAGGGACGAGGCTAGGAACAGGCTAGGACTACCACCGGGGGCATGGGCGGTGGGCCATGTTGGTCGACTACACCCAGACAAGAACCAGGCCGCACTTATTCGTGGTTTCGCAGCTGCGAAGCCGAGCCTGCCAGAAGAAAGCGTGCTGGTGATCTGCGGAAAGGGCCGACTCGAGCAGGAGTTGCGCTCTCTCGCCTTGCATCTGGGTGTAAGCGATAAGGTGCTTTTCACTGGGCAAATCCATGACGCTCGAAGGTTATTCAAAGCCTTTGACGCATTTGTGTTGAGTTCGGACCGGGAACCATTCGGTATGGTTCTCCTTGAGGCAATGGCAGCGGAAGTGCCGGTAGTTTGCAGCGATGGCGGTGGATGCCCTGAGGTGATTGGTGACAGCGGAAGATTGTTCACTGCCAAAGATGCGTTGTCGCTAGCTGCTCGTCTGGTCGAGGTGAGTGAAATGTCCGAAGACGACAGGCGGGAAGCGGCTAGGCGAATGAGAATCCGAGTGGAGCATAGGTTTTCCGACGAAGCGGCTCGAGGTCATTTCTGGTCTCTCCCGGGATTGATCAACGTCCAGTAAGCTTTGGAATCACTGGGTCCGCATATAGATCAGCACGCTATGATTGTCGTCGTTTGAAAAATATTTCTTTTGATTAAATCCTGCCATCTTGGCTGCGTTGTGGATAGGGTCGTCTGGTTCGGTATCTTCCAGGGCAAGAACATCGTATCGCGCAAACATGGCTTCGGCGTTTTCGTTGGGCGTAAAAGCTCATGCGCGGATCGTCGAAGAATATTCGGTCTGTCGGGTTGGTATTGTCAATCAACCATTGGCCTGCCTCGGGATAGTGGGTGCGCTTAGCTGATAGCGAGACCGTGTTCGATAGTGCCGTGAGGCCTGCAATCACGACCAATGCTTTCGCGAGCCGCGCATGCGATCTGCCCCAGCCGGAAATGATAACTACCAGTATTGGGGTCACGAACAGGTGTAGCGTCGCAACATAGCGAGAGATCATGAAGTTGTGCTGGACGAAGAATGTAACAAGCACGACGAAATACGATAACGTTGAGAAAAGAAGCAACGGGAGCGAGCCAGGCGGCCATTCATTTTTACGATTCGCTCGGAAAAAAAGCGCTAACGCGAACGGACCAGCTATCGCTATTGCATCGACGATGATTGCCGTTACATACCCTCCTAGGAGTATCACAGGCGAATCTTCTTTCGAATACTTCGCCAAGATTGCGTCTGCTAGTATCTGGCTGTCTCTCATGAAGCTCGTCCAGAGGGTGTCCGGCGAAACCAGTTGTACGAAGTTCCGAACGCGACCTTGCTCTGTCTCCATGGATGCTACGATGAATATCGCGGCGACACACGAAAAACCGAAAATGTATACAGCTGCTATCGAGATGCGCCCGCGCCGTAGATAGGCGCGCCGCGTGTAGGCGAGCAAAAGTGCTGGGAGCAGAAACAGCGATTCGAGTCGGAATAACGCAGCGAGGCCGACTGCAAGGACGCTAGCGACAACCTGAAGGTTTCGCTTCTTTTTGGTCGTAATAATAGCAAGGGAGGTGTTCAGTGCTACCGCCAAGAACAACCAGTACCCTGGTTCCCGCAGTACATCGGCGCGATATTCGTTATACGCAGGGATACTTAGCACAACAACACAAGCCCACCAGCCCGCAAGCGGATCGAGCCGCATGCTCGCTTTAGTCAACGTGGCGCAGAATCCGGCCATTAACAGCGCGTTGAGCAAGACCGCGCAAGGGATCAACGGTATTCCGGTGGCCCAATGCAGTGTTCCGATTATTATCGATAACCACGGCCAGTTGAACCGCTCCAATGTGGCTTGATAACCCTGTTCCGCAAAACTCCGCGCTATATCAACATATAGGGCAGAGTCCCGGCCCAGGATCGGATCGAAGTACACAGCGATACATGACAGTAACAAACTGCCAAAAAAGGCGGCAACAGGCGGTGAGATTTCGACGCGCCACAAACTTTCAAAATATGAATTTGCGCTCAATTTTTTGAAAGTTCCTTTAGCATTCGACTGCTCAAGTTCGCCGGAAGCATGTCCCAGTCTGTTTCATAACGCAGTAGATGTTTAAGGTTCCTTCGACGTAGTCGCGTTGGGAGGGGACGCACGCTGCAGCGCATATCGGAGATGTCGATAAGGCCTAGCTGGCCCTCGGGCGTGTACACGATGTTTCCAAAGTGTAGCGAACGAAAATAAACGCCGGAGTTGTGTAGCTTGCGGACGAAATCAGGCAGTTGATCAAATGCTTGGGACCGCTCCATATCCTCCGTTTTGGCAAGCTCTCTTAGCGTGCGGCCTGGGAGCGGATGATAGTGAACGACGGACCTGTACGGTCGGGTTAGGCGGTAGAGACTGATCGCTGTAGGCGACGGAATGCCTCGCTCGGCAAGATTCCTCGCGTTTGAAGCGAAGCGGGCTGCGGGGGACACGATTGTATTTTTTGAGAACCAGCTTTTGCGTCGAAACAGCTTCAAGAACGTACCATCCTTCAACGCGAGAACTTTCTCACCGAACCCGTCTTGCTCTACGACTATCGCACCCGCGCGCATCGAATCAAAGGCTTCTTGCGTTAGCAGTTGCATCGGTGGTCTCGCGCGAAAAAAAGCGTAGTGTATCAGTTCATTGGCTGACCAGCAGTCAATCACGACAGCGGATTTCAATGCGAGTCCCTGTGATAGACTTCGCTGACCACGAACAAAGCGATGTGTACATGACCGATTCGACCAAGAATCCCGGAAATGAAAGCTTTCTGCGCTCCTCAGCGCGCATCTATCTGCGGCTGCTGGGGTTCGTCAAACCCTACTGGTTTCCCTTTGCGGTCAGTATTGTCGGTTTTTTCATCTTTGCTTCCAGCCAGCCTGCGATGGCCTGGATGCTGCAGTACTTCGTCGACGGGCTGACCGAAGGCGGAGGCGCCCAGTTCTTAGGCGTACCGCTGATCTGGGGGTTTCCGCTTTTCATCATTCTCATCGCGGTCTATCAAGGCATTGGCTCTTACCTGGGCAATTATTTCATAGCGGAGGTATCGTTGGGGGTGGTGCATGACTTGCGCACGGGGTTGTTCAACAATCTGCTGACCCTGCCTAACCGTTACTTCGATCAGCACAACTCCGGCCACCTGGTATCGCGGATCACGTACAACACCACCATGGTCACCGGCGCGGCGACTGACGCGATCAAGGTCATCTTTCGAGAAGGCCTGACGGTTCTTTTCCTGTTCGCCTATCTGCTCTACATGAATTGGCAGCTGACGCTGGTGCTCATGGCGATCCTTCCGTTCATAGGTCTGATGGTGACGAGCGCGAGCAAGAAATTCCGCAAACAGAGCAAGAAGATTCAGATGGCGATGGGCGATGTTACCCACGTCACATCCGAAACCATTACCGGTTACCGCGTTGTGCGCAGCTTCGGTGGTGAAGGCTACGAGACTGAGCGATTCCATACCGCCAGCGAGGCGAACCGACAACGCGGTTTGAAGATGACCCGCACCAGCGCCATATTCACGCCCACGCTGCAGCTGGTCACCTATAGCGCGATGGCAGTGGTCATGTTCCTGGTGCTCCTGCTTCGTGGCGATGCCACACCTGGCGAACTGGTTGCCTACATTACTGCCGCTGGGCTGCTGCCCAAGCCGGTGCGTCAATTGTCTGAGGTAAGTGCGAATATCCAGAAAGGCATCGCAGCGGCGGAGAATATTTTCGAGCAGCTCGACGAGCAGCAAGAGACGGACACCGGCACGGTGGAGCGGGAACGGCTGGAGGGTCGGATTGAGATGCGCGGTATGGGCTTTACCTACCCAGGCACCAGCAAGCGCGTGCTGACCGATATCGACGTGACGATCGAACCTGGCCAGATGGTGGCTCTGGTGGGACGGTCAGGTAGTGGTAAATCCACCCTGGCCAATCTGCTGCCACGCTTCTATGAGCATACCGAGGGACAGATTTTCATCGACGGCGTCGAAGTGACGGCGTACCGGCTGCGCAACCTGCGCCGACATATAGCGTTGGTCACCCAGCACGTCACCCTGTTCAACGATAGCGTCGCGGCGAATATCGCCTATGGCGACCTGGCGGATGCGCCGCGCGAAGACATCGTCGAAGCTGCCGAGGCCGCGAATGCTCGCCAGTTCATCGAAGCATTGCCGAAAGGTTTCGATACCACAGTCGGCGAGAATGGCGTATTGCTCTCGGGTGGCCAGCGCCAGCGCCTGGCCATCGCCAGGGCGCTCCTCAAGGACGCACCGATCCTGATTCTCGACGAGGCCACGTCAGCGCTGGATACCGAATCGGAACGGCATATCCAGAGCGCCCTGGACCGCGTCATGCAGGGACGAACTACCCTGGTGATCGCGCATCGTCTGTCGACCATCGAAAAGGCCGACCTGATCCTGGTGATGGATGAGGGACACATCGTGGAGCGGGGCACTCATACCGAACTCCTGGCGCGTAAAGGCTATTATGCACGGCTGCACAACATGCAGTTTCAGGACGAGGCGCCCAGCGCTCAAGCATGAACCGGTTCGCGAGGACCGCATTACAGGTATCGACAGACTATGAAATTGACCATGCCCCGCTTCGACTCAGCTCCTGTTCTTGTGGTGGGCGATGTCATGCTTGATCGCTACTGGCATGGCCCGACCCATCGCATCTCGCCGGAAGCGCCCGTTCCGGTGGTCAAAGTCGATCAGATCGAAGATCGCCCCGGCGGCGCCGGCAACGTTGCTCTGAACATTTCGGCACTGGGTGCGCCGGCCTGGCTGGTAGGCGTGACTGGCGACGACGAGGCGGCGTTGAGCCTCAAGCAGCGTCTGAACGCCGCTGGGGTGTTCTGCGAATTCCAGGCCCACTCGGACCGCCCAACCATTACCAAGCTACGGGTCATGAGTCGCCATCAGCAACTCATCCGACTGGATTTTGAAGAACGCTTCGAAACCGACGGAGAGTCGATCCTTGCAGCAGTTCGCGGAATGCTCGACAAGGTCAAGGTGATGGTCCTTTCCGATTATGGCAAGGGCGCCTTGGTCAACCACCAGGCGCTTATCGCTGCGGCTCGCGAGAAGAATGTTCCAGTACTGGCCGATCCCAAGGGAAAGGACTTTTCCATTTATCGCGGCGCAACGCTGATCACGCCGAATCTCTCCGAGTTCGAGGCAGTGGTGGGTGAGTGCACAAGCGAGCAGGAGCTGGTCGACAAGGGCATGGCGCTGATCGATCAACTTGAGTTGCAAGCGCTGCTGGTGACACGTAGCGAGCAGGGCATGACGCTGCTCTCGAAGGGTCAGCCGCCGCTGCATCTTCCGGCTCGCGCCCGTGAAGTCTTTGACGTGACAGGCGCGGGCGATACCGTCATTTCCACACTCGCTGCAGCGCTAGCTGCCGATGAACCGCTGGCCAATGCGGTAGGTCTTTCGAACCTTGCAGCCGGCATCGTCATTGGCAAGCTGGGCACCGCTGCGATCAGCGCTCCCGAGCTTCGTCGGGCGGTGCAGCGGGAGCAGGGCAGCGAACGCGGAGTGCTCGGGGTCGAACAGCTGCTGGTGGCCATCGAGGACGCGCGAGCGCATGGCGAGCGCATCGTGTTTACCAATGGCTGCTTCGACATTATCCACGCAGGCCACGTCGGTTATCTCGAAGAGGCGCGTAGCCAGGGCGATAGGCTGATCGTGGCGGTCAATGACGATGCCTCCGTGAGCCGGCTCAAGGGGCCGGGTAGACCGATCAATAGCGTCGACCGGCGCATGGCCGTGCTGGCGGGGCTTGGAGCAGTGGACTGGGTGGTGTCGTTTGCCGACGATACGCCGGAAGCGCTGCTCGACATGATTCGCCCCGACGTGTTGGTCAAGGGCGGCGACT
The DNA here is from genome assembly GCA_964477725.1 of uncultured Halopseudomonas sp. GTDB lineage: Bacteria > Pseudomonadota > Gammaproteobacteria > Pseudomonadales > Pseudomonadaceae > Halopseudomonas. Next base: position 24,461 of record CAYZFU010000001.1, read on the forward strand.
ATACGGTGGAGCAGGTCGTTGGCGCACCGATCGTGCAGGGCTACGGCGGGACGGTGCGGGTGTTGAACTTCGTCGACAGCTGCTCGACCACGGCCATCATCGCGCGTGTTCGCGAGAAATCCGACCAGTGAAGCGCTCGGCTCGCCGGTAGCATCCTCTCAGAATGCCGCCAGGCCCTGTGGCCACTGTGTCCGTGGCGCATCGATGATCCAGCCTCGTTGCGCTGCAAGCGCTTCGCTGAGGGCGATGCCGGTTGGGTCGTGTTCGACCAGTTGGCCCTTTTCCAACGTATATAGGCGGCTGGTTTCGAGAGGGTCCAGCTGCTCGACGAGAAATAGCTCGGGCGCCTCATAATCCATGCTGGCGATCAACTGACCATCTGTATCGAGCTTCTCGTCGGCGTGCAGCGCGCTGAGCTGCGTGGCCCCGTCGGGCAACTCGATTTGCAAATGGTAGACCAGTTGCAGGGAATTGGTCGGCAGATGCACATATGCTCGCGGTCGCTCCTGAAGCTGAAGTTCTCCGCAATAAACCGGCCGGGTATGGCCTCGCTCCGGAGAGAGCGAAAAGTGCGATTCGCTGTCGATCGGTAGCTCCGCCGCGTAGGGCGCCGGCAACCAGGTGTTCTGGTATTGTCCCTGAAGCCAGCCACCCTGGCCTTCCAGCAATAACTCTTCGGCGATCTCGGTCATGGCTGTCAACAACGGGACGCGCAGTTCGTGCGCAGGAACATACCCTGACAAAAGCTTGAGCACCCGGTCACCGCGATCCGGACGGTCCTGGCGAACCATAAGATGAAAATCGCGATCCTGCAGGGTAACCCGAAGGTCCGCCGACACACCCAGATTGGCAACGGTGATGCTGAATCGCTCGGGATCGTCAACGCTGATCGGATTGCGCAGGGCAAGCATGTCGGAGAAATTCATCGGCGAGCCGACGGGGTTGTAGCGAAGACAGTCCGGTGTGGCTTCCACGCGAATGGCCTGGGTTTTGAAGACGACAGGATTGGTGCGTGCGATGATCCGTGGCATGTCTCGCTCCGATATCAGGTACCTAACACGGCCAGCGCGGCCGCAACGTTATTCTCGAGATGGTCGCGATTGATGGTGCCGATTATCGCGCTGGCCACCGCCTCGTGGCCCAGCACCAGTTTCAAGCCTTCCTGCACCGGGTCCGCGCCTTCGACGCACAAATGGCCGCTGGCAAGTGCCTTCTTGATCAGGATGCCCTTGCGGTGCGCCAGAGCGAAGTCTAGCACTGGCCTCTCAGTCTGCTCGCGCAAGTTGTAAGTAACCATCGCGCAGTCGCCACGCTGAAGTGCGGCGATGCCTCCTTCGACAGTCTTGCCGGAAAACCCGAACGCGCGAATGAGGCCTTCACGCTTCAACGCCTCGAGCGTCTCGAAGGCACCCTGTTCCAGGACAGCCAGATCGTCGCCGTTGGAATGCACCAGTACCATATCCAGGTAATCGGTTTGCAATCGCTGGAGGGAACGCTGCACGGAGCGACGCGTATGCGCGGCGGAGAAGTCAAAGTGCGATTCGCCGCCGCTGAATTCCTCGCCCACTTTGCTGCAGATGACCCATTCATGCCGCTGGCCGGCCAGCAAAGGGCCCAGACGAGTCTCGCTGGTGCCGTAGGCCGGCGCGGTGTCGATCAGGTTGATGCCCAGATCGCGCGCCAACGCAATGAGTTCGCGAGCCTCGTCATCGCTGGGCAACTGGAACTGGCTCGGGTACTTGACCCCCTGATTGCGGCCGAGCTTCACCGTGCCAAGACCCAGCGGTGACACCGACAGCCCGGTGCTGCCGAGTTTTCGGTAGTGAGCGCGCAAACAGTCAGTCAAAACGCAACGTCCCATACCGGTGCGGCAAGTTTGGGCGAGGGTAGTTCGCTTACTGGCTGCGCAAGCGCTGGGTGCAGAGTCTGTCGCCTGAGCTCCGCCAATGCCTGATCGGCAAGGTCTGGAGCCAGGGCAAGCTTGGTCGGCCAGCTGACCAGCACGTTATGTACCGCCTGCAGATAGGCGGTATCCGGACGAACCGAACCGCTTTGCGCTGGCTCTGCCCGGTTGACCGGCAGGGTAGTCCACTGACAGTCATCCAGGCGCACCCAGGGCAACAGCTCCTTGAGCTCGGCGCGTGCCCGGTCGATCAGCGCATCGGGGGTCATGCTGACGCCCTGTTCGGCCAGCTCGCCACCCAGATACCAACACCACTGGCCGTCTGCGCAGGGGTGGGTAGTGACAGTGATGCGCGGTTTCGGGCTGCTGCCCAGGCAGTGTGCGTACAGCGCTGGCAAATCCCGGCCCTTGGCCAGAACCATCTGCAAGGGGCGGCGCTGCATGGCTGGCTGTTGCACGCCCCAACTCTGCAACAATCCTTCGTTGCCTTCGCCCGCTGTAAGTACGTAGCGCTTGGCGACTATGGTGGTATCACCCACACGAATGCCGGCGACACTGCCATCGTCATGACGCATCACGTGTGCCGAGCTGGCCACCGCGAGGCTGTCGCCGGAAATTTCAGCCAGGCGCCGGATGACATCGGGCACGTCGAGCACCAGCTCGGCCAGGCGGTACACCTTGCCGCGAAATGCGGGGTTGGCGAACACCGGCGGCAGCTCGGCGCCCTTCACCTGATCGACCCGCCCGCGCAAGGCTTTGCTGGCGAAGAACCCGGCGAGGTTGCTGACAAGGTTGCCAGGCGACCAGAGATAATGGTGTTCCGACAGGACCCTTACCCCGCGCAGGTCCACATCGCCCTTGCCATGCAGGCAGTCGCGCCAGCGCTGGGGCATGCCGGCGATGGACTCGGCAGCCGTGGTGAGCTTGCCATGCAGCGCATATTTGGTGCCACCATGAATAATGCCCTGGGATTTGCTGCTCTGGCCGCCGCCGAGGGCGCCGCGCTCGATCAGCAAGGTGCTGTAGCCTTCGCTGCGCAGCCGCGCGTTGAGCCAAAGGCCGGCGATGCCGCCGCCGAGTATGCAGATGTCGGTTTCCAGGCTATTGCTCATGAGGTCAGCGTTCGCACCTACTGTGACAGGGTCCCTAGTATAGCCACTGCCGGGCGCGCGGGTCACATCTGGTACTCTATGGCCTCGCACTGTCCGCACCCGCTACAGGTAAGCTGCTCGATGACTCGCCTTCTTTACACCTTGCTCTTCGCCTCACTGATGCCGGTCATCCTGTTGCGCCTGCTTTACCGCGCCTGGCGCGCTCCGGCTTATGCCAGGCGCTGGAAAGAGCGTTTCGCCTTTGGCGGCGATATCCGCCGGGGCGGTATCTGGGTACATGCGGTGTCGGTAGGCGAGTCGATAGCAGCCGCGCCAATGATCCGTGAACTGCAACGGCGCTATCCGCACCTGCCAGTCACCGTGACCTGCATGACGCCGACCGGCTCGGAACAGATTCGCAAGCTGTTCGGTGATTCGGTGGGGCACGCCTATCTGCCGTATGACCTGCCCTGGTTGCAGCGGCGGTTCGTTGGTCGCCTGGCACCGAAAATCTGCATCATCATGGAGACCGAGCTGTGGCCCAACCTTGTCGCAGAGTGCCGGCGTGCCGCGGTTCCGGTGATGCTGGCCAACGGGCGTTTGTCCGAGCGCTCGGCACGGGGTTATCGACGCGTGCGGGCTCTGGTCAGTCCAATGTTCGCCAGCCTCGATTGGGCCGCTGTGCAAAGCCCGGCTGAAGCCGATCGGTTCATCGATCTCGGCGTCCAGCCGGACAGGCTGAGCGTGACCGGGAGCATCAAGTTCGATATTACGCCCGACGCTGCCAAACAGGCCGAGGCGCAGGCCTGGCGTGCCAGCTGGGGCGAGCGGCCGGTATGGATTGCTGCCAGCACCCATGCCGGGGAAGATCAGCTGGTCCTCGAAGCGCACCGCGCCGTGTTGGAGGAGTTTCCGCAAAGCCTGCTGATTCTGGTGCCGCGACACCCCGAGCGCTTTGGCGCAGTAGCTCGGCAGATCAGTGAGAGCGGCATGCAGATGACGCGTCGAACCGCGGGCGGCTCACCTCGGTTGACCGACCGAGTTTTGCTGGGCGACACCATGGGGGAGATGATGCTGTTTTCCGGCTGTGCCGATGTTGCCTTCGTCGGAGGGTCATTGGTGGCGACTGGAGGACATAATTACCTTGAACCGGCTGCGCTGGGCTTGCCGGTCCTGTCCGGCCCCCATAGGTTCAACTTCGCCGAAGTCAGCGCGCTGCTCGAAGCGGCTGGCGGTATGCGCATAGTCGAGGACGCGGGCGCGCTGGCTGTCGAAGTCAAAGCCTGTTTCCGGCAACCGGCGGCGGCGAAACAGGCCGGAGCGGCGAGCCGTTCGGTGGTGCTGGCGAATCAGGGAGCTTTGGAGCGATTGCTGGAAGGAACGGGCCTTTTGCTGGATCCAGGCAAGTCCCGTCAGGCGGCGGTGCGCTGACCGCCGCCACGGATTCAGAAGCCGTTGCGCATCGAATCCTGCTGGACGTCGGGGATGGCTTCTTCGCGCTGAATGGACATCCGTTCGACCTCGTCCTCGGAAAACGGCGGGATGAAATCGCGGTCCGGATCGTAGTTGGGATTCAGCCAGCGCGACAGATCCTGTAGATCTTCGGGACTGAGCGTGCCGGCAGCCTGCTTCAGGCTGAGGTTATCGATGATGTAGTTGTACCGCGTGTTGTTGTAATCGCGGACCGTGCGGAACAGATTGCGTTGCGCCTCTAGAACGTCGACAACGTTACGGGTGCCAACTTCATAGCCTGTCTGGGTGGCATCAAGCGCTGCATTGGCCGACACGATCGCCTGACGGCGGGCTTCGACTTCCTCTACGCTCGATGTCACGGTGCGATACAGGTTACGCGTAGTCTCGACGACGCGGCGCAGCTGTGCTTCGCTGGCATACTCGGCCTGATTCAAGCGATAGCTCGATTCGCGAACGCGGGAGGTCGTTGCACCACCGGTATACAATGGCAGTGTCAACTCCACACCAATACTGGTTCGTTCAACGTCGTTCGAACCACCGCCGCCTAAGCCACCGCCTACACCACCTACGCCTGCACCCGCACCACCGCCGGCGCCGCCGAAGCTAGCCTGATGGTTGAGCACTGCATTGACGCGCGGGGCGTAGCCGGCCCGACTGCTGCGCAGCGTCTCCTGCGCGCTCTCGATAGCCAGGCGGCTGGCTTGTAGCGAAAGGTTCTGCACGGCAGCGGTGTCCACCCAGTCCTGCAGGCTCGCTGGGGTAGGCGGCAGAACCGGGAGTTCATGGCGGATACCCATCAGGTCGTCGTAATCGCGACGGGTCAGTCGCGTAAGGGCCTGATAGCTGACGGCGAGATTGGTCTGGGCGGTCAGCCGCGCAGCGCGCGCGGTATCGAAGCCGGCCAGGGCCTCCAAAACATCGGTGCGAGCCGAAAGACCGACTTCGAAACGCTCGCGTGCCTGTTCCAGTTGGCGTTCGAAAGCTTCCTCTTCGGCACGAGCGGTAGCCAGCGTATCGGAAGCGAACAGCACATTGAAATACGCCTGCGCGACCTCGAGGATGAGTGCCTGCTGGGTCGCGGAAAATTCCAGCTGAGCCTGCTCGCTCACCGCTTTGGCGGCCTGGTAGTTAAACCAGCTGGCCGCATCGAACAGCGGCTGCACCAGGCTGGCCTGGTAGTAATGAGTCGAATACGAGTCACTGCCGACGCCGTCAATGTCGATCCGCTCTCGTGCCGCACCAGCTCCGAGTCCGATTTCCGGGAGCAGACCCGAACGTGCCTGGGGTAGCGCTTCCTGTAACGCCTGCGATTCCGCCCGCGCCGCTGCCAGATCCGCGCTGTTGGCAAGAGCCTCCTGGTAAACGGTCATCAGGTCTGTTTTGGCCATTGCGTGGCCAGAAGAAAGGCCGGCGAGCACGATTGCAACATAGAGGGGGCGCAACATGCAGGGATCCTTCGCATGGGGATAGTCCGCCAAGGCTAATGAGGCGGTGGGCGGCGGTCAAGCAACCTGTGGGGCGTGGGTGGAACAAAGTGTTCCGGCGGCACGGCGTTCGCTGGCCGGCTTTCCAGTGGGGTGCTAAGCTCTGCGTTCATCTTGACGGGGTGCCTGGTACGCAGGCTGAGATAATACCCGTTGAACCTGAACCGGTTAGCACCGGCGTAGGAATCGAGATGTGCGTCTCCGCGTCGTTCCGGCGCGCCGAACCCCGTTTCGGTTCCCTGCGATCTCAACGCAGTGGAGCATAACTATGAACAGCCGTTTGCCTGATACCGCCATCGCCACCTCGGGTGCCGACAGCGCCGCCACCCAGCCTCTGCCCAATTCGAAAAAAGTCTACGTGACCGGGTCGCGCCCCGATATTCGCGTGCCCATGCGGGAAATCAGTCTGGCCGATACGCCGACCGATTTCGGCGGCGAGAGGAACCCGCCGGTGGTGGTGTACGACACCTCCGGACCCTATACCGATCCCGACGCGACCATCGACCTGCGCGCAGGCCTGGCGGATGTCCGCAGTGCCTGGATCGAGGAACGGGGCGATACGGAGATATTGCCTGGCCTGAGTTCGGACTTCGGCCGCTCGCGTCTGGCCGACAGCTCACTGGATCACATGCGCTTCGCCCACGTGCGCACGCCGCGGCGGGCCAAGGCCGGGCACAACGTCAGCCAGATGCACTACGCGCGCAAGGGCATCATCACGCCCGAAATGGAGTTCGTCGCCATCCGCGAAAACATGAAGCTGGAACAGGCGCGCGAAGCGGGCCTGCTAACCGATCAGCACCCCGGCCACAGCTTCGGTGCCAGTATCCCGAAGCAGATCACACCGGAATTCGTGCGCGAAGAGATCGCCCGTGGACGGGCAATCATCCCTGCGAACATCAATCATCCCGAGATCGAGCCGATGATCATCGGCCGCAACTTCCTGGTGAAGATCAACGGCAACATCGGCAACTCCGCACTCGGCTCGTCGATCGAGGAAGAAGTCGAGAAGATGACCTGGGGAATCCGCTGGGGCTCGGATACGGTAATGGATCTGTCCACTGGCAAGAATATCCATGAGACCCGCGAGTGGATCATTCGCAACTCGCCGGTGCCGATCGGCACGGTTCCCATCTACCAGGCATTGGAAAAGGTCGATGGGGTTGCCGAAAACCTTACCTGGGAGATCTTCCGGGATACCTTGATCGAGCAGGCAGAGCAGGGCGTCGACTACTTCACCATCCATGCGGGTGTGCTACTTCGCTATGTGCCGATGACGGCCAAGCGTGTGACTGGCATCGTCTCACGCGGTGGATCGATCATGGCCAAATGGTGCCTGGCGCATCACAAGGAAAACTTCCTCTATACCCACTTCGAAGACATCTGCGAGATCATGAAAGCCTACGATGTAAGCTTCTCGCTGGGTGACGGGCTGCGTCCCGGCTCGATTGCCGATGCCAACGACGAGGCGCAGTTCGGCGAGCTCGAAACGCTGGGTGAGCTGACCAAGCTGGCGTGGAAGCATGACGTTCAGGTGATGATCGAGGGTCCTGGCCACGTGCCGATGCAGCTGATCAAGGAAAACATGGACAAGCAGTTGCAATGCTGCGACGAGGCCCCATTCTATACACTTGGCCCGCTGACCACGGACATCGCTCCGGGGTATGACCACATTACTTCGGGAATCGGTGCGGCGATGATCGGCTGGTTCGGCTGTGCCATGCTCTGTTACGTCACACCAAAGGAGCATCTTGGGCTACCCAACCGGGACGACGTGAAGACCGGTATCATCACCTACAAGATCGCAGCGCACGCCGCGGACCTGGCCAAGGGGCACCCTGGCGCGCAGATCCGTGACAATGCCTTGTCCAAGGCACGGTTCGAGTTCCGCTGGGAGGACCAGTTCAACCTGGGTCTCGACCCGGACACTGCCCGGGCCTTCCATGATGAGACCTTGCCGAAGGAATCGGCGAAGGTCGCGCATTTCTGCTCGATGTGTGGTCCCAAGTTCTGCTCCATGAAGATCACCCAGGAAGTCCGCGATTACGCAGCAGCACAGCGCATCGACACGGTGGAGATGTCCGCGGAGGAAGGTATGCAGGCCAAGTCGCAGGAGTTCAGGCTGGCTGGTTCGCAGCTCTATCAGAAAGTCTGACGGGTTGCCGAGCGTGCCGAAGGTGTGCGAGTTTAGATTCAAAGACCGGCTCCGGGATGAGCGGCCTGCCGCGGATGATTTCGGCGCAGGTGCGCCGGAGTCAGACCATTTGGAGGCAGTTCATATTGAAGACGTTCAACCGCAGCGATGTTGAGATTATCAGCCGTGAATCCGGGTTCAGTGGATTCTATCGGCTGGATATTCTCAGGCTGCGTCATCGCCTGTTCGACGGCTCATGGGGGCCGGAGCTGCGAAGGGAATTGTTCGTTCGGCACGATGCAGTCTGCGTATTGCCCTATGACCCCTGGGAAGACAGCGTGGTGCTGATCGAGCAGGTGCGAGTGGGAGCTCTCGAGAAAAGCGAGCGGCCGTGGCTGATCGAGCTGGTTGCCGGCCTGATCGACAAGGACGAGTCTCCGGAAACCGTAGCCCATCGCGAAGCGCAGGAAGAAGCAGGTATCGAGCTGGTCTCGCTGGCGCCGATTACCCGCTACTTCCCTTCACCGGGCGGCAGCGACGAGCTGGTGTATCTGTATTATGGCCTCGTGGACAGCCGCGGGGCTGGCGGAGTCCATGGTCTGGCTGACGAAGGCGAAGATATCCGCGTCAGTGTCTGGTCGCGTGAGGACGCTCTGGCGGCAGTCGAGAGCGGCCTGATAGACAATGCAGCGACCCTGATCGCCTTGCAGTGGCTGGGTTTGCATGCCGACCGGCTCCGCCGTGAAGCGGGGGAGCGGCCATGATGCCCGCACGCAAGCCCCGTTACCGGGTCGATCTGTCCGAACTGCAAGCGATCTGCGAAGCCAACTATTTCCGTCTTGCTCGGCTGATGCCGGGCATGGCGGCGCAGGACGAGCTGCGCATTCGTGTCGATAGCGGTGACGGTGTGCCGCAAACGCTGACGCTACGGGTCCTCGAGCGCTGCCGCTATACCTCCACGTTGCAGCTGATACATGAACGCCGTCACGACTGGCTCGCGCCCCCAAGTATGGAGGTACGGCTCTACCATGACGCCCACATGGCTGAGGTAGTGGCTGCATACAACCGACGCCGGTTTCGCGGTGTCTATCCGTACCCCAACGAGCAGATGTTACAGCCGGACGAAAAGTACCAGCTCAACAGTTTTCTCGGGGAGTGGCTCGGCTACTGTCAGCGCTATGGACAGAGCGACCAGCTGGTGATGTTCAATCCCTGAGCGACGCGCGCGCTGGACTGCTGTGAACCAGTCACTGGATTCAGCTGGCGCTCGCTGCCATGATAGCGTGCAGGAAAGGGACCAGGGAGCAGGCCGTTGATGCCGCCTAGCATAGTCAATGAAGCTGATCACGTCGTCGTGATACAGATCACCGATAGTCATCTGTTCGCCGACCCCGCCGCTCGTCTGTTGGGGCTGGATACGCATGCCAGTCTAGCCGCGGTAATCGATAAGGTGCTGGACGGTCACCCGTCAATGGATGTCGTGCTGGCTACCGGCGATATTACCCAGGATGGCAGCGAGGCCGCTTACCAGCGGTTTCTTACTGCCGCCTCGCGTCTGCCTGCCGAGTGCTACTGGATCCCCGGCAACCACGACGATGCCGGTCTGATGGAGCGCATCGGCCGCACAGCCGGAGTGTGGGCTGACTGGGTCGATGCCGGCCAGTGGCGTATCGTTATGCTTGATTCCAGCGTTCCAGGCTCGGTTGCCGGTCATCTTGGAGACGTCGAGTTCGAGCGTCTCGAAGCCGCTCTGGCCGGTGCAGAAGGTCGACATGTCATGGTGTGCCTGCACCATCATCCGGTAGCCATTGGCAGTGACTGGATGGAGCCGCTTGGTCTGCGAGATGCGAAGCGGCTGATGTCCCGTCTGGACGGCGCTCCGCAGATTAAGGTGGTATTGTGGGGGCATATTCATCAGCAGCTTGATGAGCGGCGCGGAACTCTGCGGCTGCTTGCTACGCCCTCGACCTGCGTACAGTTCGCTGAGCACAGCTCCGATTTTGCCACCGACACGCTTGCGCCAGGGTATCGCTGGCTGAAGTTGTTCGCTGATGGCCGGCTCGAGACCGGTGTGGTGCGACTTGCTGCTGGTCAGTTTCTTCCCGACGAAGGTGCCAGCGGTTACTGACAGTTCCAGGCAGCACGCCCCAGGCGCCGAGCTGGCTCCCGGCAGGACCTTATCCAAGGATAATCAGACGATCTATGTCCCAATCGACCTATAACGCCGACGCGCTCGAAGTACTCAGCGGCCTCGATCCGGTCCGTCGCCGCCCCGGCATGTATACCGATACGTCGCGCCCCAACCATCTTGCTCAGGAGGTGATCGATAACAGCGTTGACGAGGCTCTTGCGGGCCACGCCAAATCGATCAGCGTCGTCCTGCACGCTGACAACGCGCTGGAAGTCAGTGACGACGGACGTGGCATGCCGGTGGACATTCACCCGGAGGAGGGCGTCTCCGGCGTCGAGCTGATCCTCACGCGGCTGCATGCCGGCGGTAAGTTCTCCAACAAGAATTACCAGTTTTCCGGCGGTTTGCACGGGGTTGGTATCTCGGTGGTCAACGCGCTTTCGCTGCGCGTGGAAGTGCGTGTAAAGCGTGACGGCCAGGAATATGCGGTCGCCTTCGAGAACGGCGAAAAGGTCAGTGAGCTGGAAGTGGTTGGCAGCGTCGGCAAGCGCAATACCGGCACCAGCGTAAAGTTCTGGCCCAACGGGGACTATTTCGATTCACCTCGTTTCAGCGTGACCCGCCTGAAGCATCTTCTGAAAGCCAAGGCGGTCTTGTGTCCCGGGCTGCGTGTCGATTTCGATGACCGGCAAAACGGCGAACAGGTCAGCTGGTTCTATGAGGATGGCCTTCGCGATTATCTGATCGACGCCTGCTCGGAGTGGCCGCGCTTGCCTGAGGAACCCTTCACCGGGAATCTCGCTGGGAGCAAGGAAGCGGTCGATTGGGCGGTATCCTGGTTGCCCGAAGGCGGGGAGCTGGTCCAGGAAAGCTACGTCAATCTGATCCCGACTGCGCAGGGCGGCACGCATGTCAATGGATTGCGCTCGGGGCTGCTGGAAGCGATCCGCGAGTTCTGCGAATTTCGCAATCTGCTACCGCGCGGTGTGAAACTCGCACCGGAGGACGTCTGGGAAAGGGTCAGTTACGTTCTGTCGTTGAAGATGGCCGAGGCGCAATTTTCGGGGCAGACCAAGGAGCGGTTGTCTTCTCGCGAGTCGGCCGCCTTCGTTTCCGGCGTGGTCAAGGACGCCTTCAGCCTGTGGCTCAACCAGCATGCGGATATCGGCCAGCAGCTGGCCGAGATGGCGATCAACCATGCCAGCCGCCGGCTGAAGGCCGGCAAGAAGATCGAGCGCAAGCGCATCACTCAAGGGCCAGCACTGCCTGGCAAGCTGGCCGATTGTGCCGGGCAGGACAGTCGCCGTTCGGAACTGTTTCTGGTCGAGGGCGATTCCGCCGGAGGCAGCGCCAAACAGGCGCGAGACAAGGAATTTCAGGCGGTGATGCCGCTGCGCGGGAAGATTCTCAATACCTGGGAAGTCGAGTCCGGCCAGGTCCTGGCTTCCCAGGAAGTGCACGACATCGCTGTTGCGATCGGCGTGGACCCGGGCTCGGAAGATCTCTCCCAGCTGCGCTACGGCAAGATATGCATCCTGGCCGACGCCGACTCGGATGGTCTGCACATTGCGACCTTGCTCTGTGCCCTGTTTGTTCGGCATTTCCGCACGCTGGTGGAAGCCGGCCATGTATTCGTAGCGATGCCACCGCTGTACCGCCTGGATATCGGCAAGGAAACCTTCTATGCCCTGGACGACGCAGAAAAGCAGGGCGTTATCGACCGCATCCAGGCGGAAAACAAGCGCGGCAAGGTTCAAGTAACCCGATTCAAAGGGTTGGGCGAAATGAATCCGCTGCAGCTGCGTGAAACGACGATGGCGCCGGATACGCGACGCCTGGTTCAGTTGACCATTGAAGATCGCCTCGGAACCGAAGCATTGATGGACATGCTGCTGGCCAAGAAGCGTTCGCCTGACCGCAAGCAGTGGCTGGAGGAAAAGGGCAACCTCGCCGAGGTCTTGTTGTGAGCCGAGCCGGCTGCGCCTGGTTGCTGGCAAATCTGCTGGGAATACTCTGCTCGCCTGTTGGCGCCTTCGAACGCGCGCCTGAGCTCACCCTGGAAAAGGCTCTGCCGGTTGCCGGGATAGCCCGCGGCAACCTCTCCGGCATGACCCGCTGCGACGGCCGCTGGCTCGCCGTGTCCGACCGGGTGGATGCTGAGGTTTTCGTGCTGCATGAGGAGGCCGGCCAGTGGCGTGCCGAACCCGAATCCTTCGTGCTGCCGCCAGGCAGGCCATCGGTGCTGCCGCTTCACCTTCAGGCCGGGGCATGGATTCGCAGCCTGAGCGGCCAGGCGATGGACTTCGAAGCGATTGCCTGTGACGATCGCGGCAACCGCTATCTGCTGAGCGAAAGCCTGCTCGGGGTATTGCAACTACCCCCGCATGGACAGAGCGCAGGCACAACGCAGGCTACCGGGAAATGGTTGAACCTCGGTGAAGAATTCTATCGTCAGGGCGTGGATGCCGGTCTGTGGCAACAGACCAATGCGACCGCCGAGGGTCTGGCGATTTCTGGCGACGGCAAGTCGCTCTGGCTTGCTGCGGAGCGATTGTCCCGCGGACTGGTGCGGCTGCAGCGCAATGATGATCTCTGGCGCTGCCCAGTGGCCGGTTGCGTGCTGCTTGCCGAGCGGCGCTATATGCCAGCCGAGCCATTCGGGCCTGGTGTGCTTACCGAGCAGATACTCTCGCTGGACTTCTCCGATCTGTACTACTGGCGCGACCGGCTCTGGACGCTCGAGCGCAACGAGCACCAGGTTTGCCGGCGGCATCCGGTTTCCGGTCAACCTGAACGCTGCTGGTCGTTTGCCGAAACCCTGTTGAATGATCCCTACCTGTATCCTGACGCGCCCTTTGGTGTTGCCGAAACACTGCACATCGACGAGGCAGGCATAACGATCGGCGTCGATAATAACGGCAGGGCCCGTCTCGATGGCGACATCGCGCCATGGGTGTTCACTTTCGCACTGCCGGTCGATTGGCAGAAGGGATACAACCATGAATGAGCCACCGGTACGCGGGACGCGCCGAGTCGGAACCGTCATGCTGGTCCTGGCCTGGGTCGTAGGGCTGGGACTTGCCGCGCTGTGGTTTGCCGAAGTGGAACAGGCGCAGCGCAATCCGAATCAGAACCCCGAGTCGCGGGTAACAGACGAACAGGTGGAAGTGCGGCTTCAGAACAACCGCAGCGGACATTATGTACTCAGTGGAGAAATCAACGGGATCCTGGTGACCCTGCTGCTCGATACCGGAGCGACCATGGTAGCCGTCCCGGCCGAGT
>CAYZFU010000001.1:37991-40398 GCA_964477725.1 uncultured Halopseudomonas sp.
ACCGCAAACGGCATGGCCCGCAGCTACCGCACCCGCATCGATACCCTGCGCATCGGGGATATCGAGCTGCGCGATGTCGACGCCGCCATTGTCCCGGGAATGGGCGGGAATGAAGTGTTGCTGGGCATGAGCGCCTTGCGACAGCTCGATTTTACCCAGCGCGGCGGAGAGCTCGTGCTGAGACAAAACCTGACAGAGACCAACCGATGAGTGACAGCCTGGACCTGAGCATGGAAGGCGTGGAACGCCGCTCGTTATCCTCGTTTACCGAGGAGGCGTACCTCAACTATTCGATGTACGTAATCATGGACCGAGCCCTTCCGCATATCGGCGACGGTCTGAAGCCGGTGCAGCGGCGGATCATCTATGCGATGAGCGAGCTGGGGCTGTCGTCCACTTCCAAGCACAAGAAGTCGGCGCGTACCGTGGGCGACGTGCTGGGCAAATACCATCCGCACGGCGATTCGGCCTGCTACGAGGCGATGGTGCTCATGGCTCAGCCATTTTCCTATCGTTATCCGCTGGTCGACGGCCAGGGGAACTGGGGTGCGCCTGATGATCCCAAGTCCTTCGCCGCCATGCGCTACACCGAGGCAAGGTTGGCTCGTTACAGCGAGGTGCTGCTCAGCGAGTTGGGGCAGGGGACCGTCGATTGGCAACCCAACTTCGACGGCACTATGGACGAGCCGATGGTACTCCCGGCGCGCCTGCCCAATCTGTTGCTCAACGGTACCACCGGCATCGCCGTGGGCATGGCCACCGATGTACCACCGCATAACCTGCGCGAAGTCGCAGCGGCCTGCGTTCGTTTGCTGGATGATCCGGGCGCAGGGCTCGACGAGTTGTGCGAGCACGTACAGGGGCCCGACTTCCCGACCGAGGCGGAGATCATCACCCCGCGCCAGGACCTGCTCAAGATTTATGCGACGGGGCGCGGCTCGGTCCGTTGTCGGGCAGTCTGGATCAAGGAAGAGGGCGAAGTAGTGGTTACGGCTCTGCCGCATCAGGTCTCGGGATCCCGGATCCTTGAACAGATAGCGAGCCAGATGCAGGCCAAGAAGCTACCGATGGTTGCGGATTTGCGCGACGAATCGGACCATGAAAACCCCACCCGGATCGTCATCGTGCCGCGATCCAACCGGGTTGACCTCGAAGACCTGATGCAGCATCTGTTCGCCACCACCGACCTGGAAACCAGCTACCGCGTCAATCTGAACGTGATTGGTACCGACGGTCGTCCGGCGGTGAAGGATCTACGCGGCCTGCTCAGCGAATGGCTCGGCTTCCGGGTCGCTACGGTGCGCCGGCGCTTGCAGTACAGGCTGGACAAGGTGCTGGCCCGCCTGCATCTGCTCGACGGTTTGCTCATTGCGTTTCTCAATCTCGATGAAGTCATCCATATCATCCGCACCGAGGAAGAGCCGCGAGCTGATGTCGCGCTTCGGTCTGACTGAAGTGCAGGCAGACTACATCCTCGATACGCGTCTGCGACAGTTGGCCCGTCTTGAGGAAATGAAGATTCGGGGCGAGCAGGACGCACTGGCCGTCGAACGTGATCAGTTGCAAAAAATTCTGGGCAGCGAGAAGCTGCTGCGCAACAAAGTACGCGACGAGTTGATCGCCGACGCCGAGACCTACGGCGATGATCGCCGTTCGCCGCTGGTGGAACGCGCCGAAGCCCGAGCTCTGTCCGAGACTGAACTGGTGCCGAGTGAGCCGGTCACCGTGGTGCTGTCGGAAAAGGGCTGGGTGCGCTGCGCCAAGGGACAAGACGTCGACGGCGTAGCGTTGTCCTACAAGGCCGGCGACAGTTTTCTCGCTCAGTCCGCTGGCAGAACCAACCAGCAGGCAGTGTTCATCGATTCCACGGGGCGCAGTTATTCCCTTCCGGCGCACTCGCTGCCCTCCGCGCGAGGCCAGGGCGAGCCGCTCACCGGTCGCCTCAGTCCGCCGCCCGGCGCGAGTTTCGAAAGCGTCCTCGTCCCGGAAGAGCAAGCGCTGTATCTGCTTGCCTCGGATGCTGGCTATGGCTTTGTGGTGCAGGGTGCCGACATGCTGGCGAAGAACAAGAATGGCAAGGCGTTGCTCAGCGTGCCTGAGGGCGGCAAGGTGATGGCGCCTGTGCAGATCGTCCAGCGCGATACGGATCAGGTCGTGGCACTGTCGAACGAGGGACGTCTGCTTGTGTTCCCTGTCGCAGATCTGCCGCAGCTGTCCAAGGGCAAGGGCAACAAGATTCTATCGGTACCCTCGGCTCGTGTACGCAGCCGTGAGGAGTTTATTCTGGCGCTGACGGTACTACCGGAAAATGCCAATCTGGTACTCAGCGCCGGGAAACGGACCTTGACTCTCAAGCCGTCCGACCTGGAGCACTACCGTGGTGAGCGGGGCCGTCGCGGCAACAAGC
>CAYZFU010000001.1:40408-48089 GCA_964477725.1 uncultured Halopseudomonas sp.
AGAAGGTCGATTCCGTAAGCGTCGATGCTTGACCCAGCGCAGCGTCCCGATCAGTCGGGGCGCTGGCTGTAGAGCTGGTTGAGGTTGCGTTCGAGTAACGTTTGGTACGGCTCGTTCAAGCGTTCCACACAGTAAGCGCCTGGCCGGCTGGCGAGTTTGCGCACGACGGCCCGATCACGGATCGGTGTCTGGTCTGCAAGCGAAGCATCGAGCAACAACAGGTTGCGGCTAAACTGGAGCAATTCGAGCATACGCGCGGAATCGTCCCCGTTATCAGCATCGCCTGTCTGCGAATCAGTGAGCGCTTGTCCGTTCTGACCCACTGCAAGCTGCAGGAACAGGTTGATGCCGGTGTCGGAGATGCCCACCTGCAGGTCGTGCCCCTGGACGCGCAACAGCTCGCCGCAACTCAGTGCGCGGGTCAGCTCTTCGGAATCGGCTGCTCCGTCCGGCCGGAATGTAAGCAACGTGGTGCCGTCATCGAGCACTGTCAGTTCGGCACCGTAGATTTCGCTGGCCTGGCGGACCTGCAGGCGATAACGCTCCAGCAGCGCCATCAACCGCGGCCTGGGAAGACGACGCAGCGCTTCCAGGTTCCCCAGGCGCACCGCCAGGCGACTGCTTACCGGGGGAGGCGGTTGCGGCACCTCGCTTTCTGCGGGCTGTGCAACGGCTGCTGTGTCTGCTTGCTCGAGCGCCGTCTTATCGTCCGCTTCGCTGGGCTTGTCGAGCTCGTTCTCGTCGGCGACTACGGGCTGCGCCGGCTGTGGCTGTTGTTCGGTAGCTTCGCGATCGGATGGTTCGGCGGGCATGGAAGCTAGCGGGGCAGCAGCCGAAACCAGCTCATCTGACGGAGGTTCGACCGGCTCAGGCGGTTCGGGCAGCGGCATGTCGATAATGCGTCGCGCTCCTAGACGGCGAGCAAGGTCGCCGAGTTCGTCCTTGCGTTGCGAACCGGGGGCTGGCTGGTCGGAGTCGCCTTGCCAGTTGCCAAGCGCTACCAGCACGCGGCGCAGTCCCAGTGCGAGCCGCCAGGCGACGAGCCCGGCAATGACCGCGACGCCGATGATGCTGATTAGCAACAGACGCAATAAATCGCGGGCCGGACCGCCAAACGGCTCCGCTGCCAGGCTCAGGTGCAGCTGGCCGGTTACCGCCTCCTGATAGTGGATAGCCGACACCAAGCGCCCTGCACCAGATGTCAGGCGGTCCTGCGACGTGCGTTGCCCGGCTTCGGCCACGACACGGTTGTCGAGCGTATAGACCGCTGCGTGCTCGATGAGCGGGTTCTGATTCCACTGCGCAAGGATGATGTTCAGACTCAGGTTATCGTTGGCTGCCATCGGCTCGGCCACCGAAGCGGCTACCTGTCGGGCCAGTTCCCGGCCTACGGCCTCGGTCTGGCTCGCCATGTCCTGCTTGAGCTTTACGTATCCCAGACCGAGCGTCAGAGCCAGCACGGCAATCAGCGGCAGGACTGCCAGTGACACCAGTGTTCCGGTGAGACGGACGCTTTTACCTTTCAGCGATGCGTAGGAGCGGAGGAACAGATTATCGGAAGCGGGCGATGAGCGATTCAAGACGTGACTCGGCATTGGACAATGGTGGGCTGCGCCCGGAAAGCGCCGACCGGGTAGCCTTGCAGTATAGCCCCTTCACCTACGGGTAAAAAGGCGTGACGCTGTAAGCGCGAAGGTAATTGCGGGTAGAATACGGCACCTGATTCGCTGCTGGAGCCTGTCTTGAACGAAATCGTCCTGATCAATATCACCGGTCCCGATCGGCCCGGCTTAACGGCTGCAATTACCGGAGTTCTCGCGCAGGCCAATGTCAGGATCCTCGATATCGGCCAGGCCGTGATTCACGACACGCTTTCATTCGGTATTCTGATCGAAATGGCCGGTGAGAATGGTTGGTCCGATGTGCTCAAGGATGTTCTGTTTCGCGGCTACGAGCTGGACCAGCAGGTACGTTTCACGCCGGTCAGCCCAGAAGAATACGGTCGCTGGGTCACCGGGCAGGGCAAGCCTCGCCACATAGTGACTCTTCTGGCCAGGCGTATCACTGCTGAGCACATCGCCCGCGTAAGCGAAATCACTGCGCGCTACGGGCTCAATATCGACCATATCGACCGTCTGTCCGGGCGCATCCCCGAGGGGTTGCCGGCAGATCAGGGCAAGGGCTGCATCGAGTTCTCCGTGCGTGGGGAGCCAGACGATCCGGCGGCGCTGCGTGCCGAATTCCTGGCGATTGCTCAGGAGCTGAATGTCGACATTGCGTTTCAGCAGGACAGCATCTTTCGCCGCAACCGACGTCTGGTGGTGTTCGATATGGACTCGACATTGATCGATGCCGAGGTGATAGACGAACTGGCCAAAGCTGCCGGGGTCGGCGATCAGGTGGCCGAGATCACCGAAAGAGCGATGCGTGGCGAACTGGATTTCAAGGCTAGCTTTCGTGAGCGGATGGCGTTGCTCAAGGGCTTGCCGATAGACGTTCTCGAGGAGATCGCGGCTTCGTTGCGCTTGACCGAAGGTGCGGAAACACTGATCGCTCAGCTGCGTCGCCTGGGTTACAAGACGGCGATCCTGTCTGGCGGATTTCTGTATTTCGCCGAAAAACTGCAGCAGCGTCTGGGCATCGACTACGTGTTCGCCAATGCGCTGCCTGTCGCTGATGGTCTGGTGACAGGCGAGGTCCAGGAGCCTATTGTCGACGGCCAGCGCAAGGCTGACCTACTGCGCGAACTCGCAGCAAGAGAAAGTATCAGTCTCGAGCAAACCATCGCGGTAGGCGACGGTGCCAACGACCTGCCGATGCTGGCTATCGCCGGCCTGGGCGTTGCTTTCCGCGCCAAGCCTTTGGTCAAACAGTCGGCGAAGCAGGCAATCTCCACGTTGGGGCTGGACGGAATTCTCTATTTGCTCGGCTTTCGCGATAGGGACGGGCACTAGACGAACTTCTCCGCCATCAGTCGGCGGAGAAGTCGTAGTTCATGGTTTCGCTGGGCGCCTGCAGATAATAACCCTGGATATAGTTCACGCCTGCCTGCCATAGGGTGGGCATCATGGTGGCGCTGTCGACGAATGGCACGATCGTCAGCTTGCCCTGGCTGTGCAGTGTGCTGACCATCGCCTTGAGCGTCTCGACCGATTCGGGCGTCGACAGATCCCTGCTGAACGAGCCGTCGATCTTCACGTAATCGACGTGAATATGTTTGAGTGAGGCGTAGGGATTCAGAGCACAGCCGAAATGGCTGAGAGCTACTCGACAGTGGATGCCGCGAAGCGCCTCGGTAAATGCCTTCGCCTGCTTGAGATAGGTATTGACGTCGGCGTCGTTGAATTGAAAGATCAGGGCGTCCATCGGTAGACGCGCTTCCTTGAGTACACCCGATATCCATGGCACCAGGTCGAGATTTTGCAGACTGGCACTGTTCAGGTTGAGGATCAGCCGCGTATCGGCATTGGTGAAGCGGTGCTCGGCGAGCTGCCTGACAGTGGTGGTTACCAGCCACTTGTCCAGGTCGCCAGCCATGCCGGCGTCCAATGCCGCGGGCAGATAATCCCCTGCCGGCACCTCTTCTCCCTGACTGTTGAGTAGCCGCAGGTAGACCTCGTATTGCGCCGAATTGTCGCCGCGCAGACTGATGACCGGCTGGTACTGCAGCTTGAATGCATTGGTCTCCAGTGTGTGGCTGATCAAGGCAATCAGGTTGCCGCGGTTGGCCTGGTGGGCAAGCTCCTCGAGCGGATTGAATACCTTGATGGCGTTGCCGCCGGCCTGGCTGATCTGATCGGCCAGGCGGTGGCTGCGGTCGAGCGCCTGGCTGGGGTCGGGGTTGGTTTCGCTGAGCGTGGAGACGCCCATGCTGACAGTGACCTGAACGGTCCGACCGTTCGCCTCGAACAGATTGCTTTCGATCTGTCTGCGTAGCGTTTCCAGCATATCCCCGACTGCATCGGGCTCCTTGCCCGCCAGCAACACCGTGCAGGCATCGTCACCGAAGCGCGCCATCAACGTCCCTTCGGCAAAGTAACGCTTGAGCGTGTCGGCGATGTCGGCAAGGATCAGGTCGGCGCCACCGATGCCGATCTCTGCCTGCAGACTGTTGAACGAGTCGATGCTGATGTAGACCAACGTGCTGGGCTGGCCCTGTCGCACAACGGCTTCGCTGACCGTCTCCAGTTGCTCCTGAAAATAGGAGCGATTGAACAGCCCGGTGACAAGATCTTGCCGTGCCATTTCCTTGAGTTTTTCTTCGAACTCGGCGCTGGCTGTTTCCGCTCTGATAACGACTTGGGTGCAGGGCTCGCCGTCGTAGCTGGCCGGGGAAAAGGCCAGCATGATGGGGAACTCCTTGCCGTCGATATCTACCGCGCTGCAGCGCATTTCGTTCTGTTCGCCGCGGTCGCTGTAGTGTCGAAGGAAGTCCTTGAAAGCCGCCTGATCTTTCGCTGCAATCAGCCCCATCATCGGTTCGGCAGCCAGGTCGTCCGGATCATCGTAACCGAACAGGCGAATGTAGGATCGGTTTGCATAGATATGCATGCCATCATGCACGTACGCAATGGCATCGACGGAGCTGTCGAGCAACAGCTGGCAGCGTTTCTCTGTTTCGCGCAGGGTCTGCTCGGCGATGCGCCGCTGACGACGGGCCTCGAGGTTGGCCAGCTCTCGCTTGGCGACCAATACCAGCGCGGCATCGGAGTCAGCCGGGATGGCGTCCTGCATGCCACTGCGCAGGGCCTCGACTCGCGTTTCGGTGTCGGCTTGTGCAGCCAGGAGAATGAACGGAATGTCCCGCTCCTGGCCGATGATGTGGCTGGCTTCCGCCGCCGTCATGACGCTCGTTTCCGGCACCGCCAGGCACAGATCCCAGGTTTGTTGCAGCGACTCGTGGAGGTCTTCGACCGAGGTGATGCGGTGGGCGCGAGTGGCCTTGCCGGCATTGCGGAGGATGCTGACGAGGCGCTCGGCATTGTTCTGCGAGTCGTCGAGAATCAGCAGCCTGATAGCATTATTGTCTGTGCCCATTTTCTTCCGCGCTGAGGGCGGGAATGCCCTGAATCCTATGCAGGTCTCTGAATTTACAGAGACTTCCACAGTGAGTCAAAGTCATCTTCGCTGCTCTTGCTATAGGCTATGCTGTCGTTCTCGGTTTTCGACTTTTCTTCTTGCGGCTGCTCGAGCAGGCGATATTCGAACTGGCTGAAGCTTCCGGTTGCGGCCACCCGATCGACAAGCTGCCCGCGCATTTCCTTGCCCGCCTGCAACAGCATTACCTTGCTGTTCACTTGAAATGACAGTCGCGGCGTAATGAGCGTGGCCGGTCGATCGATAGCAGAGACCTCAGGCAGCATGAGCGCCCGTAGCCATTGGCTGGGCTGCTCGGTCTTGCGTACCAGTTTGACAGCGCAAGGCGTGCAGTGCGGTGCTATCAACTCGATGCCCATCTGCGTCCCGCCACCTCTTACCTGTCGTATCCAGCGGACAACCGCCAGGGACCAGTCGTGGTCGCAGTCTTCCTGAACGCCCAGCAGCTCACCTGCCTGCAGCTGCTTGGGGACTTCCTTGGGCCAGGTCAGACAGAAACCGCCCGGACTGTGGTTGACGATGGGCAGCGCATGAATCGGGTAGTGTTCTTCGTTCTCGTCGCTCTCGGCTTCGCCGGGTAGTGCCTTGTAATCGATCTGTTCGACGCCCGAGGGCGACCAGTCCAGAGACTTGTCACCGTCGAAGGCGCTTCCCCAACCGTCCTGACGGGCCCGCTGCGCGGCGTCCGAAAACGGATTGAGAAGGTGTTCGTCGGCATCTATGAGTTTGGCGAAACTGACCTTGGCGATACGGAAGTGGGTGGCGCTCATACCGATGCTGATCTTCAGCTGACCGCGTCCGGGAACCCGGTTGAAAGTGCGTTCGGCGAGGTCGCCCCAGGACTGGCTGACGTGTTGCAGCAGCTCGATCGCAAAGCCGTCCGGAACACGGAAGTCGCCGCGCGCGTCGGCGCCGTTGAGCATGTATTCCTTGATCCTGTCCACCAACCGCTGGGTGTCCAGGCCAATGCTTCCGCTCAGATCCTCGTCACGAATCAGCGACCTATAGCGTGGCGCACAGTCCATGTCGGGATTGATGATGAACAGGGCCCGTTCGTCGCGGGGATCGACCAGCTCGGCCAACCGACTCCAGTCTTCCAGCGTAGCGAACAATTTACCCATCGCGCTCTGGCGCATCTGGTTGGGTCGCGCTGCGCCCATGAGCAGGGCAACGATGTAGCATTGCTCGATGGTCAGGGGGCCCTTGGCCGCGCTTTCGCTGTCAGCGATCGATTGTTTGTGCAGGTTGCGCTGGAGTGCCAGCTGGTACAACTGGTGCAGTTCCAGCCAGATTCCATCGGCGACCGGACAGTACAGCTGATAGGCGCGCAGCAAGGGGCCGCACAGACCGCGCATTGAGCGCTGGATGGCCAGGGCGAACAGACTGCCGTGATCGCGTGAACGGATATGCCGTTCCTGCGAGACCACTATCTTGTAGCCGTTGGCCAGGTGGTTCTGCAGCGCCTGCGAGAGATTGGCGACCTTGCGTGGCTTGTCTTCCAGAACGATCGACTGGCCCAGGTAATAGCGCGACAGCGCGGTGCAGACGTAATCGACCTCCGGACGGATGCGCTCGAGCATAGCCAGGCGCTTCTCGGGAGCGACATTCAGCTGGTTGAGTTCGATCAGGCCTTGATAGAGCTGGCGCGCGGTCTCGCCGATGTTTGCCTTCGGCAGATTGGCCAGCCATTGGGCAACGCCTTTCTCGCTGGACTCGGCAAAGCTCAGGGCGGTAAGCGTTTGTCGCGGTATGCGCAGGGTCAACCTTTGCTGTGTGCTATCCATAACAGTCATATCCGATGCAAGCGGTTCAGGCCGTCCCGTAGTAGGCGGGGTCCAGCAGGCCGGAGTCCATGCCGCCACTTTAGCAGCAAACGACCCGGCCCGGGTAAGCAGAGTTTCCTACTCTGAAAACCGTTGAAAGATGCGCAAAACCTGAGGCAGGCTAGTTCCCGCCGAGCGAAACCGGCAGCGGAACTTTTCCCGGTTCTCCGGCGGTTTCGCGAACGAGCCGCGGAACCAGAAAACCCGGCAAGCGGACCATCATGCGCCCGACGAGCGTTGTCGCCTCCTCGTCGGGAATATGGAAATGTGATGCGCCCTTCACCCGATCCAGCACGTGCAGATAATAAGGCAAAACGCCATGGTCGCCTAGGCTCTCGCTGAGCGCGATCTGGGCGTCCAGGCTGTCGTTCACGCCGCGCAGCAGAACCGCCTGATTGAGCAGCGTGATGCCGCCGCTGCGCAGCCGGCGTATGGCGTCGGCCAGCTCGCCGTCGAGCTCGCTGGCATGGTTGCAGTGCAGCACCATGGTCACCGGTAGCCGGGTGCCGCACAGGGCGTCGAGCAACGCCGGCGTGACCCGTTGCGGAATCACCACCGGCAAGCGCGTATGGACTCGCAGGCGACGCACATGGGGGATATCGGCAATCTCTCGGGTCAGCCAGGCCAGGCGCCGGTCATTCGCAGCCAGGGGGTCGCCGCCGCTATATATCACCTCCGCTATGCTGGAGTCGCTGCGAATATAGTCCAGAGCTTCCTGCCATTCACCGGTGCTCAAGGAGTTTTCAGCGTAGGGGAAATGT
>CAYZFU010000002.1:0-25215 GCA_964477725.1 uncultured Halopseudomonas sp.
ATGCGCGCAGCGACTCCCACGTGGGGCGGTCTGCCTCGGCGATGACCGGCTTGTCGGCGTGGCGGCCAGCCGACGACGTCGGCTTCGAAACGTCCCTGCGCAGATCCAGGCCCTGCTCGCCGCGCAGTAGCGGCCGGCAGGCATCGGTAAGGCGCAGGCTGCCGAAGCCATCGAGATCTATCTCAACCAGGTTGCGGGCAATCAGTTGACGGAACACCGACCGCCATTCCTGCTCACCCAGCTGCTTGCCGGCGGTGCGGATTTTCTCGTTATCACGTCCGAGAAGAATATCCACCAAGTGGCCTACCCCATAGCGCTGACCGCTGCGATAGACAGCAGACAGCGCCATCCGCGCCGCCTCGCTGCCGTCCCAGGTAGAAACCGGGTCCTGACAGTTATCGCAGTAGCCGCAGGGCTCCTCAAGCACATCACCGAAATAGGCCAGCAGCGACCGTCGCCGACAGGTGGTGATCTCGCACAGCGCCAACATGGCGTCGAGCTTGTGCCGCTCGATCCGTTTGTGTCGCTCGTCACCTTCGGAGTTGGCCATGATCTGGTTGAGCATCAGCACGTCCTGAAGGCCATAGGCCATCCAGGCGTCAGCCGGCAAGCCATCACGCCCTGCCCGGCCAGTTTCCTGGTAATACGCCTCGATGCTTTTGGGCAGGTCGAGATGCGCCACAAAGCGCACGTTGGACTTGTCGATGCCCATGCCAAAAGCGATGGTCGCCACCATGATCAGGCCTTCCTCGTTGAGAAATCGGCGTTGGTGGCTCGCCCGCAGATCCGATGAGAGTCCTGCGTGGTACGGCAATGCCGGATGACCCTGCTGCATCAGCCAGGCAGCTACGTCTTCGACCTTCTTACGCGACAGACAGTAGACGATACCGGCATTGCCCGTGTGCTGGGCGAGGAAGGAGAGCAGCTGCTGCCGTGGCTTGTCCTTGGGGACGATGCGATAAAAGATGTTTGGCCGGTCGAAACCGGAAATGAAGCAGGCGGCGTGTTCCAGCCTCAGACGCTGAATGATTTCCTGGCGGGTTCGCTCGTCGGCTGTGGCGGTCAAGGCCATGCGCGGCACATCGGGGAAGAGCTCGGCCAGCTGGCCGAGCTGCAGATACTCCGGTCGGAAGTCATGGCCCCACTGCGACACGCAGTGCGCCTCGTCGATGGCAAATAGCGCAACATTCAATGTCTGCAGAAATTGCAGCGTGCGCGGCTTGAGCAAGCGCTCCGGCGCCATGTACAGAAAGTCCAGTTCACCGCTGCGCATGCTGGCGGCTATCTCGCGCTGCCCTTGCTCGTCCACCGTGGAATTGAGCGCAGCGGCGCGCAGGCCGAGCTCGTTCAGCGTAGCGACCTGGTCATCCATTAGTGCGATCAGCGGCGACACCACCACCGTTAAGCCAGGACGCAACAATCCGGGGACCTGATAGCACAGCGATTTGCCGCCGCCGGTCGGCATTAAAACCAGTGCGTCGCCACCGCCAGCCACCTGCTCGATGATCTCCGCCTGGTTGCCGCGAAACGCGTTGTAGCCGAAGACGTCCCGCAGTCGCTGCAATGCCTGCTCGCGCATGGTTCCCCTAGCCTTTCCCGAGGCCGGCTCGCACCGGCAAAACCGCAATTATACCAGCGCCGAGCAGCAGGTTCGTGTCACCGGCCACATTCACTCATCGCTTTGGCAATAATCCGGGTTCGTGCGTACAATCTGCCCATTAACCAATGAGAGGTGTGCCCATGTCCTTTGCCGACCGACTCGACCGCCTGCAGGAGTTCCTTGACGCGGACGATCTGCACGACGAAGCGCTCGATTTTCTTGCCGGCCATGGCTATCTGACAGCGCTGTGCATCAGCCCGGTCGAGGTGCCCGAGGACGAGTGGATGCCCGAACTGTTCGCCGAAGAGCCGAACTATTCCAGCGAGCAGCAAAAAGCAGAAATCGAGAGCACGCTTGTCGAGCTCAAGGCGCACATCGCTCGTGAACTGGCCAGCGATGAAGAGTTCGAGCCGCCGTGTGACCTCACCCTCGGCGACGAGCCGGATTATTCGGACCTGCGCAGCTGGTGCGTAGGCTTTCTCGAGGGTGTGTTCCTTCGAGAGGAAGCCTGGTTCAGCCATGACGAGGAAACCGTCAGCGAACTGCTCTTGCCGATCATGGTCGGCTCGGGCCTGTTCGAAGACCAGCCGGAATTCATCGAGATATCCAAGGACCCGGATGTGGTCGAAGACATGATGGATCACATTCCGGACGTCCTGACCCAACTGTTCCTGCTCTTCCACGCACCGGAAGACAAGCCGAAGCCGGCTCTGCTCGCTCCCCGCCACTAACCTCCCGAGAGGCTGGCCTTGCAACGCACCGCGCCAGGGTCAGCCTTAACTCCACCTCGCTTTGTCCACCAGGACCGCTCGCTCAGCCGCGCGCGGACAAGTCTGCGCAACCTGTTGTTGCTGCTGTGCCTTGGCGCCACGCTGACGGGCGTCCGAGCAAGCGCCAGCGTCTGGGACCTGTCTCAGCTGATGCAGCGCGCGGACGAGCTTTACCAACCGGATCATCGGGGCCGCATACGCCTGGCGCAATGGCAGGCTCTGATGCACGAATATGCCTCGGCCGAAGTGGGTCAACAGCTCGAAGCGGTTAACCGCTTTTTCAATGCGCGGCTGCGTTTCGAACATGACTCAACAATCTGGGGCCAGGCCGACTATTGGGCCAGCCCGGTCCAGTCACTGGTAGCAGGCGCGGCCGATTGCGAGGATTTCAGCATTGCCAAATACTTCACACTGCGTCAACTTGGTATCGATGCGGCGCAGCTGCGGCTGACATACGTAAAGGCGACCGGACGCAACCAGGCGCATATGGTGCTGGCCTATTATGCGACGACGACCAGCATACCGGTGATTCTGGACAACCTGATCGACCCGATACTGGCTGCGTCACAGCGTGACGACCTGGTGCCGGTGTACAGTTTCAACGCGAGCGGATTGTGGCTTGGCAGAGCCGGCCTCGATAACCGCGCAGCGACGACCCCCTTGCCGCGATGGCAGGAATTGACACGGAAGATGCGTGACGAGGGCTTTTTCGGCCCGTTGTCACGCTAAGCAAAGAGGACACGAACATGTCGCTGGTAAAACAACTGAGCCTGGCTATCTGCTTGGTTCTGGTTGCCGCCTTCGCCGGAAGCTTCATGATCAATCTGCAACATTCGCGCGTTCAGCTTGCGGCACAATTGCAATCACACGCCGACGACGCCGCCAGCGCCCTTGCCCTCTCGTTATCGCCCCATCTGGCGGACCCGTCGATGATCGAGCTGATGGTCAGTTCAATGTTCGACAGCGGCTACTTCAGCAAGATCAGCATCCGCTCGGCCGGCGATGACCAGGTATTGTTCGAGCGCGAGCGCGAATCGCGGCAGCTCCCCGCGCCCTTGTGGTTTTCCCGCCTGGCTGATCTCGACCCAAAACAGGGCCAGGCCCTGCTGATGCAGGACTGGCAGCAGTTTGGAGCAGTCCAGGTCACCAGCGACCCTCATATGGCGATTGAAAGTCTGTGGCGCGCCGCAGGCCAGACGCTCGTCTGGCTGCTGGTCTGCGCATCGCTCAGTTCCGTATTTGGCGTTGCCCTGCTTCGTCGCCAGCTGCGGCCCCTGGATGCCATGTCCAGGCAAGCCGAGGCTGCCAGCCGCCGCGAGTACTACCAGCTCGAACCCTTGCCGCGGACCCGCGAGCTGCGACAGATCGGCGCCACGCTGAACCTCATGAGCAACCGACTCAAGCGACTCTTTGCCGAGGAAAGCGCGCTGGCGGAGCAGCTACGTCGCCAGGCGTTCGAAGATTTGCTGACGGCGCTCCCCAATCGCCTCGCCTTCGAGCACGCGTTGGCCAGCGCACTGGACGATGACTCCCCTGCGGGAGCAGTACTGGCGCTACGCCTCAACGGTCTTGATGAACAGAATCAGCGCATCGGCGCGCTCGCGGTGGACGAGCGGCTGCATCAGCTGGCAGCCCCTTTGCGCGTTCTTGGCGAGGAATACCCGAATTGGCTCTGCTGTCGCTCGCGCGGTGGTGAGTTCTTGGTTCTGGCTCCCGGCAGCCGCCCTGCCGAACTGGAAGCGATTGCCGATCGGCTCGGTGCACTCGCTTTGAAGCTCGACTGGGCGCATGTCGCGGACGCTACACCGGTAAGCCTGGGCATCGCTGGTTATCAGGCGGGCGATCAGCGCAGCGTGGTGCTGGAGCGGATCGATCAGGCGCTGGCCAGATCCGGGAGGACCGTGGATGGCTTGCATACTGGCATGGTCGAGGCAGCTACGCTGGGTCCGTTGGGCAAGCTCACCGCAGATGCCTGGCGTGCGATGCTGAGCGAGGCGTGCGAGCGCGGCGGCTTCGTGCCGCATTTCCAACCGATGAAATCGCTCGTGGATGGGTCGACCCTTCGCCAGAAGATGCTGACGCGTCTCCCGCTAAGTGAAGATCGGCTGCTCCCAGCCGGAGAATTCTTGCCCAGGCTGGAAAAGCTCGGCCTGGCGAGTGACTTCGATCGCTGCGTTCTGATCATGGCGCTCGGCCAAATCGAGCGGCAACCGGCCCCCATCGCGATCAGCCTAACCACGCACACACTGCTGGAACCAGGCGCGCTGAGCGGTTTGCATGACATGCTCGCCATTCGCCCTGCCCTGTGTCGCTGGTTGACCATCGAAATTGACATTCGCCGCGTGTCGCCTAGTACGGAATTGATGATCCAGTTGCGGCGCCTGCGCGCTCTCGGCTGTAACTTCGCCGTGCAGCATTGCGGGCGCGACCTTTCTTCTCTGGCCAACTGGGCTGTGCTGGGATTGGCTTACATGAAGGTAGACGCGGATTACATCCGCGACCTGGACAGCGAACCGTCGCGCCGCCTGTACCTGCATACAATGATCGGGATGGCCCGGCAGCTGGAATTGCCTTGCATAGCCGAACAGGTACAGACCGACGCGGAGCTGGCCATACTGACCGAGCTAGGCTTTCAGGCCGCTCAGGGCAACGCCTTGTCCGTGCCTTCAGCGTGGCCCGCCCTGGCGCCCGCTTGATCGCCGTTCAGAGCCAGGCGAAGCCTGACATCCGCCAGCAGTCACTCGCATCGACCATCATGTGAATCAGCAGACCGAGCCCGATCAGCCGCGTCGGCGACCACAGGGACATCAACAGGAAGACACCGATTGCGGTGTAGCTATGTAGCGGGTGGAAACCTATCGAGCAACGATTGGCGTCGAACAGCGGATCTGCGAGCAAATGGTCAAGATCCACCAACATGGTAGCGAGCATGATCAGCCAGGCCCGCTTCCAGCGGGCGCGAAAAAACGTCCAGGCCAGAGCGAGCGGCAACAGCACATGTAGTGCAAGGTGCACCGAGGTCGACAAACTGATCACGCCGAGGCGACACCTCTTCCTGCCGCGAGCCAGCGCTCGAACAGCGGAATGACAACCTCCTGCGGCTGATATCCGTTGGCCAGCAGAGCCAGCTGGCCGTTACGCTCGGCCAGCAAGGTGGGAAAGCCCGCAATCCCCAGATCGCGCGTCCAGGAAAAGTCCGCCGCGATTGCCGCGCGCGCCAGCTCCGAAGCATAGGCTTCAGCGAATTGGCTGCGATCGTAACCAGCCTGAACCGCCAGCTCCATCAGCACCCGCGCATCGCTCAGATTCATCGCCTCGACGTAGAAAGCCTGTTGCATCAGCCGGACGAACGGCCAGGCTCGCGCTGCGTCCAGGCCGCGGCCGACCAGCAATGCGCGGCAGGCGGGCTCGGTATCGTAAATAAACGAATCGGGTAATTCGGCAGGCGATACGAACGACTGACCCGAAGCCGCCTGCACCGCCTGCCAGTGCTCGGCCAGGGCCGAGCGGGTTCGTTCATCCAATGGCTCGCCATGCCCAGGACGCAGCCCACCAGCGACCAGATGCAATGGCAGCTCGGGAGCCAGTTGAACCATCGCGTCGATTACCGGAGCGAAGCCCCAGCACCAGGAACACATCGGATCCATTACGTAGAGCAGGCGCTGGGACATCGGTTACTCCGTCACGATTTGGCGTTCGGCGAAGCCAGTTCCTGCGGCAAGCCGATCGGATGCGGCTGGTTACGCCGACGCGCCAGTTCGATCTGCTTCTGGCGTTCCTCTGCGCGGCGCCGGGTCTTTTCCGGCAGGCTGTCGTAACAGTGCGGACAGCTGATGCCATGTTCATATTGCGGCGAAGCAAGGTCGTCGGCAGAGACCGGGTGTCGGCAGGCATGGCACTGGTCGAACGAGCCGGGGGCAAGGTCGTGGCGCACCGTCACCCGGTTGTCGAACACGAAACGTTCGCCGTCCCACTTGCTCTGCTCGGCAGGCACCTCCTCGAAATACTTCAGCACGCCGCCCTTGAGGTGATATACCTCGTCAAAACCCTGCTGCAACATGTAGCTCGAGGCCTTCTCGCAGCGGATGCCGCCGGTGCAGAACATGGCGACCTTCTTGTGTTTTTCCGGATCGAAATGCTGCTTGATGTATTCGGGAAACTCACGAAAGGTCTTGGTTTTCGGATCGACTGCGCCTTCGAAGGTTCCGATGGATACCTCATAGTCGTTGCGCGTGTCGATGAGCAGCACCTCCGGATCGCTGATCAGCGTGTTCCAGTCCTTCGGCTCGACATAGGTGCCGACTCTCTCGTTCGGGCTGATGCCGGGCACCCCGAGGGTGACGATCTCTTTCTTCAGCTTGACCTTGGTGCGGTAGAACGGCATCTCGTCGCAGAGCGACTCCTTCCAGTCCAGATCGGCCAGGCGGAAATCCTGGCGCAACCAGGCGAGCACTTGATCCATGCCGTCACGCGGTCCGGCAATGGTGCCGTTGATGCCTTCCAGCGCCAAAAGCAGGGTGCCTTTCACGCCATTGGCGATCAGCGTATCGAGCAGGGGTTGGCGAAGCTCTTGATAATCTTCAAGCGTGACGAACTTGTACAGCGCCACGACGACGATGCGGGACATGACTTACCTCGTGTTCAGTAATCGCCCACGTAAAGGGCGCACCAATTGAAAGCGCGGGAGTCTAGCAAGTTTGCCGCCGGCGGTGAATTAGTGCCGGTCAGCCTTGCTGCCGCCGAGACAGTTGGGCGAGTCCGGGGCCTGCATGCGTGCGGCCCATTCCTCGGGGGTATAGGTGTGCAGAGCCAGTGCATGAATGCGTGACATCAGATCGCCCAACGTGCGGTATACCGCCTGGTGACGCTTGACTGCATTGAGCCCGGCGAACTCGCCACTGACGATCACCGCCTTGAAGTGTGACTCTGACCCGGGCGGCACGCTGTGCATATGGCTTTCGTTGACCAGCTCCAAGTGGCTGGGTGCCAGGCCCTGCAGAGCCTGTTCGAGTTCGGATTGAGTCTGGCCCATGTCTACCTCTTCGCTGAATTCGGCTGCGTTCGCGCTAGTTTAACCCACGTGATATCTCAGCGCAGAGGGCCTCGTCGGGGTTCGATTTCCTGGGCCATCTCCAACAGCATGGCGTCGATCACCGGTGAGACTTGCTCGCGGGTCCGGGTGCGGACGATGTGCATCGAACTCTCAGTCAGCTGCGGCAGGTTTTCCAGCAGCTTGCGCCCCACTCCGGACTCGTAGAACCTGGATAGCTCCTCAAACTCGGCTTCGCTGAACAACGGCAGGTAGACGTCGATCAGCTCGTGCTTGATGACTGGCCAGGCCAGATACCGATCCACTTCCGCCCTGGCGCGCTGCTGGTATCGCCTGAGCAGCTTTTCCTGATGCATGCTGCCCCCGGCCTGGGCGAAGTGAACGTGCAGTGCGCGGCTCACTTCGTCGTAGACCGGCTGGGTCATCCGCTCGGCGTTAGCCAGCTTGAGAAAGCGTTCGGCGCTGGCGCGGTGGCTCGCGTCATCGGCAAGTGCAGGGTGCACCATCAGGTAGATCAACAGCAACAAACATGCGCGCACGATGTCGACTCCAGTCAGAATCAGGCTTTCTATACTGACACCCACAACCAGTCTTCACCACAGCGGAGAGATCATGAGCACACGCACCGAATCCGACAGCATGGGCCCCATCGAGGTCGTTTCCGACCGCTATTGGGGCGCCCAGACGCAGCGTTCGCTTCATCACTTTGCCATTGGCGAGGAACGCATACCGCTGGCGGTGGTACGGGCGCTGGCGTTGCTGAAGAAGGCAGCCGCGCGCACCAACCGCAGGCTCGGCACGCTGGACGAGAGCGTCGCTTCGCTGATCGAGCGAGCCGCGGACGAGATACTGGCCGGACGACTGGACGATCACTTTCCGCTATCGGTGTGGCAGACCGGCAGCGGCACGCAAAGCAACATGAACGTCAACGAGGTTATCGCCAACCGTGCCAACGAGCTGGCCGGCGAACCGCTGGGCGTGAAAGCACCGGTACACCCCAACGACCACGTGAACAAGTCGCAAAGTTCCAACGACACCTTCCCCAGCGCCATGCATGTTGCGGCGGTGCAGGAAACCGGCGACCGATTGGTGCCCGCTGTACGTGCACTGCGCAACGCATTGGAAGACCAGGCCAAGCAGCATGCCGAGCTGATCAAGATCGGCCGCACGCACATGATGGACGCCACCCCGGTGACCTTCGGCCAGGAGCTATCCGCCTTCGTCTCGCAACTGGATATGGGACTCGGAGCGATCGAGCAGGCGTTACCGTTGGTCTGCGAACTGGCCCAGGGCGGCACCGCAGTGGGCACCGGACTCAACGCTCCGCAAGGCTTCGCTGAAGGGCTGGCTGAAGAGGTGGCATTGCTGGCTGGTCTTCCCTTCACCAGTGCACCGAACAAGTTCGCCGCGCTGAGCGGGCACGAACCGCTGGTGCAGCTGCACGCTGCGTTCAAGCAACTCGCCGTGACGCTGATGAAGCTGGGCAACGATCTGCGCCTGCTCGGTAGCGGCCCGCGTGCCGGCTTCGCCGAAGTGCGCCTGCCAGCCAACGAGCCAGGCAGTTCGATCATGCCCGGTAAGGTCAACCCGACCCAGTGCGAAGCGCTGACGATGATCGCTTGCCAAGTCATCGGTAACGACACCACCCTCACCATCGCCGCGAGCAACGGCCAGTTGCAGCTCAACGTGTTCAAACCTGTGATCATTCACAACGTTCTGCAAAGCGTCCGCCTGCTCGCAGACGGCTGCAACAGCTTTCGAGAACACTGTATCGAGGGTCTGGAACCGGATGCGCGGCGCATGCGCGAGCATCTGGACAATTCGCTGATGCTGGTCACCGCGCTCAACCCGGTCATCGGTTATGACAAGGCGGCGGACATTGCGAAGAGGGCGTATCAGGAAGGCACCACGCTCAGGCAGGCAGCACTGGCGTTGGGGTACCTGGACGAGACACAGTTCGACCAGGCAGTGAAGCCCGAGAAAATGCTGTAGGCAGCGAGGCAGGGATAATAATCGCTCAGGCAATGGGGCAATTCGGACGATCCAGGGCAACTTACGGCTTAGCGCTGTAAAACGACGTTGGGCTGCAGTGTCCCTAGCCTGAATCCGCGCATATAGCCCTAAGAATTATCCAATTGGCCAGCCGATCATCCATACGGAGGTCCACCAGGGCGGTACGGCTTTCGCACGGGTCAGCTCGCCGGTGGCGGCGGGGTTTCAGCGACGCGCCGCAGGCGGCGATTGCGCAGGTTCTGGATCAGGCTCGGGGCGAGTGCGATCAGCGCAGACCCGCTGACGACGAGCAGCGCTCCGAGATAGGCCAGACTGTTGAGCAGCTCCGGTTTGACCACGCCCGGCCAGATCATCGAGCCCAGCGCGACCATGCTGAAAGTGAACAATGGCGTTGTAGCGACCGTGGCGCTGACGCGTGAAGCTTCCCAATGCGCAAGTGCTTCGGCGAAGGCGCCATAGGCCACCAGGGTGTTCAGACAACAACCGGCCAGGAACCAGCCCTGCAAAGGGGTGAGTTCGACTACCTGCAGCGGCGAGGCCAGCGGGAGCAGCAAGACCGAGCAGGCCAGATAGATCACCATCATCACCGAAACGGAAGACCAGATGCTCAGCAATTGCTTCTGCGCCAGGCCGTACAGCGCCCAGGTGAAGGCGGCCGCCAAGGTTATCAGGATGCCGAGGGTGTAGTCGGTGAGCTGGGTGAATAGCTCTTCCAGCCGCTGGTTGAAGAATAGCCCGAAGCCGACCAGCAGCGTGAGCAGGCCGATCAGTTGACCGATGCCGAAGCGTTCGCGGAATACCAGCATGCTGCCCAGCATGAGCATGATCGGCGCGGTTTGGATCATCAGCTGCATGGTGCCGGGTGTCAGGCGGTTCAGCGCCATCAGATAGAGCACATAATTGCAGGCCAGGCCGAGGATGGCGACAGCGAGCAGCCAACGGTTGGTCGTCGACAGCGCACGGATCGATG
Organism: uncultured Halopseudomonas sp.; assembly: GCA_964477725.1. Classification (GTDB taxonomy): domain Bacteria; phylum Pseudomonadota; class Gammaproteobacteria; order Pseudomonadales; family Pseudomonadaceae; genus Halopseudomonas. The sequence goes on from CAYZFU010000002.1 coordinate 10,404, forward strand.
GTAGCTTGCCGCGCGATGCCAGCCAGATGAACAACACCACGCCGGCCGTAAACAGGCGGTACCAGGTGACCGTGTACGGGTCCATGCCGCTGAGCACTTCCTTGAGCATGATCGGCAGCACGCCCCATAACATGGTGGTGGTCAGCGCCAACAGGAAACCGTAGACCCAACGGCCGGAGGTGATATGCATGGAGAGCTCGAGGCAAAGGAGATGGATCGCACCATTGTAGGGCTCGGGTTGAGGTGTCGATAGTTACAGATGGAATAGCGGTGTGAGGGGCAACTGTATTGGTGGTGTAGGTAGGTTGGTTTTGCCGGCCAGCGGAGAAAGGTTCGCGGAGAAACCGTGCATGCTTCTTCGCGGCCAGCGCCGCTCCTACATGGGGTAGGTGCGGACTGGTTAGACCTTGGTTGCAGCTTGCCCGGCCGGAGTGGCCTGGTTGGTTCGGTGCCAGCCGTCTTCGGTCTTTTCCACCTGGTAGCGTGCCCAACGGAGGAACTCGCTGGTCTTGGCGATGCCGTTGCCGCCCTCGCCTTTGCCCTTGACGATACGGTAGCGAACCCGCCCCGCTCGTCCAGGCCGGGTATGGACGATCTGCGTCAGCTGACGCACCGACCAGTTCTCGCCAGGGAGTCCATTGCTGTAGAAGGCTCCTTCAAAGAGATCGCGCTCATCCAGTGAGTCTGCTCGGGCATGTTTGCTAGCCAGCTCCATGACCTTGAGCAGGTCGTCAAAATCGATGTCGGTAAACGAGTTCATCTGCTTCAGGGCGTGATGAAAGTCTTCCGGCGCGATACCGGGCGTCCGGGTGACCTGAAAGCTGGACAGGCCGAGCGGATAGCGTCGCCATGCGAACAGGCCATTGAACAGAATCGCGGCAGCGATGATGACGACCGAGTCGAGCAATATCGGATACAACACGAAGCTGAATCCGTCCGACACGATCGCCGGCCCGCCCAACACGGCGATCATCGCCGTTGCGCCGCCAGGCGGGTGGAGACAGCGCGCGTACATCATCAGCGCAATGCTCCCCCCCACGGCAAGCGCCGCGACCCACGGGCCGGGTGGCATCCAGATCAGGCAGGCGACGCCGAACGCGGCCGAGATGGTCTGGCCGCCGATGACCGACCATGGCTGGGAGAGCACCCCGTGCGGCATGGCGAACACCAGTACGGCGCTGGCACCCATCGAGCCTGTCACCCACAGGGCACCTTCGCCGGCAAGACCGAGATGCGTGACCCAGTACACCAACAGCAATGACAGCGTGGCCCCTAGGGCGGAAATGAGTTTTTCCTGGTGCGTGGTGTTGTCGGGGCGCCAGCCCATAAACCGCAACGCCCGGTCCCACCATCTGCGCGCCATGAGTCCTCCGCCGGCCAAAAGCCGTAATGATACCGCCGAAACGCACCGCAACAGTACCCGCATCACCTGGCTGCTACGCTCAATAGACCTTCAGAACCGGAGTTTTTGCCATGCGCCTCGCGGACCAACCTCTCACTACCGACTCTCGGCAACTGCTTGCCCGCAATGAGCTCGACCCGCTACTGGCCGAGCTGCCCGCTTGGCAACTGGTCGAGATCGATGACGTACCTCGGTTGATCAAGTCGTATGCATTCTCGAATTTCGCCGACGCGCTGGCATTTTCCAATCAAATTGGTCAGCTGGCCGAGGCGGAGAATCACCATCCAACCTTGCTGACCGAATGGGGCAAGGTGACCGTTTCCTGGTGGACTCACTCGCTGGGCGGCGTGCAGCGCAATGATCTGATCATGGCAGCCCGCACTGATGGCCTCCTCAACCCTGCCACGGACTAACGTAACGGCAGCAGCCGTACCAGCCTTTTGCCAGCGATGGCTTTGTCTCGGGCGTTTCACGATAATGCCGCGATTGCTGGGGTGTAACGGTCATAGCTTCGTCATAGAGGATGGCGACAATAGTCGCCCTGGTTGTAGCCAATTCATCTAATAGATCGCCGGTTTGGCATCTAGGATGATGGAACGGACTTGCGGCAGCTACGTCCGACCCTGTAACGGACGTTAGGCGTTACCTGCATAGAGAGGCGCCGGATTGGTGCTCGCAGGATGATTTGCCGGAATGGATGTGCCGGCGGCTGACACGAGCCGCCCCAAACAAAAACAATAAGGTACGGTATGAAACGATTCCCGAAAGCCAAATGGTCGACGGTCGCGCTGATATTTCTCGCAACCTGGCTGTTGTTGATTCTCCCGAACATGAGCTGACAGCCACCGCGGTACGATGGCGCTATGAATTGGCGCTAGAATAAGCCGATCGATTTCGGCGGAGCCGCTGTGACCACTTCCCCGCACCAAGCAGACCTGACCTGGACAGACGACGGGCAGCCGTTTTCGGCTGCGTTTGGCGATGTGTACTTCTCTCGCGAATCCGGGCTCGAAGAGACGCGCCACGTGTTCCTTCACCATAACGCCCTGACGGAGCGTTGGGCAGCCCTTGCCCCTGACGATGCGTTCTGCATCGCCGAGACTGGTTTCGGTACCGGTCTCAACTTTCTCTGCGCCTGGCGGTTGTGGGAGCAGTGCGCCCCGGCCGGTGCCCGGCTGCACTTCGTCAGCACAGAGAAATTTCCGCTTGGCCTGGCAGACTTGCGCCGCGCACTGGCGCTTTGGCCGGAGCTCGACCGGTGGACTACGCAATTGCTGGCACAGTACGAGGATTTGGCCGGTGGCTGGCAACGGTTCCGCTTCGACGACGGCCGGGTGACACTGACGCTGCTGATCGGCGATCTGCTCGAAACCCTGCCGCAACTCGATGCGTCAATCGATGCCTGGTTCCTGGACGGATTCGCGCCAGCGAAGAACCCGGACATGTGGCAGCCGCAGCTGTATCGAACGATGGCGCGTCTGTCCGCGGAAAACGCCACGGTCGCTACCTTCACCAGCGTTGGTCACGTGCGCCGCGGCTTGCAGGCGGCCGGTTTCGCCATGCAGAAGGTCAAGGGATACGGTCGCAAGCGGGAGATGCTTACCGGCCGACTGCTGCCGCGAGCGGAGTCATCGTGGAGCCCACCGTGGTACAGTCGCCCGCTGCAGCCGCAGGCAGAGCGTACCGCCTTGATCATCGGCGCGGGGCTGGCCGGGTGCAGTACGGCATCTGCCCTGGCGCAGCGCGGGTGGACCGTTACGGTCATCGAGCGGCACCCAGGCGAAGCGCAGGAGGCGTCCGGCAACCCGCAGGGTATCCTCTATTGCAAACTGTCGGCCCACCCAACCCCGCTGTCCCGCTTCGTGCAGGCCAGCTATGCCTATTGCCTGCGGCTGTTGCGCCAGCGCCTGCCAATCGACGGAGCCAGCTGGGAGCCGTGCGGCATCCTGCAGCTGGCGGCGGATGAAAGGGACGAAACACGTCTGCAAGACATCGCCGCGAACGGTTATCCCGCTTCGTTCCTGCACTGGGTCGACGCCAGCGAAGCAAGCGAGCTGGCCGGTATCCGGGTGGATCGTAATGGTCTGATTTTTCCTGGTGGCGGCTGGGTACATCCGCCTGCGCTGTGCCACGCGTTGCTGCAACATTCGAACATCACGCTGCTGACATGCCACGATGCGATGCGGCTGCAACAGGACTCAGGCAAACGCTGGAGCGCAATCAACGGCGCAGGCGAAACCTTGGTCAGCGCCGCGGTGGCGGTCGTCTGCGCCGCTGCCGACAGCCTGCGATTCCAGCAAACCGCCCATCTGCCACTCAAGGCGATACGCGGTCAGATAACCCACCTGCCGGCAACCGAGGCCAGCCAGAAACTGCGAACGGTGCTCTGTGCCGAAGGCTACGTGTCGCCGGCGCGCGGTGGTGAGCATCACGTTGGCGCCAGCTTTCGGTTCGACCGGATGGATTGCGAGCCCAGTGCCGAAGAAAGCCGCGACAATCTGAATCTGCTGCCCAGCCTCTCGGCGGATTTTGCCGAGGCGGTGGGTACGCAGTCGCTGGACCCTGCGCAGCTCAAGGCGCGTGCAGCGCTGCGCTGCACTACTCCCGATTACCTGCCGGTCATCGGCCCGGTAGTCGATGCCCAGGCGTTCAGCGAGAACTACGCGGTGCTGCGCAAGGATGCTGCGCGCAAGCTGGAAACGCCGGCTCCCTGGCTGGACGGCTTGTACGTGAACGCAGCGCACGGATCGCGCGGCCTGCTCAGTGCGCCGCTGAGCGGTGAACTGATTGCAGCCTGGCTCGGAGGCGAGCCCCTGCCGTTGCCCAAGGCCGTAGCCGACGCCGTGCACCCGTCGCGTTTTTTGCTCAGGGAACTGATCCGCGGCGGCAAGCGCAACTGATCAGCCGGTCATCAATGCCCGCACGCCGTCGTACAGCAACTTTCCGCCGGTAAAGAACAGGAAGATGTAGCACAGCTTGTAGATCACCTGCTCGTTGGTCTTCTGCAACATCCAGAAGCCCATGCGCACGCCGACGGGCGCCAATGGCAGAAGCACCAGCGAGGTAAGCAGATTGGTCGGAGTGAACTGTCCCAAATAGATGTAACCCGGCACCTTGACGAGGTTCACCACCGTGAAGAACACCGCAATAGTGCCCATCAGCACGGTCTTTTCCATGCGCTGCGGCAGCAGGTAGATATTGATCGGTGGACCACCGGCATGAATACCGAAGCTGGTGAAACCCGACACCATGCCCCAGAAGCCCCCGCGAACCGAACTCGCGCTCTTGCGTGGCGGATTGTCGCGGCGCAACCAGATGCTCAGGACAAACAACAGTGCTATGGCGCCGATCATCACCTGAATATGCGCTTCGTTGAGCACCCGAAACGTCAGCGCACCGAGCACGACGCCTACCAGCGATGCCGGGATGATGATACGCAGATTGGCTTTATCCCAGCGGCCACGGAACGTACGCAGCGCGACCAGATCCATTGCACAGAGAATCGGCAACAAAATCGCCGCGGCTATCTGCGGAGAGATCACCAGCGACATCAGCGGGACGGAAAGAATCGCGATATTTCCACCGAACCCGCCCTTGGCGATGCCATACAGCAGCACGGCGGGGATGGCGCACAGATAGAACAGCGGATCGGTGATCATGACGGCCTGGTTCAACTCGACAGGCCCGGCAGTGTAGCATTGCCGGGCCCTTACATCGTACTGGTCATCCGGGAAGTAGACCCATGCTGATACCCTACCAACTGCTCGACTCCGAGACGCTGCAACGCCTGCTGGAAGACTTCGTCACCCGCGACGGTACCGACAACGGATACGAGGCGACGCTGGAGCAACGCGTCGAGCGCCTGCGCCGCCAGATCGAGCGGCGTGATGTGGTCATCGTGTTTCATCCCGATACCGGCGAGACCAGCCTGGCCCACCGGCGCGACGTGCCACGCGAGATGCTCGCCGAACTCGAAAGCGACGACTGAACACGATTCGTCCGTTACCTCAGCATATCCGCCAGCGCCTCAAGCGCCGGTAGCGTCATCGGGAAGGTCTGCCCGGTGGTCGCCACCGGATGCGACGACAGCCGCACCACTACGAGACCGGCCGCCGGGTTCACATGAATCATCTGCCCGTGCACACCCAGCGCCTCGTAGGCCCCGTCCTCGTTGTGGCTGATCCACCACTGGTTGCGATAGGAGTAACCCGGCTGATAGTCGCGGCCCGAAGCCTTGAACGCTTCGCGGTCGGCGCCCTCGCGGATGCTGCGCACTACCGACCGATCAATGATGCGTTGGCCATTGAACTCGCCCTCGAGGCGCATCATCTCGCCGAAGCGCGCCAGATCACGCAGGGTGGCGTTCATGCCGGCTCCGGCCCATTCGGTACCGTTGCGGTCAAGCAGCATATAGGCATCGTGCTCGGCGCCGATCTTGCGCCAGATACGCTCGCTGATCAGTTCGGCCATGTGCTTGCCGGTGGCCCGGCGCAATACCCAGCCGAGCACTTCGGTGTGCACCGTGCGGTAGCGGAAATAGCGGCCGTGTTCGTCAGCAGTGCCGATGGTCGGCAGATAACTGTACAGATCGCGATGCCCGGCGTAGTCGACCGGAGCGGGCATCATGCCGGCAGCAAGTGCGTATTTGACCACGTCGGACTCGGCATTGGCGTAGATTTCGCTGTAGTCGATGTCCGCCGTCATGTTCAACAACTGTTGCAGCGTGGCGCCCTTCCAGCCGCTCTCGGCCAGCTCCGGCAAGTAATCGGTGATCTGCGCCTCGGCGTCGAGGACGCGCTCTTCGATCAGCTGCGTAGCCAGGATGCCGGCGAAGGATTTGGTCATCGACCACATGATATGCGGATGATCGTCGGGCATGCCTTCGTGATAGGCCTCGTAAACGATCTTGCCGTCCTTGAGGATGATAGTCGCATCGGCATACGTGGCCTTGAGGTACTCGGCGAAGGTCATTTCGCCCTCGGGGCCCTGAAAGCGCATGCTTGAAATCGCTTCACTCAGATCCTGACCGCGGGGCAACTCGGCCACGCCGCCATTGCCACGCGGAATGGCCCGGGTCGGCAACAGTTCGCGCATGTGATGAAAAGCCCAGCGAATCTGCGGGTACTGGGTGAGAAAGGTCGCCGCAGTAACCTGCTTGTCAGGCGGCGGTGGGAAGCCCTGCATCAGGCGCAACTGATCGAGACGTACCGACTCCGGCGGTGGCAGCGGGGACTGGGCTTGGGCGTGCGTAGCGGTTAGCGTAAGCAATGTGAGGCCGGCTAGCGTAAGGCGGGGCATCGGCAATCCTTGTTGGCGTTGTTTGGCTCCCAGCGTAGCCGGGCCAGCAGCGCCACCCAAGGTCATATCGGCCAAAGCGCAAGACAGCAAGGCCAGACCGCAAATCGGTGATTGCGGTCCATAACCACAGGGGATACGACAGGCGACATTTCGCCTGCAACCAGCCGTCCCCGCGCTGGCGCAGTGATGGCTAAACCGGAACACTCCGACTAAAATAGCCGTCCGTTTGTCACCAACTCCGCTGACGCTAGGATCGGGTACGCTCTTGTCCGACGATTTCAAACCTGCCAACACCCGCGTTGACAACTTCTCCTCTCCCCTGGATATCAACAAGCCCGGCAAGGACATCTTCTTTGCCGCAGTCGAAACGACGCGCATGCCGATGATCGTCACCGATCCCAATCGGGACGATAATCCGATCATCTTCGCGAACAATGCCTTCGTTGAAATGACTGGCTACCGGCCCGCCGAGATCCTCGGTCGCAACTGTCGTTTTCTGCAGGGTCCTGAGACCGATCGCAGCGTGGTAGCCAGCATCCGCGAAGCGGTCGAAGCGCGGGAAGAAATCTCGGTCGAGCTGATCAACTACCGCAAGGACGGTTCGACCTTCTGGAACGCCCTGTTCATCTCGCCGGTGTACAACGACGCCGGCCAGCTGATCTATTTCTTTGCCTCTCAGCTGGATATCAGCCGCAGACGTGATGCCGAGGAAGCGCTGCGCCAGTCGCACAAGATGGAAGCGCTGGGTCAGTTGACCGGCGGCATCGCGCATGACTTCAACAACCTGCTGCAAGTGATGATGGGTTACATCGACATTATCCAGCGGACAGCGGCGAAGCCACATTTCGAGCAGGAGCGACTGATTCGCAGCGCCAGCCATGCCAAGGCCGCGGCCGAACGGGCCACCACTCTGACGCAGCAACTGCTCGCGTTTTCGCGCAAGCAGAAGCTCGAAGGTCGCGTGCTGAATCTGAATAGCGTGATTCGTACCGCTGACGAAATGGCCGAACGTACCCTGCCCGGTGTGGAGCTGCGTATCTTGCTGGCTCCGGATCTGTGGAACTGTCGGATCGACCCCACCCAGACCGAGGTAGCGCTACTCAATATTCTGCTCAACGCACGCGATGCGTTAAACGGTCGGTCACAACCCTCGGTCAGTATCGAGACGCGAAACGTGGTTGTCAGCGACCTCGCCAGCATGTCCTACGACGGGCTCATGCCGGGACGCTACGTGAGCGTGGCGGTGACCGATAACGGGATCGGTATGCCCTCAAGCATCCGCGATCGCGTCATGGACCCGTTCTTCACCACCAAGGAGGAAGGCAAAGGGACGGGATTGGGCCTCTCGATGGTCTATGGTTTCGTGAAACAGTCCGGCGGTAGCGCGCGCATTTATTCCGAAGAGGACGTCGGGACCACCGTGCGCCTGTATTTTCCTGCCGACGACAGCAGCGTGTCGCCGCAGGCTTCTGAGATCCGGCTGGAGGATCGCAACGGGCAGGAGAGTATCCTGATCGTCGAAGACCGTCCGGACGTCGCCGAGCTGGCCAGGATGGTCCTGGAAGACTATGGATACGAGTCGGAAACCGCGCTCAATGCGCGCGAAGCACTGGCGATTCTCGACCGGGGCAAACATTTCGATTTGCTGTTCACCGATCTGATCATGCCAGGCGGCATGAACGGCGTCATGCTCGCGCGGGAAGTTCGCAAGCGCAAACCGCGGATGAAGGTGTTGCTCACCACCGGCTATGCTGAAAACTCTCTCGAGCGAACCGACCTCGGCGGCTCGGAGTTCGAAGTCATTTCCAAGCCGTACATGCCGGGTGACCTGGCCAGGAAGGTACGCATGGTTCTGGACGGGCCAACCGGGGTTAGCTAACACAACGGAGCAGCCATGCCCGCAGGAATTCTCGCTATCGATATTGGTGGTACCTCAGTGAAGGCGGCCGTGCTGGATAACTTCGGCACGCCGCAGTGCGAGAGAGTCAGGGTACCAACGCCCCGCCCCTGCCCGCCGGAGAAGATGCTCGAGCTGGTCAGCGCGCTCGTCAGCCCTCTTCCTGCCTATGACCGGATAGCGGTCGGCTTTCCTGGTGCAGTGCGCGACGGGCGTGTGCTGACCGCAGCGAACCTGGGCAATGCGCCCTGGGTCGACTTCCCCCTCGAACAAAGACTTTTCGAGCTTTTGGGCTGCCCTACGCATCTGCTCAACGACGCCGACATGCAGGGCTTCGCTCTTATCGACGGCGTCGGACTGGAACTGGTTATAACCCTGGGCACCGGCTTCGGTACGGCCCTGTTCCGGCACGGCGAGCTGATGCCGCATCTGGAAATAGCCCATCATCCGATCCGCAGCAACCTCACCTACGATCAGTACCTGGGTACAGATGCTCTGTCGCGCATCGGCAAGACCCGCTGGAACCAACGTCTGGAATATGCCCTGGAAGTGCTCGACCGCATGCTGCGGCCCGATCGGGTCGTTCTAGCTGGTGGGAACGCTCGGCTGGTGCAGCTCGCGCTATCCGAACGCATCATCGTCAAGCCGGACGCCGCTGGCATCAGCGGCGGCGCCGCGTTGTGGCGCAGCACGCGGTCGGACTGAGCAGTTACGCTCAACGTTGGTCGGCCAGATTCTCATGGGGCGCGGCACGCCCTTCCCCATTGGAAGCACTTGCCGCGAGGCAGTTCGCCGACTTCGACGAATGGCTAGCCAGCTTCGTCAGCATAGAAGCGATAGCAGTTGCGGCCTGCACGCTTAGCCCGGTACATCGCCTCGTCAGCATGGCCCAACAGGGTCTCCGGCGTGTGGGCATCCTCGCCAAGGGTAGCGATGCCCAGGCTGGCGCCGACCCGCGCCGAGCGCTCGGCGTCCAGCGGTATCGGCATATTGACCAGTTCCAGAAAGCGCGACAGGATGCGTTCCAGCGACTCACGCCGGACCGGCCCGTTCAGCAGCACAACGAACTCATCGCCGCCAAGCCTCGCGACGAAGTCATCGTCACGCACCAGCTCGGTCCACAGCCGCGCGACATGTTGCAGGATCCGATCACCCATGGCGTGGCCGAAGGTATCGTTAGCCTGCTTGAAACGATCCAGATCGAGCATTATCAGTACCGGGCGCTGCGCCGGATTCGCTTCCAGCCCAAGCACCGCCTGTTCCAGACGTCGTGTCAGGCCTCGACGGTTACCCAGACCGGTAAGCGGATCGGTCAGAGCCATCTGCTCGGCGGCCTGGGTGGCAAGATGTCTTTCAGTGACATCGTTCGCGACGCCCTGGTAACGGTCAGGCTCATACACGTTGACCAGCATCGCTATCCAACGCGAATGCCCTGCGCTCCCGAGCCGAACCTCGAGTTGCTGAGCGGGCCGATCTGCTTCGCAGCCAGCGAGCAATCCGCCAATCTCAGCCGGCGACAGCTCGCACAGATCGCAGAGCCGCACCATGCCGGGCGACAGGTCCGTCGCCGTGGGCAGCCCGAACATTCCCTTGAATGCCGGATTGGCAGACAGTAGTCGGCCACTCCCATCGACTTCGAAAATGCCGGTTTCGACATTATCGAAGATGGTACGAAAACGTCGTTCCTCGACCTCGCGCCGGACGCGCAGCTCCCGCTCTCCGCGCAGCGACGACACCAGCCGGTCGATCATGGCGTTAACGCTCATCACCAGCCGACCGAGCTCGTCCTGTTCGTTACCGGGAGGAACAAGGAGTTTCTCACCACTTTCGCCATCGAGCTCGCGTAACCGCCGCGAAACATCTCTGATGGGCCGCGTCACCAGCCGCACGATTACCCAGACTACCGCGGTCCCGATGCCGATCAACTGAAGCGTGAGCAGGATCGCCGTGAATAGCGATGCCTCGAATACCGACTGGCGAATCTGCTCGGCGTTGGGTGTGAGATAAATCCGGCAGACTTCGTCGTTGGCGACGAAGGGCGAGACCACTGACCGTTCCAGTGCCGCAGCAGATCCTCGGCTGCTATCACCCATCTCCAGGAGGACCGAGCCGGCCTGCACGATCCGAACCCGCCCGACGATGCCGTTGCTGAGCAGACCGCTGGCCACTTCGGCCGCAAGATCCCGATTATCCAGGAAGCAGGCGATTTGCACTGTGCGTTCCACCGTGTCGAGCAATTCTTCCAGGCGCTGATGCTGCTCGTTGCGCTCGCGCCGTTCGCTGATCATCATCGCGCCGATCAGCGATAGCGCGCCGAGCAAGCCAACCGCAACCAGCGTCAGCGCTGCGCTACGCAGGGCGAGCCGAGTGCGGAACAGGCGAGCGAAGGACTTCACTGTGGCGTCCGATCAGGGAACGCCAGTACCACCACCATATCCTCGGGTACGTTCGCTCTGTCGATGAAGCCGATCGCGCCCGGGTTGCGACGCAGGTAAGCCAGCATTTCTTTCTCCTCGGCAAGCTGCAAGGGCGGCGAGGCCTGACCGGAGAACACCAGACGAGCCCAATACGAATTGATCTCGGCAAGGTCCTTGTTGACCAACTGACGATAGAAACGCTCTCTAAGCGGCCCCAGGTCCACAGGCAAAGCAGCGACACCGGAAGGCAGTTTCCGATAACGTCCCATGAAGATGTTGATCAGGTCGCTGCGGCTCAGCTGGTCGGTTTCGGCACTCGGGTGAACAATCACCACGAGTTCGGCTCGAAGCGATGCAGGCACCGAAAGTGACAGTATCAGGAGGGCTAGAAGAAGCGGGTATTTCTTCATATGGCCCCCTAGAAGACGAAGTCGAGAGCGAGACTGAACACCGTCGTGTCCTGATCCCAGTCAGGCTGTATATTGCGCCACATCAGCCCGGCCTGATCGACGTTGATGAAATCCACCTGGCCCTTGAGCGCCACGTTCCGCTTGATGTCATAGCGCGCTCCCAACGAGAGCGTCTGCTGGGTCAGGCCTACTCTTGCGCTCGAAGGAATACCGAAGTCACTGAGCGCGATACCGCGCGTACGCGAGCCGGACAACGATACGAACGGGGTAACCGGCTCGAGGCGATAGCCCGCAGTAACAAACGCGCTCGAAAGGTCCGCTTCTTCCCCCGTCCGGTTCAGCTGGCCGAGCATCGCCTGAACCTGCAACGGGCCACGGTCGTAGGCCATGCCAACGGAACTCATCTGAATGGTGGCCGGTGCGACTGCGTCACGCAGACCAGCCGCCAGTTGCGGTAGCGCGTACGCGAGCAGGTCAAGCTGGCGAAGAAACTCGTCTGGCGCCTTGAGCTTGTAGTCAATTTCGCTCAGACCAAGCTGCCAGCGCCAGCGACCGATATCGTAATTGATATGGCCACCGTAGACACTGCTACCGGTTGCGTCGAGTACGACATCTACGAAATCGGAGTTCACCTTCTCGTCTGCCCGCCCCGCGTACAGCTTGCCCCAGAGAAGCCCCTCGCCCAGGGGACGGCGCAACACTATGTCGCCGCCATCGATATGTGAAAGATGGCGCATACCGTAGTAATCCACAGGCGGCCGCACCCACAGGTAGGAATAACCGACATCGCGCGAGTCGGCGAGCATATAGGTATCCAGCGCCACCCGGCCCAGGCGCAGCGTAACCGCGGGGTCCGGGTTGTAACGGAGAAACGCCCAGGTCAGCTTGGGCTCGTAGCTGCCATGATGGTCGTAACGCGACACACTCTGCACGACCGCGTCGAGCGTCTCGGTGAGGTTTGCGCGCAGCTGCACTCCGAGGCGACTGTCGACATCCCCATCCCAGTCGCCGGCCGTGCCGTCCTGCTGGCTGATATCGCGAATGAATTCGGCGTCCGAGTCGGTACTGCGGGCCACGCCGAGTGTGCCGAAACCATTCAGCGCAAGTCGACCATCCAACAAATCCAGCGCGTGGGTAGCGCCAGGGGCAAGCAACAGCAGGGAAAGCCCCATGGGGAGGAGCCTGGATCTATACATGAAAGGGTCTCGACTGGCGTTGACAATGTTGATGCCTGCTGGCGACACGTTCGATAACGCACTCGCCGGGACCGAACCAGCGAATGCTCATGGGTTTGGTCGCATTGGGCTAGCTAATGTAAAACAACAGCAAATGCTGGTCATGGGCCCAACGTGCCATGTCCCTGACACCCGAGCCAACCCGTACGGAGCTGGCTTCCAGATGACTGCCCAACAATATCGGCCACAGCCGCCACGTCTTTAGCTTTCCCCGACCGTTCGCCTCCGCGCTTTGGCCGGTGGCCGCTTTGTGCTTTATGCTTGGTTATCGAGGACCGGAACCAGAACAACGATGAGCGTCGATACAAACGCCCCCAGCAAAGGGCCCTCTTCTGCCTTCCTGCTTGGCGGCGGAGAGACGGGCGACCTGATTCGCCAACACGACTGGTCCGCGACGGCATTGGGTCCGCTCGATAGTTGGCCGCAAAGCCTTCGAACCGTCACCGGCATGATTCTGCTCTCACCCTTGCCTATGGTTCTGATGTGGGGTGAGAAAGGCGTGATGATCTACAACGATCCCTACTCGCACATTGCCGGGGCCCGTCACCCACAACTGCTCGGCTCCGAGGTCCGGCAGGGCTGGCCGGAAATCGCCGAGTTCAACGATCGCGTAATGCGTGTGGCTCTGGCAGGCGAAACGCTCACCTATCACGAGCAGCAATTCACCTTGCTACGCGACGGACGGCCCGAGCAGGTCTGGATGAACCTGGATTATTCCCCGGTACTCGATGAAAACGGAACGCCGGCCGGAGTCATTGCGGTAGTGGTCGAAACCAGCGAAAGCGTGCGCGCAAAGCATCGGCTGCAGGCTGAAAGATCGCGCCTTGCCCGTCTTTTCGAACAGGCCCCGAGCCTGATGGCGATGCTTGACGGGCCGGATCATGTGTATCAAATGGCCAACCCGGCATACCGGCAACTCGTCGGCGAACGCCCGCTGGTGGGTCTTCCGGTGCGCGAAGCCTTGCCTGAGCTGGTTCGCCAGGGCTTCATCGAACTACTCGACAAGGTCTACCAAACCGGCGAAGCCTACGCCAGCACCTCGGCCGTGGAGCTTCGCCGGGGTCTCAACGAGAACGAAGAAAAGCGCTTCGTGGACTTTGTCTTCCAGCCGATCACCGATGGCGACAACAACGTCAGCGGCATATTCATCACCGGCTACGACGTTACCGAGCGCGCTCAGGCCGAAGATCGTGCCCGGTTTCTCGACAGTCTCGGCAAGGCCACCTCGACTCGCTCCGATGCCGATTCGGTACTGGAGATAACCACAGCCATGCTTGGCGCGCATCTCGGTGTCGCGGTGTGCGCTTATGCCGATATGGATGCGGACCAGAACGGCTTCAATATCCGCGGAAACTGGGCCAAGCCCGGCGTGTCGGGAATCGTCGGTCATCATCAACTGGCCGACTTTGGCCAGCTCGCGGTCGCCAATCTGCATGCCGGCCGGCCGCTGGTTCTTCATGACACGCGCCAACAACTGCCTGCCAATGAAGCCGAAGCCTTTCTAGCGCTGGGCCTCGCCGCCACCATCTGTCTACCGCTGGTCAAGGAGGGTCGCCTGACGGCGTTGATGGCAATACATCACGACCAGCCACGCAACTGGACCAGCAGCGAAATGGCGCTCATGACCGAGGTAACCGACCGCTCCTGGGCGCATATCGAGCGAGTGCGGGCAGAAGCCGGGATCCGCCTGGCCGAGCAGCGCTTTCGCGAAGCACTGGAGCGCGAGGTGGCAGAACGCACCGCGGCACTGGCGCAAAGCCAGGCGCATATCCGCGCGGTGTCCGAAACCACACACATGTATCAAGGCCTGATCGCGCCCAACGGCAGGCTGCTGTACATGAACGCCACCGCACTTGCCGGAATCGGGGCCAGTGCGGAGGACATAACCGGCATGCTGTTTTGGGAAACGCCCTGGTTCAGCGGCACACCCGGTTTGCCCGAACAGCTTCGCGAGGCCGTCGAGCGGGTCGCAGCAGGCAATCCGGTGGCGCTGGACATTACCGTGATTTTGCCAACCGGGGTCCGCTCATTCGACTTCGCCATGCGACCGGTGCGTAACGAAAACGGCGATGTCGTGGCGATCGTGCCTGAAGCGGTGGAAGTCACCGCCCGCAAACAGGCCGAACAGGCCCTTCAGCAGGCACAGAAAATGG
>CAYZFU010000002.1:25225-35588 GCA_964477725.1 uncultured Halopseudomonas sp.
TGACCGGCGGCATTGCCCATGATTTCAACAACCTGCTGATGGCCATCCAGGGCAGCCTGGAGTTGCTACGCAAACGGATGCCCGACGACCCTGCGCTGGTGCGTCTGGTAAACAATGCAAGATCTGGCGTCGAGCGCGGCGCAGCGCTGACCTCGCGCATGCTCAGCTTCGCTCGCAAACAGGAACTGCGCTCCGAGCAGGTGGATCTGCGCTCGCTGATTATCGGCATGACCGAGCTACTCGAGCGTTCGCTCGGCGCAATGATCACCATCGAGACCAGCTTTGCCGAACGCCTGCCCTACGTGGAGACCGACCCCAACCAGCTCGAAGCGGCCCTGCTCAACCTGGCATTGAACGCCCGGGATGCGATGGGCGGCAAGGGCCATATGTGCATCGAGGCGGGCGAGGCCGTGTTGCAGACACCGGAACAGGGTTTGCCCGCCGGTCGCTATGTACGTCTCGATGTTCGCGACGAGGGCGAAGGCATGGACGAGCCGACGCTCAAGCGCGCCACCGAACCCTTCTTCACCACGAAAGGAGTCGGCAAGGGCACAGGTCTGGGGCTGTCGATGGTCCACGGCTTTGCCGAGCAGTCCCGCGGCAAGCTGCTGTTGAGCAGCCAGCCCGGGCACGGCACTATCGCCTCGATCTGGCTGCCGGCACTGAACATCGAGGCTGAATATCGACCCCGCCCCACCAAGACTACCGAGCCGGTTCCGGAGATGCCTCCGCTGACGGTCTTGACCGTCGATGATGATCATCTGGTGCTGATGAACACAGCCGACATGCTGCGCGAATACGATCATCAGGTACTCATGGCCCGCTCCGCCCGTGAAGCGCTGGTACTGCTCAAGCATATACGGGTCGATCTGGTGATAACCGACCATGCCATGCCGCAAATGACCGGTTGCCAGTTGATCGCGGAGATCCAGCGAGACTATCCGTCGATTTCCATCATCCTCGCCTCGGGCTACGCCGAGTTACCCGCCGGCATCGATCCACAGCTGACGCGGCTGGCCAAACCCTTCACCCAGGCCGAACTGGCCCGCGCGATCTGGCGGGCGACTCAGCCCGCATAATCCAGCTGAGCCAACCCAAACCCGGCCTCTTCGCCCCCTTGAGGACCCGGTCCGGCCTACTCCGCCATTGGCGATGATTCGACGCCCGTGTGGCTCGAGACTCGGCCTGCCGCGTTGGAACACCCGAGCCTGCGCCGAGTCCACATGAAAAGCCCAACCAACCGAGGGGAGTACAGCAATGCACAGCCAGACTGCGACCGTTCAAGGGATCACCATGCGCTGGCTCGAACAAGGCGAAGGCCTGCCGGTCGTGCTCTTGCACGGGATCCCGACCTCTCCTGCCCTTTGGCGCCATGTCATGCCCAAACTCGACGGTGTACGTTGCCTGGCGTTCGAAATGGTCGGCTATGGTGACTCAATCCCCGCCGGTGCCGGACAGGATCTGTCGATATCCCATCAGGCCGAGTACCTCGCTCAGTGGATGGATCACCTGGGCATCGAACGCGCGGTGCTGGTTGGACATGACCTTGGCGGCGGCGTGGCGCAGATTGCCGCCGTCCGCCGTCCCGAGTTGTGCTCTGGCCTGCTGCTGACCAACGCGATCGGTTACGACTCCTGGCCGATACCCAGCGTCAAGGCGTTGAACGCCGGAGGGCCACTGATCAGTCATCTGCCGGGCGCAGCAGGCAAACAGATCCTGCGGTTGCTGATGCACCGCGGCCACGACAACACGGACATGGCTGCCGAAGCCCTGGAGCAGCATTGGCAGCCGTATGCCAGGCACGGTGGTGCCGCCAGCCTGATTCGACAAATCGAAGCGCTCGACGTGCATGACACTCTGGCGATCCAGGACGCCCTTCCCGGCCTGGCGATTCCGGCGCGGATCGTCTGGGGCGCAGCCGACCCGTTCCAGA
Organism: uncultured Halopseudomonas sp.; assembly: GCA_964477725.1. Classification (GTDB taxonomy): domain Bacteria; phylum Pseudomonadota; class Gammaproteobacteria; order Pseudomonadales; family Pseudomonadaceae; genus Halopseudomonas. The sequence continues at coordinate 27,159 of CAYZFU010000002.1, forward strand.
AGATCGAATACGCCGAGCGCTTCGCCCGGGACCTGTCGGCTCCGCTGCACCGGATCGAGGGCGGCCTGCATTTCACGCCGGAAGACCACCCGGGCGTCATTGCCGAACATGTCCTGAGATTGGTGGATGAGGTGCGCCATGCAGCGGCGCCACTGTAACGCATCGGCGTCCGAGAGCGCGCATGCGCCAGCGCAGACTGAAAATAGAGAGATGCATGTTTGAGACGTATTTGCCGGCGGATCGCACGCCGACACGCAACAGCTTGCGCAAAGGCCGTTTGTACCACGGTATCTGGCTGGGCCTGTTACTGGTCACGGTCGGCTGCGGTACCCGTCCGATGCAGGACCCCGCCTACCAACCGGACGAGGTACGTTCTCGGATCGCACGGCTGATCCCTGCCGAAATCCCGGATCGTCAGGGTTGGGCAGCGGATATCTACATCGCGTTTTCGACGTTGGATTTAGAGCCATCCACCCGAAACATCTGTTCGGTGCTGGCGGTGACTCAGCAGGAGTCTACCTTCCAGGTCGCCCCGCCAGTACCCGGCCTGGCAAAGATCGCTCGAGCCGAGATAGAGAGGCGGGCAGCCCGGTTGTATGTGCCGAAGTTCGTGCTGAACGCTGCGCTGAACCTCGAGTCGCCGACGGGCAAGACCTACTCGCAGCGGCTCGCTACGGTACGCACCGAGAAAGAACTCAACGCTATCTTCGACGATTTCATCGGTATGGTGCCCCTCGGCAGGCAGTTGTTTAGCGGGCTGAACCCGGTGCAGACCGGCGGCCCGATGCAGGTGAGCATTCCGTTTGCCGAGTCGTATCGCAGCAAGTACCCCTACCCGATCGACGAGTCGATTCGCGAAGAAGTCTTCAGTCGCCGCGGCGGCATGTTCTTTGGCATCGCGCATCTGCTCGATTATCCGGTCAGCTACGATCGCCCGGTGTTTCGATATGCCGACTTCAATGCCGGTTGGTATGCCAGCCGCAACGCTGCGTTTCAACACGCCGTCACGCATGCGACTGGCATCAAGCTGGCACTCGATGGTGACCTGATACGTCACGGAAGCAGTGAGCCGGGCGCAACCGAACGCGCTGTACGCTCGATTGCCAAGCAGTTGGGCATGAGCGAGCGAGCCATCCGCAGAGACCTGGAACGTGGCGATTCCCTGGACTTCGAAAAGACCCGTTTGTACAAGCGACTGTACGCCTTCGCCGACAAGGCCGAAGGCAGGCCGCTGGCACGGGCGATGATTCCCAATATCAGGCTTGAGAGTCCAAAGATCAGCCGCGAGCTGACCACCGCTTGGTTCGCCAACCGCGTGGACGAACGCCGCAAGCGCTGCGAGGCGCGTGCTGGCAGCTGAACATCATCTCAACTTTCAGCCCCGGCCGCTGTCGAACGGCGAACGTCAAGCGAGCCGGAAGCTGTAGATGTGACCAGAGGATGCCATAACCCATCGAGACCCATAGTGCTCGTCCTGATGACGGTGGTGCTGGGCGGATGTGACGGGCGTCAGTCCGCGCTGCATCCGGCAGGACGTGGTGCCGAAGAGATCGCCGAGCTGTTCTGGTGGATGTCTGTTGGCGGCATGCTGATATGGGTCGGGGTGCTCGCTCTGGCCTATTACGTCACCAAGGCGCGGCCTGAAGCGCACAGTGAAACCGCTGCGCGCTGGCTAATCCTCGGCGGCGGCGTTGCGTTCCCGATTGTCGTATTGACCGCGCTGCTGATTTACGGCCTGGCGATGATGCCCGCCCTGCACTCAACTGCCGACGCAGACTTGCGCATCGAAGTTGCGGGCGAGCAATGGTGGTGGCGAGTGCGCTATCAAACGGAAGGCACGGAGTCGATCGAGCTGGCCAACGAAATTCGACTACCGGTTGGCAGCAGGGGGTTGTTCGAATTGAGCAGTCCCGACGTGATCCATTCGTTCTGGATTCCAGCGCTGGGCGGCAAGATGGACATGATCCCGGGCCGGGTCAATCAGCTGGTTCTGGAGCCGACCCGAACCGGCGTGTTCCGTGGAGTCTGTGCGGAATACTGCGGCAGTTCGCACGCGCTGATGGAATTCGAAGCCGTCGTCATGCCGGTAGAGGAGTTTGACGCCTGGCTCGCCGCTCAAGCACAACCAGCCCAGCCACCCCGAACCGGGAATGGCCGCGAGGGCAAGGCAGCGTTCGAGCGCAACGGCTGCGGCGCCTGTCACACCATTCGCGGCACGGTCGCCGACGGCACGCTTGGACCGGACCTTACTCATGTGGGAAGCCGCCTGTCGCTGGCCGCGGGCACGCTCGGCGTAGAAGCGGTCGATTTTCAACGCTGGATAGCCCAGACCCATCGGATCAAGCCGGACGCGCACATGCCGGCGTTCGACATGCTGCCCGAAGCCGAACTGCGCAACATGGCGCACTACCTGAGCGAGCTGGAATGACCGAGCGTATCGAAGCCCTGCCGCCATACGACCCGGCGCGGGCCCGCGCACAGGCGGGCCGACTGGCCGAAACCTGGAAAACACCGACCGGCTGGCGCTACTGGTCTGCGGTGAACAACACCGAGGTGGGTCTCTGGTACACCGGGGCTGCCTTCATCTTTTTCCTGTTTGCCGGTGTGCTCGCGCTGCTGATGCGCACCCAGCTCGCAGTCCCCGACAACGATCTGCTGTCCGCGCAGACGTACAACCAGATGTTCACGTTGCACGGCTCGGTCATGATGTTTCTCTTCGGTGTGCCGATCTTCGAGGCATTCTCGATTCTGGTCCTGCCGCAGATGCTCGGCGCGCGCGACCTGCCCTTCCCACGGCTGTCAGCGTTCGGTTTCTGGTGTTTCCTGATCGGTGGAACCTTCGTTTGCGGCTCGATCTTTTTCGGTGTGGCGCCCGACGGCGGCTGGTTCATGTATCCGCCGTTGACCACCAAATACTCTGAAGGTATCGGCCCGGATATATGGCTGCTGGGCCTGTCGTTCATCGAGGTGGCGTCTATCGCTGCGGCCGTCGAGCTGATCGTCGGGGTGCTGAAAACGCGTCCGCCGGGCATGCGCATCAATCTGATTCCACTGTATTCCTGGTACATCCTCGTCGTCGCCGCGATGATTCTGTTTGCCTTCCCGCCGTTGATCGCAGGTGATCTGCTGTTCGAAATGGAGCGCGCCTTCGACTGGCCGTTCTTCGATGCGAGCCGCGGCGGGGATCCGCTGCTGTGGCAGCACCTGTTCTGGATCTTCGGTCACCCGGAGGTGTACATCATCTTTCTACCGGCGGTCGCGCTGGTAGCGATGATCGTGCCTACCGCGGCGCAGCGGCCTATCGTCGGTTATGGCTGGATCGTACTGGCCGCCGTCGGCACCGGCTTCATCAGTTTCGGTCTCTGGGTACACCACATGTTCACCACAGGGATGCCGGCCATCTCGCTGGCGTTTTTCTCGGCGGCATCCGAAGCCGTGGCCATCCCTACCGGCGTGCAGATCTTCTGTTTCCTGGCCACGGCACTGGCCGGACGCTTCGTCAGTTCGGTACCGATGCTGTTCGTCTCCGGCGCGCTGGCAATATTTGTCCTTGGCGGCCTGACCGGTGTGATGGTTGCGCTGGCCCCCTTCGACTTCCAGGCGCATGACACTTATTTCGTCGTCGCTCACCTGCACTACGTACTCATCGGTGGCGTGCTGTTTCCGGTGGTCGCGGGGATGTATTACTTCTACCCGCTGATCAGCGACAAGCTGCTCTCCGATCGACTTGGGCGGATCGGCTTCTGGCTGATGTTCATCGGTTTCAATGTGGGTTTCCTGCCGATGCACTTCACTGGATTGCTGGGCATGCCGCGACGCGTCTACACCTACGGCGCCGACCAGGGCTTCGATGTGCTGAACCTGGTCTCTACCATCGGCGCCTACATACTCGCCGCCGGCGTGGCCTTTATCGTCTGGGACGTGATCAGGCCCAAGGGCAAGCAGTCCTACAGTCCGCGCAACCCATGGAAAGCCGGCACGCTCGAGTGGCTGGCCGAAGTGCCCGGGATGCCCTGGGGTGCTCGCTCGATTCCGATCATTCGCAGCCGCTATCCGTTGTGGGACCAGCCGAACCTCATGCGCGACGTCGACCAGGGCCGCTACTATTTGCCCGACGCAGAGGAAGGCAAGCGCGAAACCCTGATCACCAGCATCATCGACGCCGTGCCGATCCAGTGTCTACGGGTGCCGGGGCCAACCTTCAAGGCCCTCTGGGCAGCGATTTTCACCGGCGGCCTGTTCATTTTTGCTACCTATCACTGGTACGTCGCCGCGCTGGTCAGCGGGGCGCTGGCTCTGTGCACCATTCTTTTCTGGCTGTGGACGGGCACGGCTGTAATCCATGAAAAGGACAGCAAGAACGTCGGCCTCGGCGTCACCCTGCCTGTCTACGCGTCGGGGCCGCAATCGGTCGGCTGGTGGGCCATGTTCATCACCATGATCGGCGACATGAGCGCCTTCGCCAGCCTGGTCTTCGGCTATTTCTTCTTCTGGACGACGCACGGGGACTTTCCGCCCGCAGACGGCCCAGACCCAGGCACCAGCTGGCTGCTGACCGGGCTGGCCCTACTGCTCGCTTCCTGGCTGCTAACGCTGTTGTCACGCCGTCTGAACAGGGCGGACAACTCCATCGGATTCACGCTCAGCCTGGCAACCGCGGCGATCTGCACCGTCGCCGGGGCAGGCGCTTTGTGGGCAGCTCCGCATTTTGCCGGCCTGGACCCGACTGCCGATATCTATCCGGCCGTTGTCTGGGTACTGGTTCTCTGGTGTCTGATACACCTGGGCGTCGGCTTGATCATGCAGCTTTACTGCATTGCACGACGTCTGGCTGGGCGGATGACTGCGCGGCACGATATCGACATCCAGAACGTCGGCCTATATTGGCACTTCATGACAATCACCGTGGGCGTGACCGTCGCGGTTATCGCCGGCTTCCCGGAGGTAGCATGACCGACCAGACCAACCTTCCAGCAGAAAACGTTCCCGAAGCACCGCCCGAGTCGCGCGAATCGCTATGGCTGATCACCTTCGGGCCCGGCATATGGGCACTGCACTTCGTGCTGTCCTACGTCACGGCTGCCATCTGGTGCGCAAAGGTCGGGCGCTCGGCGATGCTTGACGATGTGCGACTGATTATCGCCGGGTATACCGTAGTGGCGCTCATCGGTATCGGTCTGACCGGCCTGCGCGGCTGGAAACTGCACAGTTTCGGCACCGCTACCGCTCCCCATGACTTCGATACGCCTGAAGACAGACACCGTTTCCTCGGCTTTGCCACGCTGCTGCTGTGCGGGCTGAGCTTCGTCGCGACCATTTTCGTCATGCTCTGCGTGGTGTTCATAAGGAGCTGCGAGTGACAGGCCGTACGCTCGTCGGACTGATTGGTCTGGGTGTGCTCGCCCTGTCCTGGCTTGGGCCGCTACCGGAATTGGCGAACCAGTCGTTTTCCGCGCACATGCTTATGCATGTGCTGGTGATTACTGTCGCCGCACCGCTGATGACCGTGGGGCTCGCTGTGACCGGTTTCGATATAGGCAGCCGCATACGCTGGCTGGGTTCGCCAGTATTGGCCTCGCTGGTGGAGCTACTCGTGGTCTGGGCCTGGCACACGCCGCGCCTGCATCATCTGGCGCGGATGCACGACAGCCTGTTGGTGGCGGAACAGCTCAGCTACCTGCTGGTTGGCCTGCTCATCTGGCTATCGGCGTTCGGTGGTCCGAAGCAGGACAGCACGCGGGTAGCTGCTGGCGTAGCCGGCCTGCTGCTAACGTCGATGCACATGACTCTGCTTGGTGTGTTGCTGGCGACCACCGACCGGGCACTGTTCGCCCACACTGCGTCGCCCTGGTTCGGCTTGAGTGTTTTGCAGGATCAGCAGATCGGCGGCGTGATCATGCTGGTGTTCGGTGGTATTGCCTATCTCGTCGGGGCGCTGTACCTGCTCACCCGTCTGCTGAAGGATGAAGATCATGCCACGCAGCTTCGGTGAGCGCTTCCTCGACTGGCTCGGAGGCGGCCTGCCAAGGCGGCTGGCGCTCGGCGTTGCTCTGGTGTTACTGATGCTCGGAGCCGGTGCGTTGGCGCTGACTTCCGCCGGCCTGGTCTCGATCAGCGCCAGCTCGGGACATTGGCCGGTCACCAGCTGGTTTTTGCATTACAGCATGCGGCGTGCGGTTTCGACGCAGTCGTTGGGCATCAAGGTGCCCAACGATCTGGCCGACCCGGCGCTGATTCTCAAGGGCGCCGGGCATTTCGAAAGCGGGTGTCTAACCTGCCACGGCGCGCCGGGCCGAGGACAATCGTTGATTGTCCAGCAAATGACGCCCCAGCCGCCCTACCTTCCCCCACGGATCAACCTTTGGGAGCCACAGGAGCTATTCTGGATCGTCCGGCACGGGATCAAGTTCACCGCCATGCCGGCCTGGCCTGCGCTGAAACGAGATGATGAGGTGTGGGCAATTGTCGCCTTCCTGCAACAGTTGCCGCAGATGTCAGCCGAGCGTTATCGGCAGCTGGTTTTTGGCGAAGGAGCCGGGAACCAGCCGGTGTCAGTGGCTCCGGACTATCCGCGCGCGTTACCCGGGCCGCTCGGCCCGGTATTGGCAGACTGCGCCCGCTGCCATGGTCCGGAGGGAGGGGGCCGCGGCACGGGCGCCTTCCCTATCCTGGCCGGACAAAACCAGGCGTATCTGCTGGCCAGCCTGAAGGCGTATGCCAGTGGTGACCGGGCCAGCGGCGTGATGCAGCCGATAGCCGCGGGACTGGACGATGATGTGCTTGAGCAACTCGCCGAGCATTACGCCAGGCTGCCGCCGGTCACCAGCCGCGACGAGGCGCAGGCTGATCTGTCGGCCATTGCCCGCGGCAGTGAACTTGCCGCGATCGGTGACCGGGAGCAAAAGGTGCCGTCATGTATTCATTGCCACGGCCCGTCGGAAACACAACATAATCGACTGTATCCGGCTCTGGCCGGTCAGTATCCGGACTACCTTGCCCTGCAGCTGCAGCTGTTCGCATCGGGCGAGCGCGGCGGTACCGAATACGCCGACATCATGCACAGTGCCGCACGGCGCCTGACGCCTGGCCAGATGCGCGATCTGGCCACATTCTATGCTTCGCTCGAGCGATCAAGCGGGCCCGAGCCAGGCGGAAACGACACGCAGCCCCCCTGATCACCCTGTTCGAAACCATCGGCAAGTTGTATCCAGCTCCGGTTACGTAGGGGTGTTACTGAGCATGCCCTTGGCCGGCTTTTCCGCCGCCCATGGTGAGCTGAACTTCAAGGCCATCGGGTGGTTGGTCCGCCATGGCAAGGCCGCGGTATTCTTTGGCCATCCGCTGCCGAGCATTCGCACCCCTCGTCTCAATGCCGGCGGGCCTCGCCGGGATAGCGATGGCTGGCTTCATAGCCTAGTCGAGGGTCGGTTTGCTGAAACGGACCGCACTGCTGGCATTCGCAGGCTACGTCCGCGAGGCGCAATACGAAAAGATCACCGACTATCTCGACCTGATATCCGTAACCGTAATAGCCGTTATGGTCATGGTTTACGTCTACCGGCTGGTTCGTCTGAAGCGGCGTTAACGCAATCACGTCCAGATAGGCATTGTCGCCCTGGTTCATACCATCTCCAGCGAATGCTTGCGAGTGGGGGCTGGATAGGCAGCATCGATCAATGCCAGATCGTCCTCGTCGAGTTGAATCTGGTCGGCCGCAGCGTTCTGCCGCACGTGCTCCAGGTTCACCGCCTTGGGAATGGTAATCACGCCCGGATGGCGCAACGCCCAGGCCAGGGCCACCTGAGCGGGGGTCGCAGCGTGCCGCTCGGCTATCCGTCGCAAGGCAACTTCATGCAATAACAACCCGCCCTGCCCGATCGGGCAGTAAGCCATGAGCGGCATCCTGTGGCGCGCCTGCCAGGGAAGCAGGTCATATTCGATGCCGCGTGCTTCAGGGTTGTACAGTACCTGATTGGTTGCGCATTCCGGCCGATCAAGCTCTTCCAGGTCGGCGACGTCGAAGTTCGACACGCCCCAGCGACGGATCTTGCCCTGCTCGCGCAGCCGTTCGAAGCCTTCCACCGTCTCGCTCAGTGAATACTGGCCGCGCCAGTGCAACAGATAGAGATCGATGGAGTCTGTGCCCAGGCGGCGCAGGCTTCGCTCGCACGCGGCTTGCACGCCATCAACGCTGGCATTGTGCGGATAAACCTTGCTGACCAGAAAGGCCTGGTCGCGCCGGCCGCGAATCGCTTCACCGACCACCTCTTCAGCGCCTCCCTCGCCATACATCTCGGCCGTATCAATCAGCGTCATGCCGAGTTCAAGGCCTTCACGCAGGGCTCTGACCTCTGCCTGCCGCTGTTCGGATTTTTCGCCCATGTGCCAGGTGCCCTGGCCTATGCGAGGTACGCTTGCCCCGCCGAGTTT
>CAYZFU010000002.1:35639-36761 GCA_964477725.1 uncultured Halopseudomonas sp.
CCTGCCCAGGCCTGCTTCAGCCCGGACCGCTCGACAATATCGGCGGAGTCTGACGCAATTGACGTTGGCGCCAGAGTTGACCTCTGCCGACGCTGCGAACTTGCACTGCTCAGGTTGCGCGTAGCGTGTAACAATGCCGGACAGGTCATATGCCCAGCCTGACCGTCGTAAGCCTCGACGCGTCAGCGTGAGGTCGCACAGGAGTGATTGATGAGCAACACCGATCCGGAACAGTTGGCGCAACAGGTGCGGCATCGCTCTTTGCGGGTCAGGATCATGCTCTTCCCGCAGGTCGAGATCCTCGACTTCGCCGGACCTTACGAAGTGTTTTGCGTTGCGTCGCGCGTAGCACTGCGTGACGGGTTGCTGCCTCACCCAGCTTTCCTCGTCGAAGCCGTCGCGGCCAGTAGATCGACCGTCAGAGCCCGGCATGGCCTCGGCATAGTACCGGACGTGGATTTCAACGATGCCGCGCCGGCCGATCTGCTGATCGTACCGGGAGGGGTAGTGGATCAACCTTTGAACGACGCTGCATCGCTCGCCTGGTTGCAGCGGGCTTGCAGCGAAGCGGGTCTTGTCGCCTCGGTGTGTACCGGTGCGTTTCTGCTGGCGCGCATCGGTCTGTTGACCAGCCAGAAGGTGACCACCCACTGGGAAGACATTCCCGCGTTGCGAGCAGCGTATCCGGATCTGGATGTGGTGGAATCCGTCCCCTTCGTTGATCTTGGCGATTTGCTTACTTCGGCAGGCATCTCCGCCGGCATCGACATGAGCCTGCATCTGGTCGGTCGCCTGCTCGGGCAGAAGGCGGCCGAGGCTACCGCAAGGCAAATGCAATATGCATGGGAGGACAGCTAGCATGGCTGGCTCTGTACAAGCCGCTGCCCAGGCGCACGGACCCACACGAGTTATCCTGGCAGGCATATGCGCATTGATCCTGACCGTCGGGCTTGCTCGCTTCGCCTATACTCCGATGCTCCCGGTAATGCGCGACGGCGCGGGGCTTAGTGATCTGGCCGGCGGCTGGCTGGCGACGTTCAATTACCTGGGCTATATCACCGGTGCCCTGATCGCAGCGACAACCAGCAGCCTGCAGCGCAAATTCGTGATGTATCGCATCGG
>CAYZFU010000003.1:0-2405 GCA_964477725.1 uncultured Halopseudomonas sp.
ACCCAGAAGGTACTCGCGTACAGGCTCGCGTTACCAACCTGACCGACTACGGCTGCTTCGCTGAGCTGGAAGAAGGCGTTGAAGGTTTGGTGCACGTGTCCGAAATGGACTGGACCAACAAGAATATCCACCCGTCCAAGGTCGTTCAGGTCGGCGACGAAGTGGAAGTCATGGTTCTGGACATCGACGAAGATCGTCGTCGTATCTCCCTGGGCATCAAGCAGTGCAAGATGAACCCCTGGGAAGAGTTTTCCAGCAAGTTCAACAAGGGCGACAAGATCTCCGGCTCGATCAAGTCGATCACCGACTTCGGTATCTTCATTGGTCTGGACGGCGGCATCGACGGTCTGGTTCACCTGTCCGACATCTCCTGGAACGAAACTGGCGAAGAAGCCGTCCGTCGTTTCAAGAAGGGCGACGAGATCGAAACCGTCATCCTGTCGGTTGATCCGGAGCGCGAGCGCATCTCTCTGGGCGTCAAGCAGCTGGAAGACGATCCGTTCTCCAACTTCGTGTCGCTGAACGAGAAGGGCACCATCGTTACCGGTACCGTCAAGGAAGTTGACGCCAAGGGCGCCGTCATCACCCTGGGTGACGACATCGAAGGCACGCTGAAGGCCTCCGAAATCAGCCGTGACCGTGTCGAAGACGCGCGTAACGCTCTGAACGTCGGCGACGAAGTCGAAGCCAAGATCATCAGCGTTGACCGCAAGAGCCGTGTCATCAGCCTGTCGATCAAGGCCAAGGATGTCGAGGACGAGAAGGAAGCCATTCAGGGTCTGCGTCAGCAGGAAATGGCAGCCGCCGGTCCGACCACTATTGGTGATCTGATCAAGCAGCAGATGGAAAACAAGGGCAACTGATTCCTGCCTTTGCGAGCCAGAAAAAGGGCGACTTCGGTCGCCCTTTTTTGTGCCTGCCGGAATTGGGCAGGCTCCGCGCACGAGCCAGCCCGACTTTGCAAAGCTAGTGGTTGAATGGATACGTCCAGGTCTTCTCGCTTGAACCTGGTTGCTTGCGACTGTCAAGCATGGTAAAACCAAGCAAAACGGATCTAGCCGCTTGAAAAAAAAGGAAAAACCATGACCAAGTCGGAGTTGATCGAGCGCATCGTGGAACAGCAGGGACAGTTGTCGGCCAAAGACGTCGAATTGGCAATCAAGACCATGCTTGAGCACATGTCGCAGGCCCTCGCCACCGGCGAACGCATCGAGATTCGCGGGTTTGGCAGTTTTTCGCTGCACTATCGCGCCCCGCGGTTAGGTCGGAATCCCAAGACCGGAGACGCAGTCGAGCTCGAAGGTAAGTACGTCCCGCATTTCAAACCGGGCAAGGAATTGCGCGACCGGGTCAACGAGTCGCTGGAAAACGCCTGACGCTTCAACACGCTGCGGTGCGGCTGCGCTATACTTCAGGTCAATTGACGGATTGGAGTGCTGTGCATGCAATGGTTGAAGCGCGCTGCGCTGATCATCATTCTTCTGATCGTGGCCTTGGCGACGCTGGATTTCATGCTTGAGAACCAGAGCGAAGTCACCCTGCAGTTCCTCGACGCTCAATCTCCCGCTCTGCCCCTTTCGCTGTTCATTGTCATTGCGTTCATTCTTGGTAGTTTGCTGGGTATTCTTGTCGGTTGGCTGGTCACGACGCGCTTGCGGCTTAGATTGAGGGCGCAGAACAACGAGCTGAATCGCTACCGCAAGGAAATCGACCAGCTACGGACCCCGACGATCCAGGGTTGATTCATGCAGGAACTGCTGTTGCTCGGCCTGTTCATCGCGGCGCTGGCGATCGGATGGTTCCTTGGACGTCGCGAAGCGATCAAGGTCGGCGTGTTACTCAAACCGCACGGAAGCGCGTTGGATCGCCAATATTTCATCGGTCTCAATCATCTGCTGAACGAGCAGCCGGACGAGGCGATCGAGACGTTCATTCGCGCGCTTGAGGTCAACCCCGAAACAGTCGAAACCCATATCGCCATTGGCAAATTGTTCTGCCAGCGAGGCGACGTCGAACGCGCAATAAAAGTTCATCAAAATCTTCTGGCGCGACCCAATCTTACCCGGGAGCAGGGCGACCGGGTTCAGTTCGAGTTAGCCCGCGACTATCTTGCGGTGGGCTTGCACAACCGCGCGCAGCGCCTCTTGGAAGAGCTGATCGACGCCAAGTCGCCCCTGCGTGCCGAAGCGTTAGCCGATCTCGTTCGAGTTTATGAACGCGAGCGCGATTGGGCGAGCGCCGTGGAGGTTGGACGTCGGCTGGTCAAGGAACGCCCGGGATTTGCTGTGACGCTTTCGCATTATCACTGTGAGCTGGCGGAGATTGCGCTGCGCAGGACCGAGATCCAGCAGGCCCGTCGCCACCTGAAGGATGCGCTCGCAGCGCACCGGTCGAGTACCAGAGCC
>CAYZFU010000003.1:2415-4957 GCA_964477725.1 uncultured Halopseudomonas sp.
GACAATGCGAGCGAAGTGGCCCGGTGGCTGGATCGGCTGGCGGAACACGATGCTGATTTGGTACCTCAGGTCCTGCCGCTTGCCAGACGTTGCGCCGACAATGGTCAGCTCGATCTCGATGCATACCTGGATCGCGTGATCCGTGTTAGCCAGCCACCTCAGGTGGACGTCATTCTTGCACGAGCGGACCAGTACCAGCGCGAAAGCGGGATCAGTGACGCGAGTCGCTACGTAGTAGGGAGTCTCCAGCAGCAGCCCTCCCTGCGCGGCCTGCTTTATCTGATTGATCTCCATAGCAGTCAGGTTGGGTCGCGAGGGAAAGACAATCTGCTCATCCTGCGTCAGGTGGTCGAAGGATTGCTGCAGGACAAGCATCATTTTCGCTGCCAGGCTTGCGGCTTTTCCGGCCGGCGTTTGCACTGGCAATGCCCCACTTGCCATGGATGGTCCACGATCCGGCCGCTCAGGCCGGGCCCGGTTCCGGCAGGTAAGCCGGAGCACACTTAGACAGGAAAAAAGAATGTCGTTTGAAAGTCCCGTTATCGTCGCGCTGGATTACCCCGACGCCGAGTCGGCTCTTGCTCTTGCGGGTCGTTTGGATCCGCAGCGCTGCCGTGTGAAGGTCGGCAAGGAACTGTTCACGGCCTGCGGTCCATCCGTGGTCGAAAGTCTGCAATACAAGGGGTTCGAGGTTTTTCTGGATCTCAAGTTTCATGACATACCCAACACCACTGCCAGTGCGGTTAAGGCCGCGGCCGAGTTGGGGGTATGGATGGTCAACGTGCACGCCAGTGGTGGTCGCAGCATGATGGGGGCGTGCCGGGAGATGCTCGAGCGTTATCCGGGCAACCGTCCGCTGTTGACCGCCGTGACGATATTGACCAGCCTGGAGCAGAGCGATCTGCAGGAAGTCGGACTCGATATCGAGCCGATGGTCCAGGTGCAGCGGCTGGCACGTCTCGCGCAGGAATGTGGGTTGGACGGGGTGGTCTGTTCGGCGCGCGAAGCACGTGCATTACGCGGGGCGTTGGGTGACGATTTTCTGCTAGTGACGCCCGGCATTCGCCCCGCGGAAGCCAACACCGATGACCAGAAGCGCATAGTAACGCCTGCTCAGGCCATGGAAAACGGTAGCTCGTACCTTGTGATCGGCCGTCCGATTACCCGCTCGGACAATCCGGCCGGTGCGCTCGAAGCGATCCTGGCAACCTGCTGAGCTTCAGTTGGCTGGCAAGCCGCCGGAGCGATTCACCGTTTCGAAAGCGGCGCTGTGAGCCTTCCCGTACCGAACGGGAAGGCAGGTCGGCAGAATCAGCTCATCTGAGACTGCTGATAGTTTTCCAGACCAATCTTGTCGATCAAGCTTAGCTGTGTTTCCAGCCAGTCGACATGCTCTTCCTCGGATTCGAGGATTTTCTCCAGCAACTCCCGGCTGCCATAGTCACCGACGCTTTCACAATAGGCGATCGCAACCTTCAGATCGGGGATACCCTTCATTTCGAGCCTGAGATCGCATTCGAGGATTTCCCGGGTGTTTTCGCCGATGAGTAGCTTGCCCAGATCCTGCAAATTGGGCAGACCTTCAAGAAAAAGGATGCGCTTGGTGAGCTCGTCGGCATGCTTCATCTCGTCAATCGATTCGTGATATTCGTGGTCGCCTAGCTTGTCGAGCCCCCAATCCTGCAGCATGCGAGCATGGAGAAAGTATTGATTGATGGCAACCAGCTCATTGCCGAGGATGGTATTCAGGTGCTGGATAACCGTTCTGTCGCCTTTCATGACTGCAATCCTCAAGGTGCCATTTTCAAGCGGTCAGTTTGGTCCCGAGGCGGGCGGCTGTCAAATGCGGTGGGTCAGGTAAGTATCTGATGGAAAAGGATTAATAACGATTATCAGTAAGAGGTGTGCGGCTTACGCAGCCACCCATTGCTGGGCCATGCCGGCTGCCTGATTGTTCATCAGACCTTCATTGAGCAAGGACTTGCATTCGCGACCACATTTCCCGCACTGGTTGGCGACGTCGAGGGCTGCTCGGAGGTCCCGCATGCTACAGGCGCCTTCGGCGATAGCTTCACGGATCTGATGGTCGGTCACGCCTTTGCAAAGACAGATATACATGCAGCCTCCCGCAGGAAAACGTCGATATGGCTGCATCGTAGTGGGAATGAGAATGGTTGTCAAAGCGTTTCAGCTTAAAACACTTCGTTCAGAATCGCCTCGATGATACCGGTCGTGACTGCCACCAGAATGAGATCGCGACCGACCTGGCGCCATTCGTAACCCGGATAGTCCGGCAACCTGACGGCTAGTCGTGAATCCAGCTTCCTGGCGATGCCCGGAGGCATTGGTTCGCCGCGCTGCAGCTTTTTCTGAATGCCCGGGGGTAGGTAGTTCCGCGTTGAAAAATCCTGTACCCCGTACTCACGGAGCACATCGCGAATGATAGCTTCGCTGATCGATGGCAAGCGGTTCCGATAGGGCTCTTGATGCTCTGCCGCCTCGCGCCGGTGTCCTTTTCCCGGCTCGTCATGCGGCGGTTGAG
>CAYZFU010000003.1:4997-15447 GCA_964477725.1 uncultured Halopseudomonas sp.
ACGGTAGCGCCAGCGAGCGCGGTGAGCAGGGCCAGGGGCAGGGTTATATAGCGGTGCCGGTCCATCGTCGTTCTCCTTCGGCCAGTCGCGACGCTTATGGCGCTGTCGTCGCGATCATAACCGAAGCCCACCGAATGCACATCTCGACTGAAGGAGTGGTTGTGATCGGCTTCACACAAGTCCTGCGGATGAATAATGCTGATGAATGGTGTGCATGAGTCGCTTTGATAATGGCTGCAGGCCGCACAGCTCCGGGCTCATCCCGTCCTGGCTGATCGAGTACGACGGGCATCTGTAACAGCGTGTGTGAAAGGCCCGACATGACGCTTGTAAAGCCTTGGCCCTGGAATAGAATCGACTGGCACCTTGCCAATACCGAGGCGGTGCCAGCTCAAAAGAGACGTCATAAATACAACAACGCAGGCCCTACGGGAGCTTGCAAGGTTCTCAGCGGGGAGAGAAGCATGAGTCAGTCCGGCGTTCTTAAACGCTCCACCATTCTTGTCCACGGTTCAGTGGGCATGCCCCTGGCTATCATCGGTTACCCGCTGGTCGTCTATTTGCCGCCGTTCTACGCCCAGGAAGTAGGGCTGAACATGGCGTTGATGGCGATGGTGTTAGTCATCGCCCGGTTTTCCGATGTCATCACCGATCCGCTGATCGGTACGCTTAGTGATCGTTGGCAGACTCGCATCGGTCGCCGTAAGCCCTGGCTGTTGATGGGCGTGCCACTGATGCTGGCGGGCACGGTGATGATCTTCATGCCACCGGCAGGGGTAGGCGTTGGGCACTTGCTGCTCTGGACCATGATCATGTATCTGGGCTGGACGATGGTGACATTGCCCTACGGAGCCTGGGGCGCCGAGCTGTCACCGGAGTACCACCAACGCAGCCGTGTCACCGCATCGCGCGAGGGATTCGTGTTGGTCGGGTTATTCCTGGCCGCGCTGGCTCCCGCCCTCGTCCAGGAGCTTGGCAAACGCTATCAGGCCGGGGACACCGACGGCGCGATAATGAACTTTGCTGTCTGGCTACTCGGACGCGACGGTGAGTTAGGGATTGGCTACGGTCCGATTCTTGCCGCCATGGCCTGGCTCCTGTTGATTCTGCTGCCCCTCACCGTGTTCATGGTGGTCACCATGGTCAAGGAAGCGCCAGCGAAGTCAGTTCAGCGCACCGAATGGAAGAAGGGGCTGCGCGTATTGAAAAATAACGGCCCGTTCAAGCGCATGATGCTCATGCTGCTGATCATCGTGACCGGAGAATCGTTCCGTAATGCGCTGTCGGTTTTCTTCATGCAGCACGTTCTGCAGATTCAGGCATACATCGGCATGATGTATCTGGTGTATTTCGGCGTAGGTATCCTGGGCATACCGTTCTGGCTGATTCTTGGACGCAAGATCGGCAAGCATCGAGCGTTCTGTGTGGCGGTCGGCGTGTCCAGTGCAAGTATTCTCGGGATGTTTTTCCTGCAAGCAGGCCAACTCGTGCCATTTGCGATCATGTTCGCGGTCAAGGGTTTCTGCTTCGCCGCGTTCCAGTTCCTTCCGCTCTCCATGCTCGCCGACATTGTCGATCTCGATACTGCTCGCAGTAAGGAACATCGGACAGGGCTGTTCTTCGCCATGTCAGGTATGGCCCAGAAGCTTGCGATGGCGATTGGGCTGGGGCTCTCGCTGGGCCTGCTTTCCATGGTCGGCTTTGATGCGCAGGCTGCGGTACACACCGATCAGCAACTCCTGGCTTTGCGCGTGCTGTACATTCTGGGTCCGGTAGCGCTGTACATGACAGCCTTCGCCATAGCCTGGAAGTATCCACTCACGTCGGAGCGTCAGGAACGTATTCACCAATGGGTTCTGCGACGCAACGCTCGTCTGGATCTGGCTGGCGAGCGCGCCTGATCATCCTCGGGGCTGGTAACTACCGGCCCCGCTAGTGGTCGTAGCCGCATTCGATGCAGTTTTCTGATGCGGATGACAAGGGGAACAGGTATGCGCGAGGACATCGCAGATAAGGTAGTGGTGATCACCGGAGCCAGTAGCGGCATTGGCGAAGCGACAGCGCGTCATCTGGCCGCTCTGGGCGCGAAGGTGGTGCTCGGCGCTCGGCGAGTGGAACGGCTCGAGGCAATCGTTGCCGAACTGACCGCGGCAGGTAGCGAGGCAAGCGGCGGGGCGGCAAGCATGCTCGCCACCGACGTGACGCGGCTAGCGGATGTCGAAGCGCTGGTCGCTCATGCGATCGAGCGTTATGGTCGGGTGGACGTGATCATCAACAACGCTGGCCTGATGGCCGTAGGTTCGATATTGAAAGGGCGCACCGAGGAGTGGGAGCGCATGATCGATATCAACATCAAGGGCGTCCTGAACGGTATCGCCGCGGTTCTGCCTGTCTTTCAGAAACAGCAGAGCGGCCACGTGATTAACGTCGGCTCGGTGGCCTCGCACAAGGTGGCGCCCGGCGGGGCGGTATACAGCGGCACGAAGTTCGCGGTGAAGGCGATCACGGAGGGGTTGCGCCAGGAATGCGGAGCGATCCGCTGTACATTGATTTCCCCTGGCGCTATCGATACGGAATTGCCTGCCGGAACCTCCGACGAGGCAACACTGAAACGACTCGAAGAGGCGTACAAGGTCGCATTGCCTGCGCAGACCATTGCGCATGCAATGGCGTATGCCATTGCCCAACCAGCTGAAGTGGATGTGAACGAAATAGTAGTGCGGCCAACCGTCCAGCCGTTCTGACCGGCTACGCCGGACCCGTCCCTTGCGGTGGGCCCGGCGGCTCGAAGCGGGGCCGTTAGTGGTGGTGACCACCGGCGCCGTGAGCGTGGCCATGGGCGAGTTCTTCTTCGGTGGCCTCGCGCACGTCCAGAATCTCTACGTCAAAGGTCAGGTCGCGGCCGGCCAGCGGGTGGTTGGCGTCCACCTCTGCCTGCGACAGCCCTACCTTGACCACGGTCACCTGACGCGGGCCTTCTTCGGTCTGAATCACCGCGATCATGCCCGGCTTCCATTTTTTTGCGCCTTGCAGATGCTTGACCTGCACTTTCTGAATGGCATTTTCCTGCTTCGGGCCGTAAGCCTCATCGGCGCTTAGGCTTACGCTGAATACGTCCCCGGCTTCATGACCTTCCATGGCGGAGACCAGGCCGTCAAGCAATCCCGGCTGGCCGTGGAGATACAAAACGGGCTCGTACTGGCGGGAATTTTCGATCTCGCCGTTGGCGTCAGAGACGGCGTAGTGAAACTGGACGACGGTGTTCCTGGCAATTTTCATTGTGATGGTCCGCTGAGGCAATAAATCGAGGCGGGCATTATCCAGTCTTGCCGCGCAGATTTCCATGGCTCGCTAGCGGTCTTCGCCCCATAGCTCGGCCAGACGAGCGTCCCTGCCACAACGGCTTCGGTAGAACTTGTAGCGTATCGGGTTCTTCTGGTAGTAATCCTGATGATAATCCTCGGCAGGAAAGAAAGCTGTCTGCGGCAGCAATTCGGTAACGATCGGCTGATCGAATCGTCCCGAGGATGCCAGTGCGCTTAGCGATGCCTGAAGCGTCCGCTGCTGCTCCTCGTTCGCATAGAACATCGCGCTTCTATACTGCCGACCTCGATCGCAGAACTGCGCGTTAGCCGTTAGCGGATCGATGGTCGGCCAGAAGGCTTCCACCAATTTGGCGTGATTGGTCTCATCCGGATCAAAGAAGACCGCCACTGCTTCGATATGCTCGGTACCTCCCGCTGAAACCTGCTCATAGGTGGCCGTCGTGGCTTCGCCGCCGATGTAGCCGGATACGGTATCAACGACGCCGGGTATCTTGTCGAAGTCTGCTTCGGTACACCAGAAGCAACCACCAGCGAACACGGCCATTTCGGTTCCTTCCGGCGGCTTTCCCAGTGGCTCACTGGCGGAGGCGAGCGTAGCGATGGTGACGAGTATTGCGCTGGCCGCCCAGCGAACCAGACTCATCCGCGTAGCTCCGGCAGGTCTTCAGACGCGGGGACGAAACGCAGGGCTACGCCGTTGTTACACCAGCGCTCTCCGCGCGGTGGCGGTCCGTCGTTAAACACGTGTCCCTGGTGCCCACCGCAACGCGCGCAATGATATTCGGTGCGCGGCCAGATCATCCGGTAGTCCTGTTTCTTTCCCATGGCACCTTCGATGGGCTGGGTAAAACTGGGCCAGCCGGTGCCACTATCGAACTTTGCTTCGCTGCTGAACAGCGGCAGGTAACAGGCGGCGCAGACGTAGGTACCGTCCTGGTAGACCTTGTCCAGGGGGCTGCTGCCGGCGCGCTCGGTGGCTTCCTCGAAAAGTACGTTGTAAGCCTTATCGCTTACCTTGTCGCGCCAATAATCGTGGGATACATCCAGAGGTCGCACGTTCACGGTGGTCTCCTCGGTTTGATGCTGAGCCAGACTGATGCGGCTGATCATGGGCAGGGCAGGAACGGCCACTAGCCCGGCAAGGAACATTCGTCGATTCATCGGGGGTCCCCAGGTGAGAGGCTTCCAGCATAGGCTTGTGGTACAGATTTGCCAGAGGGCGATCATTTCAAGCCTTTTCCGGCTGATATTGGTCGATTATCCGGTGACTGGCGTGATGGCGCATCAGCCAGTATCGTAGCGATTCCGAACAATAACAGAGAGTAACCATGCTTCGTTCACGATTCTCGGCCATCCACCGGCTGCACCTGGGTTGTCTGCTTGCCGCCGGTGTGCTTGTCAGCCATCTGGCTATCGCTGAAACAACCTCCGGTCACATTGACGCGAAGCGCTTTGCGCAGCTCGACCAGGCCATGCAGAAACAGGTCGCCGACGGCAAACTGGCCGGCGTCGACACGTTGATCTTCCATGATGACGAGATCGTCCACCGCCAGTTGACCGGCTACAAGAATCTGGCCGATCAGGAACCACTGACCGAAGACACGCTTTACAAGATCTTCTCATTGACCAAGCCCATTACCGGGACTGCTCTGCTGATGCTGTACGAAGAGGGCAAGTTTCGGCTGGACGATCCGGTCGAGAAATACATTCCCGAATTCAAAGGGATGCAGGTGGCCAAGAGAGACGGTCCTGACGGGCGCCCGGTGACCGAAGCCGCCGACCACCCGGTAACCATCCGCGAGCTGATGACCCATACCGGTGGTTTCACTTATGGTCGGTTTTCCCAGTCTCAGGTAGACAGCCTGTACGTTGAAGCCGAGGTGCTCGATCCGAACTCGACATTGGCTGACATGATTCAGAAGCTCAAGGATATTCCGCTGCGCCAGCAACCCGGCAAGCAGTGGCATTACAGCGTATCGGTGGATATCCAGGCGCGCCTGATCGAGATCCTGTCCGGCAAACCATTCGATGTTTTTCTCAAGGAGCGCATTTTCCAGCCACTGGGCATGAACGACACCGACTTCTACGCACCGGAGGACAAGGTTGATCGCCTCGCAACGACCTATCGGCCCAGCGAAAACGGGTTGCAGCCGATGCCGAACGAGCCTTTTCTGACCAAGCCGCAATTTCTCAACGGCGGCGGGGGGCTGGTATCGAGCATGAGCGATTATCTGCGGTTCGCGCGGATGCTGCTGGGCGAGGGGGAGGTAGACGGCGTCCGTCTGCTGAAACCTGAAACAGTTCGGATGATGCGAAGCGATCAGCTACCGGAGGACGTCGATGGTCCGAACTGGGCGCCGGGCAACCGCTTCGGTCTTAACGTTGCGGTCGTTACCGACAGCGAGAAGGCCGGCTACCTGCCTGAGGGTACTTATTGGTGGTGGGGCATTCAGGGAACCTGGATGTGGATCGATCCGGAAAATCGGATCATCACCCTGGGCATGATGCAGAACACCGATTACCAGCATTCACGGGTGGTGCATAACACCATCAGCCGGATTCTTTTCGCGCCCGCTAAATAAGCTGTCATTCCCGGGCCATACGGCCCGGCCTACGCGGCCCGGCTACGCGGCCCGGCTACGCGGCCCGACCTACGCGGCCCGACCGAACCCATCAATCAGGCGGAGTCGGTTGGGTCAGCATCCAGAACCTGCTCCAGTGGCAGCTGGGCATGCACGTTGACGCTGCCCTGGGCGGCGAAAATCACCAGATGATCTGCTGCTACGCGAATTCCCACCGCTTCACCAAGCGTGTGATCCGCGTGACTTGGAAAGATTGCCTCCAACACGCTTCCGGTGGACAGCTGAAGGCGGTACAGCGTGGCCGCGCCGAGAAACGTCTTGTCGACCACAGTCCCCCGCAGATTGCTGTTCTCATCACTGACGATGTCGTCTGGCCGCAACAGTACGTCGACTGCGCTGCCAGCGGGTAGTTGGTAGGCACGGTTGCCGCGGATGATGCCCAGCTCGGTCTGTACGGTATCCGGAGTCAGCAACTGTCCGCGGATGAAATAGCCCTGCCCGATGAAACTGGCTACAAACGGTGTGATGGGCTCGTGATAGAGATTGTATGGCGTGTCCCATTGTTGCAGCCGGCCGTCCTTGAGCACGCCGACGTGATCGGATACGGAGAACGCTTCGTTTTGATCATGGGTGACAAGCAGGGCGCTGGTCCCGCGTTGCTTGAGAATGCCGCGCACTTCGCTGGAAAGCCGTCTGCGCAGCTCACCGTCGAGGTTGGAGAAGGGTTCGTCGAGCAGCAGCAGTTTGGGGTCGGGCGCCAGAGCCCGGGCGAGGGCGACGCGCTGCTGCTGGCCGCCTGACAGTTCGTGCGGGTAACGCTTGCCGAGATGCGAGAGCTTGACCATTTCAAGGAGCTCCTGCACCACCCGCTTGCGGTCTGGGTCGCGATGGATGCCGAAGGCGATGTTGTCCTGAACCGAAAGATGCGGGAAGAGCGCGTAATCCTGGAACACCATGCCGATGCGGCGTTGTTCGGGGGGCAGCCGGAGGACGGGGGAGGAGATGACCTCTCGATCCAGGCGAATCTCGCCATCGCTGACCGGCTCGAAACCGGCGATCGCGCGCAACGTGGTGGTCTTGCCACATCCTGATGGGCCGAGCAGACAACCGATATCGCCGGCGCGCAGATGAATGTTCAGGTCGGACACGACCTTGTGACCGTCGTACCCGCACCCCAGATGGTTGAGCTCGAGTATGATGCCGTTATCGGCCATGCGCGCTTCCGTTAATCGACGAGAAGGAATTCCACCAGAGCTTTCTGTGCGTGCAGCCGGTTTTCCGCCTGGTCCCAGACAACGCAGCGAGGATCGTTCATCACCTCGGCATCGACCTCCTCGCCCCGGTGCGCAGGCAGGCAGTGCATGAACAGTACCGATTCGTCTGCGGCGTCGAGCAGTTCAGGGGTTACCTGATAGGGCTTGAAGCGCTTGAGGCGTGCTTCGGCTTCCTCTTCTTGGCCCATCGAAGCCCACACATCAGTGTTGACCAGATGAGCTCCGGTGACCGCTTCGCGCGGGTCTCGGGTGATGGTCACCCGATCGCCGGCCTGATCAAGAAATTTCTGGTCCGGCTCGTAACCCTCGGGGCAGGCTACACGCAGCTGGAAGTCGAATTGGACCGCAGCCTGGACGAAGGTATTGCACATGTTGTTGCCGTCGCCGACCCACGCCACTGTCTTGCCCTGGATCGAACCACGCTGTTCGAGAAACGTCTGCATGTCGGCCAAAAGCTGGCACGGATGCAGATCGTCGCTCAGGCCATTGATCACTGGGACCCGCGAGCAGCTGGCGAAGGTTTCCAGGGTCTCATGGGCAAAGGTGCGGATCATCATCGCATCGCACATGCTCGAAAGCACCCGAGCGCAATCATCGACCGGTTCGCCGCGACCAAGCTGGGTATCGCGCGGTGACAGGAAGATTGCCTGTCCGCCAAGCTGGATCATGCCGGCTTCGAAGGAAACGCGGGTACGGGTCGAGGCCTTTTCGAAGATCATGCCGAGCACGCGATTTTTCAACGGCTCGTAAACCACGCCCTGGCGGTGCAGAGATTTGAGCTCGATGCCCCGCTTGAGCAGACTGGTCAGCTCCGCAGGGGAGCAGTCCATCAACGAAAGGAAATGCCGTACAGTCATGATGCTACCTGGTTACTTCGGTCGGCTGGCGACCGGAAACAGTGAGCCCTACCGTGGCCTGACGGCCCGGTGGAGGCTTGTCCGAAAAAAGAGAAGGGCCGATCTTATCGGTAAAATCCGGCAAAAGGCAAATGCTTGCCGAGTATCGCCCGAAAGCGAGCGCAAACGAGTCACAGCCCAGGGTTGCGACCGGCCATCGGTTTTCCTCTCCCGCGACACAAACGCAGCAGCCGACGCAGTCACAGTAGAGCGGGTGGCAGCATAGCCCGGACCTTTGTTGTACACTATCGGCTTTTCGCAGGCTCCGTTCCGGGCCTGCCGGACCGCGTCTTTACGAGGAGTGTCATGGACATCATCGATACCATCAAAGAACAGATCGCCAACAACCCGGTGCTGATCTACATGAAAGGCGCCCCGAATGCTCCGCAGTGCGGTTTTTCTGCGCGTGCCGTTCAGGCGTTGATGGCATGCGGCGAAAAGTTCGCCTATGTCGACATTCTGCAAAATCCTGACATCCGCACCAATCTGCCCAAATATGCCAACTGGCCGACCTTTCCCCAGCTGTGGATCAACGGCGAACTGGTAGGCGGCAGCGATATCATCCTGGAGCTCCACGAGTCGGGCGAATTGCAGACCATGATCAAGTCGGCGACTACGACAGAGCAGTAATCCTGCTTTGATTGAAACCGCGCCCGGTTATCGGCGCGGTTTTTTTATGCCTGCCCGATGGCCGCCATCCGTCCGAACGGATCAGTCGAACAACCCTTCGAACGGATAGAAGTCCAGCAACTGGCCGCTTTCGACGACTGAGCCAGCCGGGATGAGTGCCAAGCCGTCAGCCTGGCTGGCAGTGCTCAACATGCCGGAGCTCTGATTACCGCACAGTTGCAGACGCCCGCCGCCAACGCGTACGCGGGCATATTCGTCACGCCCACCCGGTTTGTCCCAGGTGAAGTCCGCAGCGATCGGCAACGCCAGCGGTGTAGTGCGCCTGACCCCCATTCTGCTAAGCAGATACGGCTTGACCAGTAACACGAAGGTCACCAGTGAAGCAGCAGGATTGCCAGGCAGGCCAAGCACCGGTTTGTCGGCGATTTGCCCCAGAGTGAAGGGCTTACCCGGCTTGATCGCCAGCTTCCACAGGTCGACCTGTCCCTCGTCCCGCAATACCTGGCCGAGGTAGTCTGCTTCGCCGACTGACACCCCCCCGGAAGTAATGATGACGTCCGCTTCGCTGGCCAGTTGCTGCAGGCGCTCATGGGTCTGCTTCGCGTCATCCGGCAGGATCCCCGCATCGATAACATCCTGTCCGAGCCGCTGAAGCGCCGCGCGGATGAGAAAGCGGTTACTGTTGTATATCTGGCCTGGGCCCAGCGGTTGGTCCGGCTCGACCAGTTCGTTACCGGTCGACAGCACGGCCACGCGCAAGGGGCGACACACCTTTACCCGGGCCATGCCGACCGAGGCGATGAGCCCTAGATCCTGTGGTCGCAGGATGTGTCCGGCTTCGAGCACTACCGAGCCCGCGGCCATATCCTGCCCGCGCGGGCGTACATTCTGACCCGGGCGCAGGGCCTGGGAGAATCGCGCGGTGCCTTCTTCTTCGCGGATATTCTCCTGCATTTCGACGCAGTCGGCGCCGGGCGGAAGCGGCGCGCCGGTGAAGATCCGCGCGCAGGTGCCAGGTTGCAGTGAGTCTGGCGCCATGCCGGCAGTGATCCGTTGACTGATCGGCAGACCGCTATCGATAGCTCGGGGCAGGTCGCGAGTGTGTAGTGCGTAACCATCCATGGCGCTGTTATCCCAGGGCGGCACGTCGGCACTGGCGATAACCGGGTCGGCAAGCACCCGTCCCAGTGCAGCGCCCAGTTCCACGGTGTCGCAGGGACGTGGCGGTTCGCCGGCAGCACTATGCAGCAGCTTGCGTAATGCTTCGGATACGGGCATCAGGCTCATGAGCGGGTCTCGCAGGTAGGAGTCATGGCGATATGCTGAACGAAGTTGCAAGGGCGGGTGCGGCTATCGAGCTGTTCCTTGAGGATGCGATTCCAGGCGGTGCGGCAGGCACCGGTCGAGCCCGGCATGCAGACCACCAGCGTGCGGTTGGCCAGGCCTGCAAGCGCTCTCGATTGCAGCGTTGAGGTGCCGATTTCCTCCCACGAGACATGCCGGAACAACTCGCCAAAACCATCCACGGTCTTGTCCAGCAGCGGTGCTATGGCTTCCGGGGTGCTGTCGCGACCGGTGAAGCCTGTGCCGCCGGTGATCAGCACCACTTGTACGTCCGGGTTGGCAATCCAGCCGGATACCACCGCACGGATTCGATAGATGTCGTCAGGTTCCAGTTGTCTGTCCACGACCTGGTGCTCGGCTTCGCTGATACTGTCGACCAGCAATTGGCCGGACGTATC
>CAYZFU010000003.1:15504-19816 GCA_964477725.1 uncultured Halopseudomonas sp.
TGAGAACAGCGATGTTCAAGGGCGAAAAGTCGCCGGTAGTGTGGGCCATCGAGTGGATCCTTTGGCTGCAAAAAGCAGACAGTGTTATAACACAGGGGCCAGCGCGAACCGGAGAACGCAATGACCGAGCCAGACAGATTCACGCTCAGTGCCGTGCTGCTTGCCGGTGGCCAGGGCAGTCGGCTCGGCGGGCGCGACAAGGGGCTCATGGACTGGCATGGCCGACCCGTAGCCGAACAGCTTGCAAAGCGCTTGCGGCAAGTCGCCGATCCGGTGCTGATCAGTTGCAATCGTAACGAGCATCAGTATAGACAGTGGGCGGACGCCGTAGTGAATGATGCCGACCCCGGTTTTCCCGGCCCGCTTGCAGGCATCGTCAGCGCTTTTACAATGTGTCAGACCAGTCATCTGCTGGTGATTCCCTGTGACGTTCCACAGTTACCGGTAGAGCTGCTGGAGGATTTGGTCGCCCGGGCGCGTTCCCAGCCCGGGTACGTCTGGCTGATCAGAGCGGGGGAGAGCTGGCAACCGCTCATTAGTGTTCTTCCCATCGCGTTGAACGCGTCGCTGGCCACGGCCTGGGCCGAGGGTCAACGCAGTCCGTTGCGCTGGATGTTGAGCCAGGCGCACGAAGTGCTGCAGCTTCCTGCGGACGACCCGCGCCTGCGTAACGCCAATACGCCGGACGACTGGCCTGCCTGGAGGTAGCGCAGCGCCGTTGAGACCAGTAGGCCGCTGGGCTTCGTTTGCACCGGTCTGGTTTAACTCCGCGGAAAATCGAAGATTTTTGACGCAGGCTCTTGTGCTGACCGGTCTTTTCGGTAAAATGCCGCCTCACCACGGAGCGTAGCGCAGCCTGGTAGCGCGTCTCGTTCGGGACGAGAAGGTCGCTGGTTCGATTCCAGTCGCTCCGACCAAATTCCCGGGTGCTGTTTTTCAGCAAACGGAAAAAAGCCCGCCAAGTGCGGGCTTTTTCGTTTCTGCTTTCGTGTCGCTGCTGCAGGGTAGCGTGCAGACCGATCCTATCAATGCAGCAGACCGCAGTGCGTCTTCAATCACGCACTCGTCTGACCGCGTCGAGCCAGCCTTGGTACAGGGCTTCCCGCTTGGGCTCCGGCATCACCGGATCGAAAGTGCGCTCGCGCTCCCAGCGCTGAGTAACGGCTTCCAGGGAATCGAAGATTCCAACGTGCAGCCCGGCGAGGTAGGCGACACCCAGAGCAGTGGTTTCGGTGATCTGGGGTCGGTCCACCTGCACACCGAGAATGTTCGCCAAAGACTGCACCACCCAGTTATTCACTACCATGCCGCCGTCCACCCGCAGGGCGGCGGTGCTGTTGCCGCCGTCGCTGGTCATGGCATCGAGTAGATCGCGGGTCTGGAAACATACGGACTGCAGCCCGGCAGTAACGATTTCACCGATCCCGGTATCGCGCGTCAGGCCAAAAATGGCGCCGCGCGCCTTCGGGTCCCAGTAGGGTGCGCCCAGCCCGGTGAACGCGGGCACCAGATACACGCCGCATTGCTCGCCGGTCCGCTTGGCGAGTGCCTCGGTCTCGCCAGCATGCTGGATCAGCTTGAGGCCGTCACGCAGCCATTGTATTGCCGCACCGGCCACGAAAATGCTGCCTTCCAGTGCATAGGTCGGCTTGCCGTTGAGCCGGTAGCCGACAGTGGTCAGCAGTCGATTGCTTGAACTCACCGGAGCATCGCCCGTGTTCATGATCATGAAGCAGCCTGTGCCGTAGGTGCTTTTGACCATGCCCGGCTTGAAGCAGACCTGCCCCACCAGCGCCGCTTGCTGGTCGCCGGCCATGGCGGCTACCGGGATCGGGCCGTCGAGCAGGTACGGATCCGTGGTGCCGAAATCCGCAGCACAATCCATGATCTCGGGCAGCACACTGCGCGGGATGTCCAGCAGGGCGAGCATTTCCTCATCCCAATCCTGGCTATGGATATTGAAGAGCAGTGTGCGTGAAGCATTGGTCGCGTCGGTGCGATGCACCTTGCCGCCGGTCAGGCGCCACAGCAGGAAGGTATCCACGGTACCGAAGCGCAGTTCGCCACGCTCGGCCCTTTCCCGTGCGCCCTCGACATTATCCAGCAACCAGCGCAATTTGGTGCCGGAGAAATAGGGATCGATCAGCAATCCGGTGCGCTCGGTTACGCTGGGTTCATGGCCGGCTTCGCGCAGGTCCTTGCAGAATTCAGCGGTTCGCCGGTCCTGCCAGACGATGGCGCGGTGGACCAGCTCGCCGCTACTGGCGTCCCAGAGCAGCGTCGTCTCGCGCTGGTTGGTTATGCCGATAGCGGTAATAGCTGATGCATCCAGCTTGGCCTTGTCGAGCGCCTGCCTACACACTGCTAGCGTGCTGTTCCAGACTTCCTCACCGTCATGCTCGACCCAGCCATCGTGCGGAAAGTACTGCGCGAATTCCTCCTGGGCGCTGGCGATAGGCTTGGCCTGGTCGTCGAAAACGATCGCTCGGCTACTCGTAGTGCCCTGATCGATGGCAAGGATGTGGCGTTTCATTGCGATGACGTCCTCTTGTTATTGTGTTGCGCTTAATCGCTGCGACCGATATCGGCGAACTGGCCCTGTGTCTGTTTGGCCAGATCGACCGGAGCCAGTTCAATTTCGAGTCCGCGCCGGCCGCCGCTTACGAAAATCGTCCCGAATGCCCCTGCACTTTCGTCCAGGTAGGTACGCAGGCGTTTCTTCTGACCCAGCGGACTGATGCCTCCCAGCAGATACCCGGTGCTGCGCTGTGCTGCGGCGGGGTCGGCCATCACAGCCTTCTTCACGCCGGCGGCGCTGGCCAGGTTTTTCAGGTTCAGCTTGCCATTTACCGGCACGATCGCGACCAGCAATTCACCGGTTTCACTCGCAGCCAGCAGCGTCTTGAAAACCTGAGCGGCGTCGAGCCCGAGCTTGTCGGCGGCCTCGGTGCCGTAGGATTCCGCCTTCGGATCGTGCTCATAGCGATGCAGGCGGTAGGCGATTTTGGCCTGGTCAAGCTGCTTGGTTGCCGGCGTCATGGGATGCTCTCTTTCAATGTACCGCCGAATTCTCGCTGCCGATCTATGCTCTAATCAAGTCAGATTGCCATGCCAGGGGGAGAGGCGACGTGCTTGAAGCGCATCCGAAGGAGGCTGGACGGGAGACCGTTTCGCGGCAGGATCAGGATACTGTATACGACGTTTTGGTTATCGGCGGGGGCGTAAATGGCGTCGGTATTGCCAACGACGCGGCCGGTCGAGGACTGCGAGTGTTGCTGTGCGAGCAGCATGATCTTGCTGCGCATACGTCTTCGGCCAGCAGCAAGCTGATTCACGGCGGGCTGCGCTACCTGGAGCATTATGAGTTCCGTCTGGTCCGCGAAGCGCTGGGCGAGCGCGAGGTGCTCCTGCGAAAGGCCCCGCATATCATCTGGCCGTTGCGTTTTGTACTGCCGCACAGGCCTCACTTGCGGCCTCGATGGATGCTTCGTGCAGGTCTGTTTCTCTATGATCACCTTGGCAAACGCACCACGCTGCCGGGTTCGCAGACGCTGGAGCTGAACGGACAAGGGCCGCTGCATGCCTCGATCCGGCATGCCTTCGAATATTCCGACTGCTGGGTCGACGATGCCCGGCTGGTGGTACTCAATGCCATGCAGGCGCGCTCGCTAGGCGCCGACATACGCCTGCGTACCCGGTGCACCAAAGCGCGCCGGCAGGACGGCATATGGCATGTCGACCTTCAGGACATGTTCGACGCCACGACAACCGTGCGGGCCCGCGCCCTGGTCAATGCTTCCGGTCCCTGGGCGGCGAGAGTCATCGAGCGGGTGGCCGACGTTCGCTCTCCGCACGGCGTCCGACTGGTCCAGGGCTCGCATATTGTCGTCCCGCGGATTTGCCCGGGGGAAAGCGCGTACATTCTGCAGAACAGTGACAATCGCATCGTTTTCGTCTTGCCTTACGAGCAGCGGTTTTCACTGGTCGGCACGACAGACCGCGAATACCAGGGCGAGCCTTCGGCGGTCCGGCCGAGCCAGGAAGAAGAGGCGTATCTCATTGCCGTGGTAAACGAGCACTTCAAGCGTCAGTTGCGCACCGAAGACATTTGTCATCGTTATGCTGGAGTGCGCCCTCTAGTGGACGACGAAGATGCTTACCCCTCTGCGGTTACCAGGGATTACACGCTCACAGTGCAGGATGCGGAAGGCCAGGCTCCGCTATTGAGCGTC
Organism: uncultured Halopseudomonas sp.; assembly: GCA_964477725.1. Lineage (GTDB taxonomy): Bacteria > Pseudomonadota > Gammaproteobacteria > Pseudomonadales > Pseudomonadaceae > Halopseudomonas. Next base: position 19,737 of record CAYZFU010000003.1, read on the forward strand.
TTTGGCGGTAAGCTGACCACGTATCGTCGGCTCGCCGAATCGGCGCTCGAGCGGCTGAAGCCGTGGGTTGCGAATATGGG
>CAYZFU010000003.1:19826-20969 GCA_964477725.1 uncultured Halopseudomonas sp.
CCGTCCTGGACTGCCCGACATGCACTGCCGGGCGGTAGCTTCGAGTCACCGGTACTGCTGGCGGAAAGCCTGGCGAGGCAATATCCATGGCTGGACAAGGAGCAGCTGAACCGCTACGTGCGCAGCTACGGCACGCTGTGCCAGGCTTTCCTGCGAGGGTGCAGCGGGCCGGATGATCTGGGCGAGACGTTTGGTGGCGGACTTACCGAGCGCGAGGTGAAATATCTCCGCGAGCGCGAATGGGCGATGACCAGCGAAGATATTCTCTGGCGGCGTAGCAAGCTCGGGCTGCATCTCAGCGCGGCTCAGCAAGCACGGCTGGCCGATTACCTCGGCGAAAGCCAGTCGGTGAGCAACGTCGAATAACGGTGAAATAGCAAAACGAGCATTCAGACTGTCAGCCTCCGGCGTGATCAGGTTTTGGGGATGCGTCAGTCTGCGATATGCACCACCAGCTTGCCGAAGTTGCGCCCCTCAAGCAGGCCCATGAATGCCTGCGGAGCATTATCGAGTCCCTCGACGACATCTTCCTTGACCTTTACCTTCCCGGTATCGACCCAGGGCGTCATGACTTCGAGAAACTCCGGGTAACGTGTCCCGTAATTATCGAAGATGATGAATCCCTGCATGCGGATGCGCTGGCTCAGCAACAAGCGCATCAACAGCGGCATGCGGTCCGGTCCGTTCGGCAGCGAGGTCGCGTTGTATTGCGATATGAGGCCGCACACCGGCACGCGGGCATGCGCATTGAGCAACGGCATGACGGCATCGAACACCTTGCCGCCGACGTTTTCGAAATACACATCAATGCCCTCGGGGCAGGCAGCGGCAAGCCGTTCGGCAAGGTCGTCGCGCTTGTGGTCGAGGCAGGCATCGAAGCCAAGCTCAGCTTCTGCGTAGCTGCATTTTTCGCTCCCGCCGGCAATGCCAATCACGCGACAACCCTGCAGCTTCGCTACCTGGCCGACCACTGCACCCACCGGGCCGGTAGCAGCGGCGACAACGACGGTTTCGCCTGCCTTCGGTTGACCGATGTCCATCAGGCCCATATAGCCGGTAAAACCGGGCATGCCCAGCACGCCGACTGCCTGGGACGGTCGCTTCATGTCAGGATTCTGCTTGAACACCATGCTGCCATCGGAC
>CAYZFU010000003.1:20979-31755 GCA_964477725.1 uncultured Halopseudomonas sp.
ATACCCGTCCAGATTGGACTCCATGACCCGCGCCACCGTGCCGGCGGTCATCACGCCACCGACCGGTACCGGTTCGGCGTAGGACTTGGCGTCGCTCATGCGGCCGCGCATATACGGATCGAGCGACATCCATAGATTGCGCAACAGCATCTGGCCGGGACCCGCTTTGGGCACCTCGGATTCGACGATCCTGAAATTGGCTTCGGTCGGCGCTCCAACCGGGCGCGAGGCAAGCAGAATCTGTCTATTGATATCGGGCGATTGCGGCATTTCAGGAACTCCTGGCGTCGATGGTCCGAAGGTCAGCATGCTGGCGACCCCTTCGATGGTCAAGCTGGCTGGGGCTGGCTGATGAGACGCTATTGATCAGGCGGAGATGGCATCGCCCATAGGATGCGCCTGCATCCAGGCCTTGACGAAGTCGCTGGCCCGGCCATTGCGATGGGGGTAGGCTAGTTGCCAGATTCGAGCCAGAGTGCCGATGCTCGCACCTGTCCCAAGCCGCACCCCTTGCGTCTCGTAGATGAGCCATGCCATTGCGGTAGCGTAACCAAGGTTGAAGCCAAGTTCAGCGTGCGGATCGCGAAGGAAACAGCGCTGGCTGGCGAGCCCGCGAAGCAGGCTGGCTTTGTCAGGATGCTGGGCGAGATGCTCGTCCCACAATCGGGTATGCAAGGCTTCGCTGATGGCGAACGGACCGAGTCCCTGCAGGGGCTGACGTGCTTCCGGTAAATCCCCAAGGCAGAGCAGCGTGCCGAGGAGCAGCCTTTCAGCATCGTCGGACGCCACGCCGAGGTAGGCCAGGGTAGGGCGGATGACGCCTAGTCTGAGAGCATGGGGCTGGATCAGCCCGACAAGCCCGGAGGCCGGCGTCGGAGGGGATCGTTCAAGATCAGCAACATCGGAAGGCGCAAGGGTGATGGCACTCGCTGTCACGATAACATCCTGAGCTTGGAAGCGTTACGTGAAGCATAGCGCTAAAGTGGAAAACTAAAACCCTGTTTTTAAAACGTTTACAGTTCGTGCTTCGCCGGGATATTACCCGCAGATATAACAAGAAAAGATGGTGGCACATGCAAGACCATAACAAGACGTCTCAGACGGAGAGCTTCGACGAGCCAGCACTCCTCGCGCAGCAGCGCGGCTTTGCCAGGCTGCGTTTCGAACCGTCTCTGGAGCCAGGTTTCCTTCGCTACATGCATCAGCGGATGGCCGACCGGTCTCGACTGGTCGCTTTTATCGCGGCTGCCTTCATGCTGCTGTTCGCCCTGATCGACTTGCGCTACTTGCCACCTGAGCTGACGCGGTACACCCTGCCTGCTCGGCTGGTCATCCTCATACTGATTTGTGGCACAGTCTGGTACGCGGCGAGACCACACCGGGTACCCGCGCGGCGAGCGTTCATATCGGCAACTTTCTCGTACGTCTGTTCGGGTCTTCTGGTTGGTGTCGTCATCGCCGGTACACGCTTGACGGATATGCGTGTACCTGTGACCCACGATGGACTCTATCTGGTATTGCTGTCGGGTTTTTTTCTCGTCGGGCTGCCGACGCGACACGCGGTGGTCGGCTCCTGGTTGATCGTGGCAGGTTATCTCGTGGCAGAACAGGCGGTTGGGTCGCCTCGGATACAGATCATCGCCAGCGGCCTGTTTCTCGGTTCCTTCGCGATGATTGGCAGCTTCGGTGCGTACATTTACGAACATATGATGCGTGGCGCATACCTCAACGAGTGTCTGCTGAAAGCTGCGCGGATTCGTGCCGAGCGTGAAAGTCAGAGCAAAACTCGGTTCCTGGCTACCGCGAGTCACGACCTGCGCCAGCCATTACACGCCATGTCACTGTTCATCCAGCACCTGGACGAGCGAGTCACCGACTCCGAGGCGCGGCATACGGTTCGCAGATTGGCCGATTCCACGCATTTGCTGCAGGCGATGCTGAATTCGCTGCTGGATATCTCCCGGTTGAGCGTCGGTATGGTGAGACCGCAGCTACGCCCGATAAACCTGTTGCCCTGGTTGCAGAGCCTGCTCGACAGTGTCGAAGCCTCTGCGCGGGAACGAGGGATCCGTCTGCACCTTATCTGCCCACGGTACAGCGCGGTGTACAGCGACCCGCTGCTCCTCGAACGTCTCGTTCGAAACTATGTGAACAATGCCTTGACGCATTCCGGAGCGAGCGAAGTTCGCATCGAGGTCACGCGTCTGGGCCAGCGTACCCGGCTGGCGGTGGTCGATAACGGTTGCGGGCTGAGCGAGGAGGAGCAGGAACGTGTCTTCGAAGAGTTCACTCAATTGCGCAACCCTGCCCGCACCCTGGACAAGGGCGTCGGTCTCGGCCTTTCCATCTGTCGGCAGCTTCTGCATTTGCTGGAATATCCCTCCGGTGTGCATTCCGCACCGGGGCAGGGAGCGCGGTTCTGGATCGAGGTGCCGCCGGCCGATTGGGCGGATGCGTCGCATGCGGCCGTGCCACCATCCGGTGAGTTGCTGCGCGGCAAGATAGCGATAGTGGAGAACGACCGGATCAGTCGGGAAGCGACCGAAACGCTGCTTCGACATTGGGGTTGCCAGGTGATCAGTTTCTCGTCACCGGAGGCTGCATTCGAGGGGATCGAGGACGCCGCTCCCGACCTGCTGCTCAGCGATTACCGTCTGGAGGGTTCGATGGACGGCCTGGCATTGATTCGGGCGTTGCGTGAGCGGCGCTCGTTCGCTGGCCCTGTTGTGCTGGTCACCGCCGACACCAGCGAAGAACTGTTGGAAGCAGCTCGTCTGGCCGATGTGGCAGTGGTCTACAAACCGGTATTGCCGGCGCGTTTACGCCGAACTGTGCAGAAATTGATGGCCGAGCTGGTCAGAAGCTGATCAGGCCGAGCTTGCGCGCGTTACTGACGCACTCGGTGCGGTTGTGGCAGTTCATCGCGGCGAACAGAGCCTTGAGGTGTGTCTTTACCGTGTCCTCGGATAACGAAAGCCGTTGGCAAATCACCTTGTTCGGCAGGCCTTCGGCAAGCAGGTCGAGTATCTCCAGCTGACGCGGGGTGACGCCCATGTCCTTGGCGTTGCTCTGGCGATCAAGCGGGGAGCCTTCGCTGGCGATCACTACCTGTTCGCCGAACAGCAGGCGAGTGGCCGCTTCCAGCAGCATCTGGCCATCGGCGGTCTTGCTGATAAAGCCCGCCGCGCCGAGTTGCAGGGCCGCGTCCATATCGCTCGGGCTGGTGCTTCCCGTGAGGATGGCTATGGGCACAAGCGAGTCGATTGCGCGCAGTTTCTGTAGCAGGGCGAGCCCACTGCTGTCGGGCAGGTGCAGATCCAGCAGAATGAGATCAAAGGTATGTCGCGCCACCAGGGCTTCGGCCTCTGCTGCGTTGTGCGCATGATCGAGGGTGACCTGTTTGCACAGGTTGGCCAGGGTAAGACTGAGCCCGTCCAGGTAGATCTGGTGGTCGTCGATGAGTAACAGCCGGGTATCCGGCGGTAGGGTCAGGATCGGCATGCCTAATGACCTCGAGCGAATGCCTCCGCACAGCGAATTGCCGATCGCGGAGAGCTGCTTTTTTGTTATGTCGCGCGATGATATGCCAAGCGCTCGATGCTTTCTAGCAAGTTGATCACAGATGCCGGCGCATGTACCTGATAAGCCCCAGGTTGATCGCGAAGACCATCACCCCGGCCGCGACGACAGCGGGCCAGCGGCCGGCCTGCCAGAATATCTCCAGATAATAGATGCCCAACGCGGCGCCGAAGTAGTACGAAACGGAGTACAACGACGCTGCGCTGGCCTTCGCCGTCCCCGCTTTTTGGTTGACCCAGGTATTGGCCAGCGAATGGGTCAGAAAAAAACCGAATGCGTTGAACAGCAATCCGCTGATGATCAGCCACAGGGAGGTACCAAGGGTCATCAGACTGCCGGCGATCAGCAGGACCACACCAGCCGCCATGCCCCTGACGATACGAGCTAAGGGCAAGCGGCCGGACAGACTTGCCGAGAAAGTGCCCGCCAGGTAGGTCAGGAACAGAAGTCCAAGCCAACCTGAGCCGAGCGACCACGGTGGCCCGCTGAGCCTGAAGGTGAGGTAGGTGTAGAGATTGAGGAAAACCATGAAGTTGAGCCCGCCGAGGGCGAACGCAGGCAGCAGCGCTGGATTGCGCATGTGCAGAGCGAAGCCCTGAACGCTGCCTGCCAGAGACAGCGAGCCGGGGGAGAAGTCCTTCTCTTTTGGCAGCAGCCGGGCGACGACAGCCAGCCCCAGCAGACCGGCGCTGCCCATGCAGAGAAACACCGTGCTCAGGCTGAAATGATCCCCAATGAAGCCTCCAAGTAGCCGACCGCCGGAGCCACCCAGCGTATTACCGCTGATATACAGCCCCACCGCGCCGACCAGAGCCGCTCGCGTCATGCTGTCACCGAGATAGGCGATGGCCACCGCGGGCAGTACGCCGAGGGCGAAGCCCAGCGCGGCGCGCAAGGCGACCAGTGTCGCGAACTCTTCGACGAAGGCCATCGCCAGGGTCAGCAGGCTGGTCGCGGCAAGACCGATCAGCAGCGGCAGCTTTCGTCCTACGGCATCGGATACCGGCCCGTGAATCAGGAGCGACAGCCCCAGGGTGAAACTTGTTACGGTAAAGGCGCTACCGGCCTGCAGTTCGCTGACACCGAAGTCTTTGGCAATCTGCGGAAGAAGGGGATGAATGGCGTAGAGACTGGCAAAGATGACCAGGGAAGCGACGACCAGCGCGAGGCAGGCTCTGCGGTAGTCTGCCGAGCCTGCTTCGATACGTGCAGGGCTACTCGTTTTCTTCAAAGGCGCACAGGGTGAACACCGGAATGTCGGCGTCCTGCATCTTCCGCGAGCCGCCCAGATCCGGCAGATCGATGATCGCCGCAGCTTCGTATACTTCGGCGCCCATCTGCTTGGCCAGGCTTGCAGCTGCGAGGAAGGTACCGCCGGTGGCGATGAGATCATCGAGTAGCAACACCTGATCGCCTTCGCCAAGCGCCCCCTTGTGGACTTCCAGGCGAGCTTCGCCGTACTCGGTTTCGTAGGTTTCGCAAAGGGTTTCGGCAGGCAGCTTGCCGACTTTGCGAAACAGCACCAGTGGCTTGTTCAGTTCGTACGCGAGAACCGCACCGAGCAGAAAGCCGCGAGCATCGATAGCGCCAATGTGGGTCACCGGCGATTCGACGTAACGCTGAATCAGACTGTCGGCAACCATGCGCATCGCTCGCGGCGAGTGATAAAGCGGCGTGATGTCCCGAAAGACGATACCTGGCTTGGGGAAATCCGGTACCGGACGGATCAGGGACTTGATGGTGTACTCGTCGAAAATCATGTGCGGGCTCTTGGTCTCATTCGCCCTGGCCACCAGCCAGTGCGCAAAGTTGTGTGTGATCGAGCAACTCGATCTGCTTGCCTTCCGCTGCGATCAGACCCTGTTGCTGGAAGCGGGTGAATACGCGCGATACGGTTTCGACAGCCAGTCCGAGGTAATTGCCGATCTCGTTACGTGACATGGCCAGCCGGAACGCCTTGGCCGAGTAGCCGCGGGCGCGGAAGCGGGCCGACAGGTTGATAAGCAGGGTGGCGATGCGCTCGTCTGCGGTCTTCTTGGAAAGCAGGAGCATCATCTGCTGATCGTCGCGGATTTCCCGGCTCATCAGGCGCATCAGTTGCTTGCGTAACTGCGGCATGGTCGCAGTCAGATCATCCAGCCGCTCGAACGGAATCTCGCAGACCGAGGTTGTCTCGAGCGCCACGGCGGAGACCGGATAGACGTTATCATCCATGCCGGACAGGCCGATGAGTTCGCTGGCGAGGTGAAAACCGGTGATCTGCTCCTCCCCCGAGTCCGACAGACTGAATGTCTTGACGGCGCCGGAGCGCAGCGCATAGATCGAGGCAAAGGGATCCCCCTGACGAAACAGCATCTCGCCTTTTTTCAATGGGCGGCCACGCTTGACGATATCGTCTAGCGCATCCATCTCCTCGGCTCGCAGCGCCAAAGGCAGGCACATGCTCGACAATGAGCAATCCTTGCAATGCGTTTCGGGAAGCGCGCGGAGTTTGATGGCGTCGTTCATGGGGAAAGCATTCCGGAACTGGTATTCGTTGCAGGCAAGGTTAACCGATGGATGCCCAGTGTTCCATCCTGCACAGGTCCGATTGCCTCGATGAGTGCAGCCGTCACGGTTAATGTTGGTGGTGCGTAGCTCTTTGCGGCTGATCAACCGGCGCAGTTGAATCGGCATTGCGATGCTCGTGTCCGGCATGGCTTGCACCCATTACCCAGGCATTGTGCGGTCCGGGGATGGTCCAGATGCCAAAAAGGATCACCAGCAGCGCAGCTGTGATGCGAACGGGGCGCTTGCGCAGCAACGCGAGCATCCGCTGCGCGGCCAGCCCGGTGGCCAATAATGTCGGCAGTGTGCCGAGTCCGAAGGCGAGCATCAGGCCGGCAGACAGCGGCGCGCTGCCTTGGCTGCTGGCCCAGATCAGGGTGCTGTATACCAGCCCGCAGGGCAACCAGCCCCAGACGGCGCCGAGAGCAATGGCTTGTGGCATCTTACTGACCGGCATCAGGCGGCGGGCGATGGGTTGCAGATATTTCCACAGGCCGCGGCCTACCGCTTCGATACGCGTCAGACCGGACCACCAGTTGGCCAGATACAATCCCATTGCGATCATCAACAGGCCGGCCACCACCCGCAGAGCAGGACCAAGGCCTGCATCCCTGGCCAGCCAGCCGAGGCTGCCCAGCAGCGCGCCGGCGGCGGCATAGCTGGTTATGCGCCCGATGTTGTAACCGATCAGCACCCGCCATAACCGCCAGCCATGGCGATGCTCTGCCGGAATAGCCAAGGTCAGTGCGCCCATGAGTCCGCCACACATGCCGATACAATGCCCACCGCCGAGCAGGCCCAGCGCCAGGGCAGTCAACGCCAGCGGAACGAGTTCGCTCACGAGCGCGGCGGCTCCTGCCTATCTTCGCCAGGTTCGGCTTCGGCGATCGAACTTGCCGCCTCGTCCTGGTCTTCGCTCTTTTGCGCGGCGAGATGAGCTGGGTCTTCATCGTCGAAGAGAATGCTGTGGGCAGGACCGTCGAGATCGTCGTACTGGCCGTTGTTGACCGCCCAGGTGAATACCCAGATTGCTATGACGACCAATAGCATAGCGACCGGAACGAGAACATAGAGAATCGTCATGCAGGTTGCTCCGCAAAGCGCGAGGGGTGAACCGCGGCCTGGGGCTTGCGGGCTACGCGAACCAGCCGCAGTGCGTTGAGTACGACCAGCAGCGAACTGGCCGACATCCCTATTGCAGCCCAGGCCGGGGTAACCAGGCCGAGTGCAGCGAGTGGCAGAATACCGGCATTGTAGGCGCTGGCCCAGAACAGATTCTGCACCATCACGCGGCGGGTGCGGCGGGCGCCGTCAAGGGCATCGAGCAGTGCCTGTAGATGGCCGCTGAGCAGAACGGCGTCGGCGTTGGTCTTGGCCAGATCGGAGGCGCCGCCCATGGCGACGGAAATATCGGCGCTGGCCAGAACCGGCACATCATTGACACCATCGCCAAGCATGAGCACGGTCGCGCCGTTGGCCTGGCGCTGTTGCACGATCGCCAGCTTATCGTCGGGGCTGGCATTGCCTATTGCTTCCTCGATGCCCAGCTGCGCGGCAACGCTTGCAACCACGCTAGCGTGGTCTCCGGAGAGGAGGGTGACCTTGAGCCCACGTACCTTCAGACCATCGATGAGTTGCCGCGCATCAGCGCGTAGACGGTCGTTGAGCACGAACCAGGCGATAGGGCCACTGGCGTCGCCAAGCAGTAGCCATTGACCGGCCTGCTGGGGATAGTCGATAACCGGCTGGCCGGAAAGCGCGCAGACGAAGTCCGGCTTGCCGATGCGCAGCGTATTGCCGTGACATTGACCTTCCAGTCCCTGACCCGGGTAGGCCTGCATCGTGTCGGCAAGCTCGACCGAGCGACCGAACGCCCGAGCGATCGGATGCTCCGAGCGGGCTTCCAGCATACGCGCCCAGGTCAGGGCCTGATCGGCACTGTGCCCGTCGAATGGCTGGATGCGCTCGAGCGTCATGCGGCCTTCGGTCAGCGTCCCGGTCTTGTCGACGATCACGCTATCGATCTTGGTCAGGCCTTCGAGCACGTGCCCGCGCGTGACCAGCAGGCCGAGCTTATGCAGACTGCCAGTGGCCGTGGTGAGTGCGGTCGGGGTGGCCAGTGAAAGCGCGCACGGGCAGGTCGCGACCAGCATCGCCAGAACGACCCAGAACGCGGTCTGACCATCGGCATACCACCACCAGGCGGCACCAACGATGACTGCTGCGCTCAGCACGCATACAAGAAAATACTGGGCGACCTGATCGGCCAGGCGGCCGAGACGAGGCTTGTCCGACTGGGCGCGCTCGAGCAGGCGGACGATAGCCGACAACCGGGTAGCGTCACCCACCGCATCGACGCGGATGCGCAGCGGACCTTCCACGTTCAGCGTGCCGGCGACGACGCGGTCACCAGCCACCTTGGCCAGCGGCAGATACTCGCCAGACAGCGCAGATTCGTCGATGCTGCTGACGCCTTCGGTGATTACGCCATCAGCCGGGACGCTTTCTCCGGGGCGAACCTCGAGCACGTCACCAGGACGGACTTCCTCGAGCATGATCCGCTGGCGCTGGCCGTCCGCATCGAGCCGGACGGCGCTTGGCGGAAGCAGGTTGACCAGCCGAGCAGTACTTTCCACGGTGCGCTGGCGCGCGCGGCGCTCAAGATAGCGGCCTGCCAGCAGAAAGAAAGCAAACATGGTGACCGAGTCGAAGTACACCTCGCCCTGGTCGGTCACCGTCGCCCAGATGCCCGCGAGATACGCACCGCCGATCGCCAGCGATACGGAAACGTCCATGGTCAGCCGGCGGGTCCGCAGATCGCGCCAGGCGCCCTGGAAAAACGGAGTACAGCTGTAGAATACCACTGGCGTCGTCATGAGCAGGCTGGCCCAGCGCAGCAACGTCGCCATTTCCGGTGTGAGGTCCTGATTGAACTCCTCATACAAGCCCATGGTTGCCATCATCACCTGCATGAACATCAGGCCGGCTAGCCCGAGACGGCGCAGGTATTGGCGGTTTTCTTTGGCAATTTGCGCGCTGGCCTTGTCCGCTTCGTACGGATGGGCGCCGTAACCGATGCGCTTGAGCTCGGCCATTACTGCTGAAAGCTGCGTCCGGGTTGCATCCCAGGTGACGCTCAGACGATGGTTGCCGAGGTTGAGGCTGGCCTGACTGACGCCGGGCAGCTTGCTCAGGCGTTGCTCGATAAGCCAGCCGCAGGCCGCGCAGGAAATGCCCTCGATCAGCAGCTGTATGTCCCGTTGATCGCCATTTGCGCTCACATAACGCTGCTGTACGTCGCTGCGGTCGAGCAATTCCAGCTCGTCCTGGAGGACGGCCGGCAGCGCTTCGGGATTCGCGGAGGTTTCAGTGCGGTGGCGGTAATACGATTCGAGTCCGCCCGCGACGATCGACTCGGCTACAGCCTGGCAGCCGGGGCAGCACATGGGCCGGGGTTGGCCGAGGATGTCGCACGTCCACGGCGCGCCGGTTGGAACCGGCTCGCCGCAGTGATAGCAACGGGTGGGTTGAAGCATGTCAGCGGTGGGTGAGCTGATACTGTTGGCCGGGCGCTATCTGCGCCTCGTCGGTCAGTCGCCAACCCGTATCGCCGGGCTGCTGGGGGTCGCTGAGGTCAAGATAATATCGGCCGGTGATACCGGATTCGAGCTGGCCGGCGTACTGGTCGCGGCCGACGCGGCCCAGCGTTACCGACTGGTCGCGTTCGGCATGGCTGGGAGAGATGAAGTCGAGACGCAGCTCGCTCGGCAGCACCTCAAGCTCACCATCCAGTTCCAGCCGTATTTCGCCGGTCAGATCATCGATTTCGAATATGGCGTTCAGATCGTACTGGCGTGCGAGCTGATCGCGCCCCAGGTGCATGTTGATCGCCCGGCCTTCCTTGTAATAGTTGTCGCGCACCATGCTGTCCTGGTTGCTCATCGCAACGATCAGCAAACCAATGCCTAGTATCACAGACAAGACAAGGATGGCGACGATGAACCATGCCCATGCTTGCTTGTACCAGGGACCGCCTTGGTCTTCTTCGAGCATATCTTTACCTGAGTGTGGGGCCCATGAACCGGCTTTCGGATGTGGCCGAGATGTCCGGGTTGTCTTCTGCCGTTACGCGAAACTCGATCGGCATGTTGGTCCCTTCGATGAACGCCGGGTCCAACTGCAGGGTAACCGGCAGCTGCAACATGCCATTCGGCTCGACGGTTAGTCGATTGGCTGGCATGCCCAGACTCAATTCAGGGTGACCTTCAACCGAGAGATTGAAGCTGCGCGGCTCGGCACTCTTGTTGAACACCTTGATGATATACACGTTCTCGATGTCGCCACCACGCGCTTCCCGATACAGAACGTTTCGATCGCGTTGCACGTCCATGGCCACCTGGGCCATGCTGGCGACGGTGACGATGAACAGGCCGATCATGGTAATCAGCGCCAGGCCGTAGCCGATCAGTCGTGGGCGCAGGAATTGCGTCTTCTCGCCAGACTGGTTGTGCTCGGTGGTGTAGCTGATCAGTCCGCGTGGATAGTTCATCTTGTCCATGACGGTGTCGCAGGCATCGATGCAGGCGGCGCAGCTGATGCATTCCATCTGCAGGCCTTCGCGGATATCGATACCCGTCGGGCACACCTGCA
>CAYZFU010000003.1:31765-35107 GCA_964477725.1 uncultured Halopseudomonas sp.
GCGTGGGCCGCGACCCTCGCCGCGCTTTTGGTCATAGGAAATGATCAGCGTGTCCTTGTCGAACATCACGCTCTGGAACCGCGCGTAGGGGCACATATGAGTGCACACCTGCTCACGCAGCCAGCCCGCGTTCATATAGGTCGCAGCGGTGAAGAAAAACACCCAGAACAGAGCCCAGCCGCCCATCTCCAGCGTAAACAGGTCGACAACCAGCCCGCGAATGGGTGTGAAATAGCCAACGAAGGTCAGCGCAGTCACCAGCGAGACGGCAATCCAGATGGAATGCTTGGCTGTACGGCGCGCGAATTTGTTGACGCTCATGGGCGCCTTGTCCAGTTTGATACGGGCGTTGCGCTCGCCTTCGGTCACCCGTTCGGCCCACATGAAAATCCAGGTCCAGACGGTTTGCGGACAGGTGTAGCCGCACCACACGCGACCGGCGAAAACCGTGATGAAGAACAGGCCGAAAGCGCAGATGATCAGCAGGAACGACAGCAGGAAGAAGTCCTGCGGCTGGAAAGTCGCGCTGAAAATGTGAAACTGCCGGGCCGGCAAATCGAACAGCACGGCCTGACGACCGTCCCACTGCAGCCAGGCCGTCCCGAAATACAGCAGGAATAAAAAAGCCACGCCAGCCAGACGTATATTCTTGAATAATCCCTTGTATGAGCGCGTTTGAATTTTTTCGCGCTTGGCATACAGGTCGTATGTCTCGACCGTCCCCGGAGTTACATCTCTGACAGGAATCTGTTCGCTCATGGCAGCCTTTGGTCATAGAGGAAGGGGAGGGGAAGTCCGGCCGGAGAGCTCCGGCCGGAGTATTGCCGCATATGAAGACTATATGCGTAGACCTTGTCACACCATGCGACCTAGCGTCGCGGTGGGATTACTGCTCGCTGCGGTGGGCGCCGACGTCGACGGTTTCGCCTTCTTCCTGAGACAGGCTGTAAACGTAGGCGGTCAACATGTGGATCTTGTCTTCCCCCAGGTGAGCCTGCGAGGGCATGTTGCCGTTCCGACCGTAGCGGACGGTCTGTTGTACCTGCAGCATGCTGCTGCCGTACAGCCACACTTCGTCGGTCAGGTCGGGCGCGCCCAGCATATGGTTGCCTTTGCCTTCGGGGCCGTGGCAAGCCACGCAGTTGGTCTGGAAGATGGTCTTGCCCGCTTCAAGATCCGCGTTTTCGCTGTCGCGGCCGGACAGGCTGCGCACATACCCGGAAACATCACGCACACCCCTGTCACCCACCACCGCGAGCCATGCCGGCATCGCTGCCTGACGGCCGAGGGTGATGGTTTCCTTGATGCGCTCCGGCGTGCCGCCCCACAACCACTCGTTGTCGGCCAGGTTGGGGAAGCCGAATGCACCGCGCGCATCGGAGCCATGGCAAACCGAGCAGTTCGTGGCGAACAGACGTTGGCCGATGCGGATTGCTTCCTCGTCCTTGGCCACTTCCTCGACCGGCATGCTGGTGTAGCGCGCGAAAATGGGTGCGAACTGCTCCTGCATGCGCTCGACTTCCATCTCGTACTGGTCAACCTGTGTCCAGCCGAGCAGGCCGCGATACTGGCCAAGACCCGGATACAGAATCAGGTAGACGGCACCGAACGCCAGCGTGGCGAGGAACAGCATGAACCACCAGCGCGGCAACGGATTGTCGTATTCCTCGATTCCGTCAAACGAATGCCCGACGGTTTCGTCGGTTTGGTCAGGCCGTTGCCCCTTGCGGGTAGCGAACAGCAACCAGACGATCAGGCCCAGGCAGACCATAGTCAGTACGAAAATGTACCCGCCCCAGAATTTAGTCATTTCTTATCACTCCTAGCGTCTTCTTCTTTCTGCTCGCGGGCTTTTCTTTCGTTTTCGGTTTCATCGGCAAAAGGCAACTGAGAAGCCTCATCGAAGTCCTTTTTTTTGTAGGAGCTATAGGCCCACAAGACGACACCCAGAAAGGCCAACATCACGAAGATGGTGGCAATGCCTCGAAGAACGTTGATATCCATGGTTTTACCTGCGGTCCGACAGGGCAGTACCCAGATGCTGCAGGTACGCGATCACGGCGTCGATCTCGGCTACGCCTTGTACAGCCTCACGCGCGCCGGCGATGTCCTCGTCGGTATAGGGGACGCCGAGCTTGCGCAGTGTCTCCATCTTGCTGGCGGTGTGGTCACCCTCAAGGACCTGCTCCTGCAGCCACGGATATGACGGCATCTTCGACTCGGGGACGACGTCGCGCGGGTTGATCAAGTGGGCGCGATGCCAATCGTCGGAATAGCGGCCGCCAACACGGGCCAGGTCAGGACCGGTGCGCTTGGAGCCCCACAGGAAGGGGTGATCCCATACGCTTTCACCTGCTACCGAGTAATGACCGTAGCGCTCGGTTTCCGCGCGGAACGGACGGATCATCTGCGAGTGGCAACCAACGCAGCCTTCGCGGATGTAGATATCGCGACCTTCCAGCTCCAGCGCGTTGTAAGGACGCATGCCTTCGATAGGTGTTGTGGTTTCTTCTTGGAAGAACAGCGGAACGATCTGCGTCAGGCCGCCGAAGCTGATCGCAAGGACCATGAACGCGACGAGCAGACCAAGATTCTTTTCTACAATTTCGTGTTTCATCTCGATGTTCCTCAGGCCATCTGTGCAGCAGCGTCGGCTTCAGCAGCCTTCGACTGACGGACGGTTTGCCAGACGTTGTAAGCCATGATCAGCATGCCGGTCAGGAAGAACGCACCACCTATCAGGCGAACCACGAAGCCTGGGTGGCTGGCTTCAAGTGCCTCGACAAATGAGTAGGTCAACGTGCCATCGACGTTCACAGCGCGCCACATCAGACCCTGGGTGATGCCGTTTACCCACATGGAGACGATGTACAGTACGGTACCGATGGTCGCCAACCAGAAGTGAGCGTTGATCAGGCCGATGCTGTGCATCTGCTCACGACCGAACACTTTCGGGATCAGGTGATACAGGGAGCCGATGGAGATCATGGCGACCCAGCCCAGAGCGCCGGCGTGTACGTGACCGATGGTCCAGTCGGTGTAGTGCGACAGAGAGTGACGGTCTTGATGGCCATCATCGGGCCTTCGAAGGTCGACTTGCCGTAGAACGCCAGGGAAACCACCAAAAAGCGCAGGATCGGATCGGTGCGCAGTTTGTGCCATGCACCCGACAGGGTCATCATGCCGTTGATCATGCCACCCCAGCTTGGAGCCAGCAGGATCAGCGACATCACCATGCCCTGCGACTGAGCCCAGTCAGGCAGTGCGGTGTAATGCAGGTGGTGCGGGCCGGCCCAAATGTAGATGGAGATCAGCGCCCAGAAGTGCACGATGGACAGGCGA
>CAYZFU010000004.1:0-13172 GCA_964477725.1 uncultured Halopseudomonas sp.
GTACAGGGCGTCAGGGAGGTCTGGCCAGCGGTTCTCGCGTCCACCATGACCACCGTGCTGGTGTTTCTGCCTATCCTGTTCATCGAACAGGAAGCCGGGCAGCTCTACTCAGACGTAGCCATCGCCATCGCCAGCGCCATCCTGGCGTCGATGCTGGTCGCCACCACACTGATACCCGCGATGAGCGCCCGGCTGGATTTCGGCAATCGTGACGACCGGGGCGATTTCCGCCGGCTCGGCTGTGCGTTGCGCTGGCTCCAGGCCTCACGCGTACGTCGCGGCACGGTGCTGGTGGTGACGCTGGCAAGCAGCGCGCTGGTCGTCCTGTTCCTGACCCCGCCGGCTGAATACCTGCCCGAAGGTGAAGAACCGAAGATGTTCGCCACCATGAGCCCTCCACCCGGTTACAGCCTGGAAACCATGGCCTCCATCGGCGAGCAGGTGGAAGATTTTCTGTTACCTCATGTAGGGGCCGATCGCGGCCCGTTCGAGCGCGGCGAAACGGCCATCCCTCCGCTCCGATCCCTGGGGATGACGAGTGATCCCAGCCGTGTGCGGGTTATCACCGAAACGCTCGACCCGGCCGATATCGACATTCTCATGGACGAAGTCACTACCTTTTACCGCAGCTTCCCCGGCATGCGCGCCTTCGCTGCAAAGGGCTCTATCATTTCCAGCAATGACGGCGGTACGCGTAGCATCAACCTGGATATTGCCGGGCCCGACCTGGCCGGAATATATGCCGCGGCCCAGGCCGCCGAACGCCGTGCGCGGGAGATCTTCGACCAGCCACGCATCCAGACGCAGCCACCCACTCTTAGCCTGGCGCAGCCGCTTATCCAGATTCGTCCTGACTGGGCACGCGCGGCCGAGCTGGGATTGTCTGCCGATGACATTGGCTTCACCGTAGCCGCCCTGACCGAGGGCAGCTACATCGATGACTATTTTCAAGGTGACGAGAAGATCGACATCTACCTCTACGGCATGGAGCGCGCCGAGCCGCAACTGTCGGATCTGCCGCAGCTGCTGGTGCGCACACCCGGTGGTGCGACATTGCCGTTGTCGACCGTCGCCAGCATAGAGGAAACCGTCGATACCAGCTCGATCCGCCGGGTCGACGGGCGTCGCACGGTTACTCTGAACATCATCCCGCCCAGAGATGTAGCGCTGGAAACCGGGGTCGAGCGCGTCCAAAAGGAATTGATCAGCGTGCTGCAGTCGGACGGCACCTGGCCGTCCGCCGTCACCCTGTCGGGTGCCAGCGACGACCTCAACGCCACGCGCAACGCTCTGCTGGGCAACTTTGTCATCGCGCTGGCCATCGTCTATCTGCTGATGGTGGCGATCTTCTCGCACTGGGGTTATCCGCTGCTGATCATGACGACCATTCCCCTCGGCGTTGCCGGTGGCCTGGTCGGCCTGGCGCTGATGAATCTGGTCGGCTCGCTGCTGCCCCTGTTCGGCCTGCTGCCGCTGCGTCAACCGTTCGACATGATCACTATGCTCGGCTTCCTGATTCTCATGGGCACCGTGGTCAACAACCCGATCCTGGTTGTCGAGGAGACTCGCAAGAACCTGAACGAAGCAGGCTCGGGGCTGGTCGAAGCGGTAGGCGCGGCCGTGCAGTCACGGCTGCGACCAATTGCCATGACCACCCTCACGACCCTGTGCGGCCTCGCCCCGCTGGTGTTGTTCGGCGGAGAAGGAACCGAGCTGTATCGCGGCGTGGGCGCCATCGTGCTGTTCGGTCTGCTGGGCGCGGCGCTGGTGACGGTGACGTTTCTCCCGGCTCTGGTGGTTTTGGTACTCGGACTCGGCAGACGAGTGAAACTTCGTTCGTAGCCCGCTTGATCTGGCTGCGGCGCAACCCAAACAGTACGATCAGGGACACCATGACCGCTCCAGATTGCATGCCGGCGCCTAGCGCAGAAGCCCCCTTGGCGCTCGAAGACAAACCCTTTTTCATCGTATTGAACGCCGGGTCCGGGCGCGGCGATGCCGAGCAGACCAGTCGCACCATCGCGAAAGTGATGAGCGAAGCCGGACGGCGCTTCGAGTTGCTGGCAGTCGAACATCCATCCAACCTGGTCGCGACCGCGCAGACCGCGGTGTGCCTGGCGCAGGAGCATAACGGGATCGTTGTCGCTGCGGGTGGCGATGGCACGCTCAACTGCGTTGCAAGAGCAGTACTGGAGACCGATCTGCCTTTCGGCATCCTGCCACGCGGCACCTTCAATTATGTCGGCCGCGCTCATGGCATTCCGCAGGAAACCGAAGCTGCAACGCGCTGCCTGCTGAACAGCGAAATCAAGCCAACCCAGGTCGGCCTGCTCAACGGCAGGCCGTTTCTGGTCAATGCCAGCTTCGGCCTGTATCCGAAACTGCTTGAAGACCGCGAGGTGTTCAAGCAACGCTACGGTCGCAGCCGTTGGGTCGCACTGTGGTCAGCCCTGTCGACGCTGGCCCAGGCGCATCGCCAACTGACCGTGGAGATCGAGCACAGCGGCACACGGCGGACCATGAAAACGCCGACCATTGTGGTCGACAACAACCCGCTCCAACTGAAACAGATGGGCATTCCCAAAACCGAAGAACTCGAACACGACCATCTCGTGGCGATCACATCGTCTCCGGTCGGCACGCTCGCCTTGTACGGTATCCTCGCTCGTGGGTTGATGAGCCGCCTCGGAGAGGCCGACAATGTCATCACCTTTGCCTTTAGCAAGCTCACGGTACGCCTGGGCAGTAGCACGCATATAAAAGTGGCCACCGACGGCGAAATCTTTCGACTCCGCGCTCCGCTGGTTTTCGAGGTCGCACGGCACAAGCTGCAGCTCCTTGTACCGCGCAGCGAGATGGCCCGGGAGGTGCGATGATTCGCCTGCTGCAGATATCCGACCCGCATTTCGGCACCGAGCAGCAACAGGTCGTCGAGGCTCTGCTGCGCCTGGCCGAAGAACTGGACCCGGAAGTAATCCTGCTCAGCGGCGACATTACCCAGCGCGCCCGTCGTGATCAGTTCGAGGCGGCGCGGATTTTTCTCGAACGCTTCGAGCGTCCGGTCCTCGCGGTGCCGGGCAATCATGACATTCCATTGTTCAACCTGCCCGCGCGAGTCCTCAATCCATACGGCAATTATCGGCGCTCGCTGGGTGAGAATCTGGAGCCGGAATACGAAACCGATGCGCTACTGGTGGTTTCGCTCAACACCACGCGGCCTTCCCGGCACAAGGATGGTGAAGTCTCGCCTGAACAGATCGAGCGGGTCGCAGAGCGCCTGAGCCAGGCGCAGCCGCAGCAGCTTCGTATCGTCATGCAACACCACCCTGTTCGAGCTCGGGAAGAAAGCGACGTGGAGAACCTTCTGCATGGTCGCGAGCAGGCGGTGCCTGCCTGGGTAGACGCCGGACTCGACGTGCTGCTAGGCGGGCATATCCATCTGCCGTACATCTGGCCACTGTATGGCAGCGACGGCGAAGCCGGACGCAAGGGCTGGACAGTACAGGCCGGGACCGCCACGTCGGTGCGCATACGCGGCGACATTCCCAACTCGGTGAACGTGCTCTGCTACGACAACCGGAGTGCGCATCGCATTTGCAGCGTCGAGCGTTGGGATTTCGTTTTCGCTCAGGATCGATTCGTTCGCGCCTTCGTCACGCCAATAGAACTGGATTGACGCTTCGCCCCTTTTCAGGACAGGGAACGCACCAGCTGTCTCAGCGTCGGAAAGCCAGATGCTGACGGTGCGGGCTCGGGTTACGCCAGATGAAACCTTCGAAGTAATAGTGCAAAAAGGTAACCGTCAGCGCGACGACCGCGACCAGCTGATTACTCATGTAATGGGTCAACCCGAAGGCGATCACCACCGAAAGTACCGGCAATAGCACGACAGGCGGCAGGCGGCTGAAATGGGTCAGGCGATAGATGACATTCACCGGACCCGCCTTGTTGCGATTGTTGTCGTGGCTGATGTAGATCATGTAGGCCGTCACGTCGTGGATCACCCGCGGAATGAGGATCACGAACACGGTGTAGCCGATCTCGTTGACCAAAAGTGTAGAGACCAGCATCGCCACGTTGCCCCACAGGTACCAACGCCCGATCGGAAAGCGCGAGGTCGGGCTGAGACGAATGGCGAGCACCACTACCGCAGCGCACATCAGCGCGGCTAACCATGCCACCACCTCGTACCAGCTGAGCGGGCCGAAGGCCTGGTATCCCAGGTAGCTCGACGCGTAGACGGTGACATAGACCATGAACGCGCTGAAGATCGCCAGCCACTTCCATGCCTTGAACAGGCGTGTCGGCGCGGTACCCATCATCATCAAGGTAAGTCCGAGCTGCTGCGCCAGCACGTGGTAGATGGTGTAAAAGCCGAGAAAAACGAACAACGCCTGACTGCTCAAGGGCTGCGGACCGAAGGTCCCGGCACTGGCAATCAGCGCGAAGAGAAGCAGTGGCCAAAACAGAGTGCGCCGGTAATGACCCATGTATTCCCTGTCGGCCATTGTCAGCAGGCTGGCAACGATATGCGGCAGCCCGAAAATTACTGTCCAGAACGGCCAGTGCATCGGATCGGCAGGCAGATACTGGCGCAGCACTGCGCGATCGAGCAGCCAGGCGTCGACCGCGACGAACGCCAGGACCGCCGGTACGATGGCATAGAGCGCCAGCAGCCAGCGACAGTCGACGGAGTGCATGGGTGTGACAATGGCATTCATGGCCGAACCTCGTGTTGTTGTAGGCACGGGCAAGGATCCGACAAGGCCCGCGGCTCGTTTGTGATCGCTTCGACGTCCTGCCAGACGCGCCTCGTCAATCTGACCAAGCGCTGAAATGCCCATCCGGGGCATCGCTGTGATACTGCATCAAGCCGGCCCGCCCGCCTCGACCGGCTGTGTGTCGATGGCGGGCGGCTGGCGTATACTTCCCGCTTTTTGCGGATCCATCCCGTGTCGATTCCCTCAGCCCATTACGACGTGATCATTCTCGGTGCCGGCGCCTCCGGGCTGTTCTGCGCATTCACCGCCGCCCAGCGCAGCCGGCGGGTATTGGTCCTTGAACGGGCCAACAAGGTCGGCAAGAAGATCCTCATGTCCGGCGGCGGTCGCTGCAACTTCACCAATCAGACGGTCGAACCCGCCAACTTCATCTCGGCCAATCAGCATTTCTGCAAGTCGGCGCTCAAGCGCTACACGCAATGGGACTTCATCGCCCTGGTCGAGCGCCATGGCATCGACTACGAAGAGCGCAAGCACGGCCAGCTGTTCTGCACCGACAGCGCTCGTGACATCGTCGATATGCTGCTCGACGAATGCGCCGCGGCGGGCGCTGAAATCCGTACCCAGTGCGAGGTACGTCAGATACGGCCGACGGGGTCCGCCGATGCAGGCGCCGCCCGCTATGAAATGACCATCGACCAGGCCCAGCAGGCTACACAGCTGACCTGCGAATCGCTGGTAGTCGCCACAGGCGCCCTCTCCGTGCCAACCCTTGGCGGCAGCGGCTACGGCTATGACCTGGCCAGACAGTTCGGTCTGCCGCTAACCGAACGCCGTGCCGGCCTGGTGCCCTTCACCTTCAGCGACGCGCTCAAACCGGTGTGTGAACGCCTTTCCGGGCTGGCCGTGGAGGTCAGCGCAAGCTGCAACGGTCAATCCTTCGTTGAAAATATGCTGTTCACCCATCGCGGCATGAGCGGACCGGCCATGCTGCAGATCTCCAATTACTGGCAACCGGGTGACGAGCTGATCATCGACCTGCTACCCGATCGGGACGCCAGCGCCTGGCTGACCACAACCAAGCGAGAACAGCCCCGCACTCGCTTGCGCAACGTGCTGTCTCCTGCGCTGGCCAAGGCGTTGGTCAGCGAACTCCAGCAGCTCTGGTGGCCTGACCGCGACGAAACACCGATGGCCGAGTGGAGCGATCGCCAATTGGTAGACATTGGCCAACGACTCAACGGCTGGCAGATCAAACCGTCCGGCACCGAAGGCTACCGTACCGCGGAGGTCACCCTTGGCGGCGTCGACACCGCCGCGATCAGCTCGCGGACCATGGAGGCCACGTCTCAGCCAGGCCTGTACTTTGTCGGTGAAGTGCTCGACGTCACCGGACATCTGGGCGGCTTCAATTTCCAATGGGCCTGGGCGTCCGGTCATAGCGCTGGGCTGGCAGTCTGACTACCTCGGCGCGACTGACGCCATAGCGCCAGTCCGATCAATCCGGCAAACAGGCAATACGTGAACAGCGCAGCCAGATGCGGGTACCGGCTATAGAAGCTGCCCCCGGACTCGGCAGAGAATGGCAAGTCCACCAGTAGCTGCGCACGCGAAAACGCCTGGGTCTGGGCCACCGTGCGGCCCGCTGGCGTGGTAGCGACCGAAGGTCCGTTATTGATCAAATGCACCATGGGCACCCGGTTCTCCACCCCGCGCAGGATCGACATTGCCTTGTGCTGCAAGGGCTGGCTGGTCTCGCCAAACCAGCCGTCCTGGGACATGAACAGCAGCACGCGCCCGGCCGCATCGTCACCAACGGCGTCGGCAATGAACGCAGGAAACGCCGTTTCATAGCAGACCTTCGGAATCACCTGCATGTCGGCGATACGGAAGTAGGCATGCTTCGCCCCTGGCTTAAGCGGTTGCAGAAACTCGCCCAGAAACCGGTCGCTTAACGTTTTCAGCACGGGTAGGTGGAAAAAGGCCGGAAGATACTCGCCGAAGGGCATACGCTGCATCTTGCGGTAGGTACCGGCGAGCTCGCCATCGCTATCGAGCAAAACCACCGAGTTGTAGCTCACCCGTCCGGTGTCCTCCCAGCGCCGTTCGACATCATGGAAAATCAATGGAACGCCAAAGCCAGACACCTCTTCGGCATAGCTTCGGCGGACGCTGTACATGTCGAAATAGCCCTTGTAGCGTGCCTCGGGCCAGGCTACCCATTGTGCTCCGAGCCTCGCCAGGCGTCGCGTGGCAACCATTTCTTCGGGGTCCTCGCGGCTGAAGCCAGGCGCCGGTGCAGGCAGGTCGAGCGATACGGCATCGTTAGGCTGTACCAGTCCAATGCGCCGGGTCTCCCAGTCCGCTATCCGCTCGTCCCAGTGGTCCAGGCTGACCCAGCCGTAGGCAAACCAGAACGCCAATGCGAGCCCACCCGCTAGCACCAGCCAGCGATGTCCGCGCCGGCGCAGCAGCTCGAAGGTCAACGCGCTGGCCATCGCCATGATGAAATCCATGCCCTGGGCACCGACCAGATCGACAGCCTGGATTCCCGGGAGGAAAAATACCTGCGCTTCGGCGAAATGGGTCTGGAACAGTAGCGGGTAGACGCTGAGTACCGCGACGATGGCAGCGGGAAAGCTGAGCAGATCCAGCCCGGGCAAACGATCGGAGAGCCAGCGATAGAACACGCAGCCAAGCGCTGTCGCTGCGCCAATGTAACTCCAGAAGAGCACTGCCAGCAGCGTCCCAACCGGCCATGACACGCCTTTCAGGTTGACCGCGAAGTCGATCATCCAGTGGCTTGCGCCGGCGAAGCACACCGTACCGGCAATCCAGCCAAGCAACAGGCTACGTGGATAACTCGCACCGCTTAGTGCAAACAACAGCGGAACCCAACCTACCCAGGCGGTCCAGAACAGTGCCGGCTGCAGCCATGGCGTGCAGAGCATCAATCCCGAAAGAACCGCAAGCAGCAAACGCCAGAATAGCGCCAGCGTGGCGGGAGCTGCGTACCCTTCGGCCTCGTGGGCACGTACAGGCCAGAACAGGCCGAACCGGGTCAAACTCAAAGGTGCCTCCTGACGCTGATCGCTCAAGGTGTTGGAATTGGTCAGAAGTCACACTATGAAGCCGGCGGTTCAGCAGCAATCACCCTTTCGGGTGAAGCTGCCGAGCGGGTCTGGGATCTGTCTTCGATTCGGCTATGCTAGCCCGCTGCGCAAAATGATAGGTGCCCCCCCAGATGCCCCATTGGCTTATCGGAGTCCTGACATCGCTGATGATGCTGGCGAGCACGCTGATCGGCATAGTGCCGATGTTGTTGCTTGCACTGCTCAGGCTCGTAACGCCTCATGCCGGCCTGCGCCGGGAGCTGGCCCGCGGCGTGATGTGGATAGCCGAGACATGGGCAGAATCGCTCAAGTGGGTATTCGCCATGATGACCCCGACAATCTGGGACATCCGCAGCGACTGCGCGCTCGATCAACAGCATTCCTATCTTGTGGTCTGCAACCATCAGTCATGGGTGGATATTCCCGCGCTGGTTCAGGCGTTCAATCGCAAGACCCCCTACTTCAAGTTCTTCCTGAAGAAGGAGCTGATCTGGATACCTTTTCTGGGGTTGGCATTCTGGGCCCTCGACTATCCCTTCATGAAGCGCTACAGCAAGGCACATCTGGCAAGACATCCGGAAGACCGGGGCAAGGATCTGGAGATCACCCGCCAAGCCTGTGAGCGCTTTCGCTCTCTTCCTGTGACCGTGGTGAACTTTCTCGAAGGCACCCGCTTCACCGAGCCGAAGCGGGCGCGGCAACACTCGCCGTTTCGCCATTTGCTGAAACCCAAGTCGGGCGGGGTCGCGTTCGTGATGGCTGCGCTGGGCGAGCAGATGCAATCGCTGCTGGACGTGACCATCTACTACCCGGGTGGGAGCCCGCCGGGCTTCTGGGCGCTGCTCAGCGGGCGCGTGGAGCGAATAGTGGTCGAGATCCGCGGGCGAACCATTTCAAGCGAACTGTTCGCCGGGGATTACGCCAACGATCCCGTGTTCCGCGCAACGGTCCAGGCCTGGGTCAACCGGCTTTGGGAAGACAAGGACCAGCGCCTGGCAGAGCTGCGCGACCAAGAGGGCTGACAGACACCTGTGCTACAGCCGCTTGATCGCCTCGGCTGGCTCTATCGAGTCGATTCCCAGCGCTTGGCCGACGCTGCGGTTGGTTAGCTGCCCTTGCGCCACGTTCAGCCCGTTGGCCAGATGCGGATCATCCATTAGAGCCTGCTTCGCACCCTTGTCAGCAAGCGCCAGGACGAACGGCAGGGTCGCGTTGTTCAGAGCCTGAGTCGAGGTGCGGGCCACGCCACCAGGCATGTTCGCCACGCAGTAATGCACCACGTCGTCGACAACGTAGGTAGGATCGGCGTGAGTAGTGGGTCGGGACGTCTCAGCACAGCCGCCCTGATCGATGGCCACATCGACGATCACCGAGCCTGCGCACATTCCGGAAACCATTTCGGCGGTGATCAGCTTCGGCGCCGCAGCACCGGGAATCAGTACCGCGCCGATGACCAGATCGGCACTGTGCACCTGCCTCTCGACCGTTGCAGACGTCGAATACAGGGTGTCGATCCGGTTGCCGTACTGCGCGTCGAGCCTGCGCAGGACATCCGGGTTCCGGTCCAGGACGGTGACATGCGCTCCCAGCCCTACCGCCATCGCCAGCGCATTCGCACCCACTACGCCACCGCCGAGGATAACCACGCGACCACGCGGGACTCCCGGAACCCCGCCAAGTAGCACCCCTCTGCCACCGCGAGACTTTTCCAGACAGCTGGCACCGGCCTGGACAGCCATGCGCCCAGCCACTTCGGACATCGGAGCGAGCAAGGGCAGCCGACCGTGAGCGTCGGTCACCGTTTCGTAGGCAATACAGGTCGCGCCGCTGGCGAGCAGATCCTCGGTTTGCGGGCGATCCGGCGCCAGATGCAAATAGGTGAACAATAGCTGGCCGGCGCGCAATCGCTTGCGCTCTTCTGCCTGCGGCTCCTTTACCTTGACGATCATCTCCGCGCGCTGGAAGACTTCTGATGCACTGGCGAGCTCGGCACCGGCCTGTCTGTAGTCGTCATCGCTAAAGCCGATAGCCGCGCCAGCCATGGTTTCCACCGTGGCCCGGTGTCCGTGCCGGACCAGCTCTGCGACAGCTTCAGGTGTGAGACCGACGCGATATTCGTGGTTCTTGATCTCTTTCGGGATACCGACGTGCATGGCATTGCTCCTTTATCGACACTTCAAAAGTGTAGAAGAGCCCGACAGAGATTCAAAAAAAAATTACGCTTTGTTTGAAATTCGAAACGCTATCGTAAGAGCGAGTAACGCTGTCCGGCTGCAACGACCTGGTTGCGCCCGCCACCCTTCGCCTCGTACATCCGTCGATCCGAGGTCTGCAACAGCGCGTCGAGCGAGCTGCCATCTTCGCCCAGCGAGGCGACGCCAGCGCTGAAGCTGAGATTGACCAGGCCATTGGGCAGTTGCAGAGGGGTCGCGCAGAGCTGTTCACGCAGCGAGTCGGCCAACTCAGCCGCATGATCCAGATCGGCACCGGGTAGCAGCAATGCTGCTACGTGACGCAACACCTGATCACCGCCGTCGTGCCCGAACTGATCATTGATGCGCTTGAAATGATCCAGATCCAGGACCACCAGCGACAAGGGTTTGTTGTCACGCAGCGCATGGCTGCGCTCGCGCTCGAATACCTCCGCGAGTTTCATCCGGTTGGCCAGCCCGGTCAGCCCGTCGGTGCTGGCTAGTTCCAGCAGGCGTCGCTCGTTATCCACGCGGCTACGCTCGTAAACGTGCGAAAACAGCATGATCGCCAAGCTGCTCAGTCCGACGTTGGCCACGATGACGATGTTGAATAACGACGCCTCGGTCATGTATCGATAGCTGAACGCCAATAGCCCGAGCGCGACGAAGATCACCGACATCAACAAGCCCGCACGCAGGCCAAGCAAGAGATAGCTGATGATCGGAATCGCCTGAACCCAGGCGAACACGGTGATAGACGTACGCGGCTGCAGTACGGCAAACACCAGAATTCCGAAAAACGGCAACAGGAAAACGACTGTCCACCTGCGCAGATGCTCGGTCGTACCGACGAAGCGTAACAGGTATGAGGAAAAGGCAGCGTAGCCCAGCTCCAGAGCGGAAAGCACGTACAGCTCCAGGAACATGTTAACCACGCCGAACAATAGCCCGCCGAAAATGGTTAACCAGAGTAACGCCTTGAGAACCGAGCGACGGTGTTGTTCGCTGGCTTCCAGTTGTTTGGGCATGGACCCTTCCCCGGCGCGCCTCGTCGCCGCTGACTGTAATGATTCACGACCGATTGTCGCAAATCCCCATTAAAATGTCTGACGTTGCAAGCAATCTCTTCTCAAAAGGTCAATAAGTTGTCATGCTTGCGAAAAGATCGATTGATGGCCATTTAGTCTCATTTTGACGCTATCTGTTCATATAGTTGACCCGTTGACAGTGCAACAAGGACATCGGATGTGAGCGCCATCCCGCTACTGGTATGTGACGACTCTAACATGGCTCGCAAGCAGCTGATTCGGGCCTTGCCCTCGAATTGGCCGTTTCGTATCACACAGGCGAGCAATGGCGTAGAAGGGCTGGAAGCGATTCGCCAGGGTAATGGCCACGTGGTATTGCTGGATCTTACCATGCCCGAGCTGGACGGCTTCGCCGTTCTTGCCGCGCTCCGTCAGGAAGGCCTCAAGGCCGAAGTCATCGTAGTGTCCGGTGACGTCCAGGAGGAAGCTGTCCGGCGCGCCAAAGCGCTCGGCGCCAAAGCCTTTCTGAAGAAGCCCGCTGATCCGCTGCAACTGGCTGAAGCCCTTGATGGGTTGGGGGTCGACGTGCCGCTGGCTCGACCAGCCGATGCCGAACCGATGGCCCTCGCGCAACTGCCGAGCGTGTCCTTTCGCGATGCATTTCGGGAAATCTCCAACGTCGCCATGGGCCGTGCCGCTGAACTACTTGCACGGGTGCTGGGGGTGTTCATCAAACTACCCATCCCCAACGTGAACATCCTCGAGGTCGGCGAACTGCACATGGCGCTGGCCGATGCGCAGCGCGGCGAGCGGCTCTCGGCAATCTGCCAGGGTTACATTGGCGGCGGCGTAGCCGGCGAAGCACTGCTGATTTTCCATGATGCCGAAATCGACGACGTGGCCAAACTGCTCAACGCTCACATGGACGAGAGCGCCAAGCTGGAGATGCTTCTCGATCTGGCCAGTATCATCATCGGCGCCTGTCTCAACGGCCTGTCCGAGCAGTTGAATATCACCCTCTCCCAGGGACACCCGTTGGTACTCGGGCAGCACTGTCCGATCGAAGACCTGATCCGCATCAACCAGCGTCGCTGGAAGCGCACCCTGGCAGTGGAGATCAGCTACGGCCTGGAGGACCTCGACATCCGGTTCGATCTCATGCTTCTGTTTACCGAGGACTCGGTACCACGGCTGCGCGAGAAGCTCGACTTCCTGCTCAACTGATTCATACGGAACGCGCTCATGCCTGCTCAGTTTGACATCAACGAACTCCACTGGCTGCTGGACATCGTCCAGAGCATCGACGTGGGCGTGGTAGTGACTGACCGGGATTACCGCGTCGAAGTATGGAACAGCTTCATGGAAAACCATTCCGGGCGCAGCGCGACCGAGGTGGCGCAGAAAACGCTGTTCGAGCTGTTCCCCGAGATCGATAAGGCCTGGTTTACCCATAAGGTCGAAACCGCGGTAATGCTCGGCACCAGGGCTTTCACCATCTGGGAGCAGCGGCCCAATCTGGTCCGATTCAAGAGCTATCAGCCGATTACCGGGTTGGCTGACGAGATGTATCAAAACGTCACGATCCTGCCGCTGCGCAGCACCAGCGGCGCGACCGACCATGTCTGCCTGATCATCTACGATGTCACCGGCGTGGCAGTGAACAAGCGGCAGCTGGAGTCGGCAAATGCCCAGTTGCGGGAACTGGCCCTGCGCGACGGCCTGACCGGGCTGCTCAACCGGCGCCATTGGGAAGAGTGCGTCGAGCACGAATTTGCCAGACACATGCGTTACGAAACGCCGGTGAGCCTGGTCATTTTCGATATCGACCACTTCAAGGCGGTCAACGACACCTACGGACATCAGACCGGAGACGAGGTCATTCGAGAGGTCGCGCGCGTCACGCGCAACTTCGCGCGCGAGACCGATTATGCCGGCCGCTACGGCGGGGAGGAGTTCGTCGTTCTGTTGCCCGACACCGACCTGAACGGTGCGAAACAGTTCGCCGAGCGCCTGCGCCTGGCCATCAGCAGGCTGAGCGTCGATCACCAGGGCAACCCGCTGCGCTTCACGGTCAGTCTGGGCGTCGCCTGTCTCGATAACAAGATGAACAGCCACGCT
>CAYZFU010000004.1:13195-32331 GCA_964477725.1 uncultured Halopseudomonas sp.
AACTGATCGAGCGCGCCGACAAGGCGCTCTATCAATCGAAAGAAAACGGGCGCAACCAGACGACCGTATTCCAGGACGACTAATACCGCCTTTCGAGGCACGAGACCATGCTGATCCAGCGGATGGAGACAGCCGGTTACCCGACAGCGTCAGCGCAGGCTACGTTGGTGGGGCAACCGCGCCCCGCTTCTGGGTCATTTATAACCAGAAGAAAGGGAAACGACTCAATGGACGAAAACAAACGCGGCTGGCTTTGGGTTTACAGAAAGGCACGCAGTTATCACGTCACCGGGCTTCAGGCCTTTTATCGGGCAACGCGATTCTGGATAACCGGCGACACCGGTTCTTTTCCTACTCATGGTGGATTCCGCAAGTCACGCATCAGGCGCTGAACAGCGTGGCCGGGCGGTAGACCGCCCGGCGCTACTTCAGTGACGGTTGACCGTTTCCCGGTCGGCTGCGGCCATTCCGGTGATTTGCGGCACGTTATCCATGCTGCCTTTGCTCGCTGCGCGCCCACGCATTTTGTCCGGCGTGTCCGGAAAACCACTGCGATCGCTGTAATCGAAGGTGGTGACCGGCACGTCTTCCTGCGCCAGGCCCTTGGCACATTTCAGATCGAGCGCGGCAACCCCGGTGACACCTACCGCAGCAACCATCGCGGTCGTGGCATCCCCGCGCTGGCCCGCTGCGCCGAGTGCGAGCAGGTCGAGCACATCGCCGGCGACCCGCGCCTGAACCCAGGGCTTTGGATTGTCGGTTAGCAGAATGCCCGCACCGGTGGCAATTTCGCGCAGGCCGCACAGGCGCACGAAGCTCCCCCGGCCGTGCACGCCCAGCGCGCTGGACAGCTGACGGGGCAGAAAGAGCTCCGCCAGGCCCAAGCCAATGCTGAACCAGCCGAGCCGACGCGCCAGTTTGCGTGCCGGATAATTGGTACGGTATTCCTCGTACGATCTACGTTGTGCTGACATGACGATCTCCTCAGGGCTTGAGCACGACTTTGACGCAACCGTCGTGCTTGTCGCGGAATGTCTTGAACATCTCGGGGCCTTGTTCCAGGCTCGCGGTATGCGTGATGACGAACGAAGGATCGATCTGGCCTTCCTGGATGCGGTTGAGCAGGTCGTCGGTCCAGCGATTGACGTGCGTCTGGCCCATGCGGAACGTCAGGCCCTTGTTCATCGCCGCGCCGAACGGAATCTTGTCGATGAGGCCACCGTACACCCCGGGGATGGAAAGAATGCCCCCAGGGCGGCATACGTAAATCATTTCCCGCAGCACGTGGGGTCGATCGGATTCCATCATGAAGGCCTGTTTGGCCCGGTCGTACATGGCATCGACCGAGCGGGCCGCATGGGACTCCATGCCGACAGCGTCGATACATTTCTCCGGACCCTTGCCGCGGGTCAGCATCTGTAACCGATCGAGTACGCTTTCCTCATCGAAGTTGATGGTGAGCGCGCCGCCGGCGCGGGCCATGGACAACCGCTCGGGCACGTTGTCGATACAGATGACATTTTCCGCGCCCATCAGGATAGCGCTGCGAATGGCAAACTGGCCGACCGGACCAGCACCCCAAATGGCGACCGTGTCGGTTGGCTCGATTTCGCACTGTGCTGCGGCCTGCCAGCCTGTCGGGAAAATATCGCCGAGAAACAGGACCTGCTCATCGGTCAGGCCGTTGGGAATCACCACCGGCCCCACGTCGGCATATGGCACCCGCACGTATTCGGCCTGCCCACCGGCGTACCCGCCGGTGAGATGGGTATAGCCGTACAGGCCGGCAGTGGAATGTCCGAACACCTTGTCGGCAATCTTGGCGTTGCGGTTGCTACGCTCGCATACCGAGAAGTTGCCGCGGCGGCACTGCTCGCATTCACCGCAGCAGATGGTGAAGGGCACCACAACGCGGTCCCCGACCTTGAGTTTCTTGTTGCCCGAGCCGACTTCCATCACTTCGCCCATGAATTCATGGCCCATGATGTCGCCGTGCATCATGCCGGGCATGAAACCGTCGTACAGATGCAGGTCGGAACCGCAGATCGCGCAGGACGACACCTTGATGATCGCGTCACGCGGGTCTTCGATGGTCGGGTCGGGGACGTGATTGTCGCAACGAATGTCTTGCTTGCCATGCCAGCGAAGCGCTCTCATGAAAATCTCCTGTCCGGGTTTTGGATGCGCCGCCTGGTGATTTCCTTCGCTTAGCCGCTGCTCTGCAGTCGGCACGCTTTCCTGCGATGAGTGTTCGATCGCGCGAACAAACTGCGGCGCGTGCGGTACAAGGTTAGTACACGATAAAGCACGAGAGTTGCCGCGCCCCGGCAAATTGCCGGCCAGCTCCGACGAATCGCTCGCCCCGCAACAGCCCGAGCCGCTCTGTTACACTGACGCCTCATACGCAACAGGTCCCATCATGACTGCCACCGATTTCAGCAGCCTGCCGCTTTCCTCCCCCATGCTCGAGACGCTGGATCACCTAGGTTATCGGCAAATGACGCCAATCCAGGCCGAGTCGTTGCCGCTGATCCTTGGCGGAGAAGACGTTATCGCCCAGTCACGCACCGGCAGCGGCAAGACGGTGGCTTTCGGCATCGGCCTGATGGCACCATTGAACCCGGCCTTCTTTGGCTGCCAGGCGCTGGTGTTGTGCCCGACTCGAGAACTGGCTGCGCAGACCACCACCGCGCTTCGCGCCCTGGCGCGCGCCCTACCCAACGTGAAAATCCTCACGCTCGCGGGCGGTACACCCTTTGGTCCGCAGGCCAGCTCGCTCGAGCAGGGCGCGCAGATCGTTGTCGGCACGCCGGGCCGGGTACAGGATCACCTGGAGCGCGGCACGCTCGACATCGGACGTCTCAACTGTCTTGTGCTCGACGAAGCAGATCGGATGCTCGACATGGGCTTCATCGACAGCATGACGTCGATTATCGAACGCGCTCCGGCGCATCGGCAGACGCTGCTGTTTTCAGCGACCTACCCGCCGGGCACCGAGCAGTTGGCGGCACGCTTTCTGCGCAGCCCGAAACGGGTCAGCATCGAAGAGCAGAGTCCGAGCAACCCGATCACCCAACGGTTTTACGAAATCGAACCGGGCCAGCGCTTTCAGGGCGTGCTGCGACTACTGGCAGCAGAACGGCCGCAGCCGTGCATCGCCTTCTGTCATACCCGCCAGCAGTGCCAGGAACTGCAACAGCTGCTCGCCGCCAACCGTGTCAGTGCGCAAGCGCTGCACGGCGACATGGAGCAGCGCGAACGCGACCAGGTACTGGCGCTTTTTGCCAACCAGAGCTGTAGCGTACTGGTCGCAACTGACGTAGCCGCTCGCGGGCTGGACGTGGAAGGCGTCGCGGCAGTGATCAACGTCGAGCTGTCACCCGACCCCGCAGTCCACACGCACCGCATCGGCCGCAGTGGACGGGCCGGCCAACCCGGCCTGGCGCTGAATCTGGTCGCGCCAGCGGAAATGGGGCGCGTACGTGCCGTAGAGGAACGCTTCGGTCCTCTGCAATGGCAATCGTTAGACCGCCTGCCTGAGCACCTCGACCAGCCGCTCCTCGCGCCTATGCGTACCATCGCGGTGGCCGGCGGGCGCAAGGACAAGGTCCGCCCGGGCGACTTGCTCGGAGCCCTTACCGGCGAGGCGGGCCTGCCCGGCGATGCCATCGGCAAGATCAGCATCAGCGACTACCAGGCACTCGTCGCGGTCCGTTGGGATCTGGCCAAAACTGCGCTCGAGCGGCTCGAAGCCGGTCGCATCAAGGGCCGCAAGTTCAAGGTGCGCCTGCTGTAAGGCGGCCAGCTACGGATCATCGATGAGCCCCCAGCAGATAACCATCTTCATCATCCTTGGGATCACTATCGGTCTGTTTCTCTGGGGCCGCTGGCGTCATGACGTGGTTGCGCTCGCGGCCCTGCTGGCTTGCGTCATTACCGGACTGACACCTTCCGAGCAGGCCTTTGATGGCTTCTCCAACCCGGCAGTGATTACCGTTGCCGCCGTGCTGGTACTGAGCAAGGGCTTGCAGAGCACTGGTGCGGTCGAAGCGATGGCCCAGCGGATTCTGCCGCAGCGCGGCAGCCTGCTGCCAAGCCTGGCGATGCTGGTGGGGCTGGGCGCACTGCTTTCGGCCTTCATGAACAATGTGGGGGCGATGGCCCTGCTGATGCCGATCGCCATGCAGCTGGCCAACCGCCAGGATCTACCGCCCGGAAAAGTACTGATGCCGCTGGCCTTCGGCACCATACTCGGCGGCATGACCACGCTGATCGGCACCCCGCCGAACCTGATCGTGTCGAACTTCCGACGCGGCGCCACCGAAGTGCCGTTCGACATGTTCGACTTTCTTCCCGTCGGTGGCGGCATTGCTCTGGTCGGCATACTGATGTGCGTGTTTTTCGGTCGCTGGCTGGTACCGTCGCGCGCTCGCTCGGACGGAGGCAGCTTCGATACCGGCACTTATCTGACCGAGGTGCACATCGGTGAGGGCAGCAAAGCCGTTGGCCGAACGCTGGGCGATATCGAGAAGCGCCTGGACGAGTTCGACGCGCAGATCGTCGGCCTGGTGCGCAACGACTTCCGTGTGACGGCGCCCTATCCCGGGCGCCACCTGCAGGCCGGCGACATACTGGTCATCGAAGCCGATCCGGAGGGGCTGGGCGCAACGCTAACCCGGCTTGGGCTGAAACTCGAAGAGGCCGTTCCAACCGAACCAGTAGAGAACAACTCGGACGAAGCCGATGCTGCAAAGCGCGAGGAATCGCCAGCGGCCGGCTCTTCTGACTACGCTCGACAAGCGGCCAGCACGCAGGTGCGATCGACGGCCGAGACCGTTGTTCAAGCCGCCGAGGCGCGGGAAGAGCGCGGAGAGCGCGACGAAAAGGAACCCGAGGAGCGCAAGAACGCCCATCAGGACGTTGTCATTCAGGAACTTGTTGTCCAGCCAGGCTCCGCGGTCATCGGTCGCAGCGCATCAGACCTGCAGATTCGTACGCGCTTCAGCATCAATCTACTGGCAATATCGCGCACCGGTCACCGTTCGATTCGGCGGCTGCGCTGGACCACTCTTCAGGCCGGCGACGTACTGTTGATGCAGGGCCGTCCGGAAGCCATTTCCGGGTTTGCCAACGAGTTCAACTGCGTACCCCTGGCTCAGCGGTCGATTCTGATTCCCGATACCCGCAAGGCTTCGCTGGCGCTAGGTATCATGGCAGCCGCCATTCTGCTGGCAGCATTCGACGTCCTGCCGGTCGCCCTGGCCTTCACCGCTGGCGTGCTGCTGTTCATGCTGACCAAGGCGATTCCGCTACGGCAGGTCTATGATTCGATCGACTGGCCGATCGTGGTGCTGCTCGGCGCCATGTTTCCGCTCGCCGGGGCAATGGCCGACACCGGGGCGGCCGATCTGCTCGCGCGTAGCCTGCTCGGCCAGATTGGCGACCTGCATCCGGCTATTACTATCGGCGTCGTCATGCTGGTCACCATGACACTGTCGGATTTCATGAACAATGCGGCCACCGCCGCGGTCATGTGTCCGATCGCCCTGGGCATCGCCAGTCAGATGGGCGTCAATCCCGACAGTCTGCTGATGGCTGTGGCCATCGGCGCGTCCTGCGCCTTCCTCACGCCCATCGGTCACCAGAACAACACTCTGATCCTCGGGCCGGGAGGCTTCAGCTTCGGAGACTACTGGCGTCTGGGCTTACCCATGGAGCTCATGGTGTTGCTGCTTGGGGTGCCATTGCTGATGTGGGTATGGCCACTCTAGCGCGACATCATTCCGATATCATTTGACGTGCTTTTCCCGCGACGCCTATAGTTTGGCACCGCCGCAACGCAGGGCGGAATCAGCCAATGTTCTTAGGGAAGAGACATGGACCAGGCGCTACGGATAGCGGAGATCCATCGAGCGGATGTTCCGTGCGACAGTTGCAACACCCATCCGGCAATTTCACATGGCGTTCGACAGCGCGCGTCGTGGATGATGTTCTGTCTGGTGCTGCTCTGCGTGTGCAGCCTGTGGTCTGCTGTTGCGGCCGCCGAGCCCAAGGTGCTCGAGCTTGATGAACACCAGCAGATCGACCTTCATCCATACCTCGCCTACGCAACCCTGCCGCGGGACACCCGTTTCGAGCGCCTCGGGCAAAACCCGCCAGTGTGGCGTCTCGCCTCCAACCGTAACGACCTGAACTTCGGTTATACGCAGGACGCCGTTTGGCTCAAGCTGCGCCTGCGCTCCACCGCAGACCAGCCAACGACCTGGCGACTGCACTTCAGCTACTCTTCGCTGGATCGACTTGAATTGTATGACGGCGAAGCGTCTGTACTTTTGGCGGGCGATACGGTCCGCCTTTCGCAGCGCCAGGCCAGAACGCGGGATCCTGTTTTTCACCTGACGCTGGCACCGGGAGAGGAGCGAACGCTGCATGTCCGCGCCATATCCGACGGCAGTCTCACGCTCACCTCGCAAATGTGGGCAGCGGCCGAATTCGCTGCTTTCAACGAAGCGTCGACCTCTCTCATCACGCTGTATCTGGGCATGCTGTTGGCTCTGGCGGCCTATAACCTGTTACTGCTGACGGTGTTGCGCGAGCGCGCTTACCTGCTTTACGTCTGCTTCGTCATCAGTTTCGGCCTCGGCGCGCTGGCCTTTACCGGCATGGGCGCGCGCTACGTATGGCCCGAAGCGGGCCCCTGGGGCAACCGGCTGTTACCGTTCGCGCTGTGCCTGTCTGCTACGATCGGCACACTGTTCGTCAGGCACTTCCTGAACACCGCCACCTGGCTGCCGCGCTGGGATCGGGTTACTCATGTTGTTGCCTGGAGCTGCATGTTGCTGACGCTGGCGAGCCTGGTGTTTCCGGTGCACTGGGTTATTCCCGCGATGTCACTGGTCGGGCTTACCGGCGCGCTGGTGATGATGGGATGCCTGATTCAGGCGGCGCGGCTGGCCATCCCCGGCGCGCGCATTTTCCTGCTCGCCTGGTGCGTACTTATCGCAGGCGTGGTGCTCCTGGCCCTGCGTAATTTCAGCCTGTTGCCGTCTAACCTGTTCACCACGTACGCGATGTATCTCGGCTCGGCGCTGGAATTACTCCTGCTGTCATTCGCCCTGGCAGCCAAGCTCAATACGCTCAAGGAGCAGACGCAGCTGGCGCAAAGGCGCGCACTGGACGTACAGAGCGAGCTGGTCGAGACCCTGCGCCAACACGAACTGGAACTCGAGCAGCGTGTCCGCGAACGCACCGCCGAGCTCGCCGAAGCCAACGCGCGCCTGGAATCCATGGCGATGCACGACCCGCTCACCGGCCTGGCCAACCGCAACTCGCTGGAACGTCATCTGGATCTGGCACTGCGTCGCGCCCAGCGACGCCACGAATACCTGGCGGCGATGCTCGTCGATCTGGACGGCTTCAAGCAAATCAATGACCAGCTGGGGCATGAAACCGGTGATAAGGTGCTGCGCTGCATAGCCGACCGTCTCAAGGCGCTGGCCCGCGATGCCGATTTCATTGCGCGATTGGGAGGCGACGAGTTCGTTCTGATCGCCGAGGGGATTACCGGACGCGAGCAGGCGCACTACATAGCCGAACGCTTTCTTGATGGTCTGAGTATGCCGATTGAACTGGACGGTGACAGTATCGCCGTCGGCGCCAGCATCGGTGTCGCGCTGACGCGCTCGGCCGAGCCGGACATGGCACTGCTGTTACGCCAGGCCGATATGGCCATGTACACCCGCAAGCGTAGCGGGCGACATGGCGTAAGCTTTTTTAGCGAAGCGGTGGTTTGAGTCGCGGCCGACAGTTCATTCCCGATAAACGCGGATGATCCGGCCGTCTTCTGCATCGGTAAGCAGGTACAGATCGCCGTCCGGTCCGGTGCGTACGTCGCGAATCCGCTCGCCGAGCTCTTGGAACAGAGACTCCTGCTCGACCTCTTCGCGGCCATCCAGGCGCACCCGCCGAACCTCCCGTGCGGCCAGCGTGGAAACCAGAAAGTCACCGTCCCATTCGGGAAACATGTCGCCGCGGTACAGCGTCATGCCGGAGGGCGCGATCGACGGCTTCCACATGACGATCGGATCCTCCATGCCTTCCATCTGCTCATGAGGGCTGATGACGGCACCGCTGTAATCCAGTCCATGGGTCACCTTCGGCCAGCCATAATTCTTGCCGGCTTCGATGATGTTGATCTCATCCCCACCGCGCGGCCCATGCTCATGGGCGACGATGCGCTGATTGGCCTGATCGTAGACGATGCCCTGCACGTTCCGATTGCCTAGGGTAAAAAGTTCATCCCTGGCACCCGGCTCGTTGACGAAGGGATTGTCCTGCGGCGCGCTACCATCGCGGTTCAGGCGAACAATCGAACCCAGATGATTTTCTTTGTTCTGCGCCTGTTCACGATAGGTGAACCCGTCTCCCAGCCCCAACACCAGGGTGTTATCCGGCAGAAATGCGATACGACCACCGTAATGCGCCCCGCCTTCCTTTGCTGGCTCCGTCCGGAAGATTTCGGTCACGTCAGTGAGCCGGCTGTCCTGCAGGCGGGCACTGATCAGGCAGGTATGGTTGGCACTTTGCGTGCCGCAGGCGTAGCTGATGAACAGCAGTCCGGTTTCGTCGTGCTCCGGATCGAGCGCTACCTCGAACAGCCCGGCCTGGCTCTGATTGAATACTTCGGGCAGACCTTCGACGGGCTGCTCACGCAGGTTGCCGGCCTCGTCGATGATACGCAGCCGACCGGCACGCTCGGTAACCAGCATTCGGCCATCTGGCAGGAATGTCAGCGACCAGGGCTGCTCGAGACCTTCGGCAACCACCTCGGTGTGGTATTGCGCTGCGTGAATACCCAGGCTCAGACCGAGCCCGACGGCAACCATTAACGCGTTGCGCTTGCAAGACATGACGACACCTCTCTTGATCAACACTTAACCCAGCACGCGCAGGCCACGGCGCGTTTTCGGGCGGGTAATCAGGCCGAACAGGGCGCTGCCAATCCCGACGGCAGCCATGATCGCAAGGGTACCCGGCCAATCGCGGGTAGCGGCAATGAACACCGGCGGAGGTGCGTACCAGTCGACTGCCTGGAAAGCGACCCAAATCCCCACAGCCCCAGCGAGGAAATACACCAGCACGCGCATGGGTTTGAGAGTGCGGCTCACAAGCTCTGCTACCGGCAGAGCGCAGAGGAAGCTCGCACCGACCAGGATAGTCATCAGCGGTGTGAAGCTCAGCAGATCCCGTCCCGTGGTGTTCATGCGTTCATCGAAGGAAACGGGCGTATCAATTGCCTGGAGATCGGCAAGATTGATCTGGGTCTGAACGATGGTGCCCAGCACAACCGCTATCAATACGGCGAGCAGAAACACCAAGATGATTCGAACGACGGACAGCACTGACATAGGTTCTTCCTGTGATAGTCGGATGCCGCTCGCAGGCTGCTCAGTCCTGCTCTCCCGGCAGTTCCGGCAGGCGCCGCAACGCCTGCTCGTAACCGGCGAGATCGAACGGCTCGTCCTTTTCCAACATGAGGCTGATGCTGTGAGCCAGGACCTGGGCCATCAGATCCAGGCTGTCTTCGCGACCGTAGCCAACCAGCGTCAGCTTGTTGAGTGTCGCCTGGGCGGCTTCCGGCTGGTTAGCTTCCAGCTGGTTCTCCACAGCCTCGACCAGCTTCTGGTGAGCGAAAGCGTCGTCCGCTTCGTCGGACTCGTGCATCAACAAATGCTCCTTGCATGGGCGAGAGCTGTCGCCCCCGCCCCGACCTGTCAGTTGACCTTCGGATCCAGCTCGCCATTGCTGTAGCGTGTGGACATCGCTTCCAGGCTGATCGGTTTGATCTTCGACGCGTTGCCGGCGGTGCCGAAGGCTTCGTAGCGGGCGATACAGATGTCACGCATGGCGTCGACAGTCTTGGCCAGGTACTTGCGCGGATCGAATTCGCTGGGATTCTTTGCCATGAACTGGCGAATCGCGCCAGTCGATGCCAGACGCAGGTCGGTATCGATGTTGACCTTGCGCACGCCGTGCTTGATGCCTTCGACGATCTCTTCCACCGGTACGCCGTAGGTCTCGTTGATCTGACCGCCATACTCGTTGATGATCGCCAGCCATTCCTGCGGCACCGAGGACGAACCATGCATGACCAGATGGGTATCCGGGATGCGCTGGTGAATTTCCTTGATACGCTGAATCGACAGCGTGTCGCCTGTCGGCGGCTTGGTGAACTTGTAGGCACCGTGGCTGGTACCGATGGCGATCGCCAGCGCGTCGACACCGGTCTGCTTGACGAAGTCGGCCGCTTCTTCCGGATCGGTCAGCAACTGGCTGTGGTCGAGCTTGCCTTCTGCACCAATACCGTCTTCCTCGCCGGCCATGCCGGTTTCCAGACTGCCCAGGCAGCCAAGCTCGCCCTCAACCGAAATGCCGCAGGCGTGCGCCATCTCGACGGTACGGCGGGTGACGTCAACGTTGTATTCGTAGCTGGTGGGTGTCTTGCCGTCTTCACCCAGCGAGCCATCCATCATCACCGAGGAGAAGCCCAGCTGGATCGAACGCTGGCAGACCGAGGGGCTGGTACCGTGGTCCTGGTGCATGACAACAGGAATGTGCGGCCACTCTTCCACTGCCGCGAGAATCAGGTGACGCAGGAACGGAGCGCCGGCATATTTGCGGGCACCGGCGGAAGCCTGGACGATCACCGGAGAGTCGGTCTTGTCAGCGGCTTCCATGATGGCGCGCATCTGTTCCAGGTTGTTGACGTTGAAGGCCGGCACGCCGTAGCTGTACTCGGCGGCGTGGTCCAGCAACTGGCGCATGCTGATAAGTGCCATTGAATGTTCTCCCGAACGTAGTGCGAAAATTCAAGCCTGCCGCGTTTGCGGCAGGCTTACAAGGAAACGGCTCGACGCCGCCTGATGTTACAGGTCGACGCTGCCCTGGGCTGCGCGTTGCTCCAGTACTTCAACTGCAGGCAGCACCTTGCCCTCGACGAACTCGAGGAAGGCACCGCCGCCAGTGGAAATATAGGAGATGCGATCGGCAACGCCATACTTGTCGATGGCCGCCAGCGTGTCGCCACCACCGGCGATGGAGAACGCCGGGCTTTCGGCGATTGCCAGCGCAAGGGCCTTGGTGCCTTCGCCAAACTGATCGAATTCGAACACGCCCACCGGACCGTTCCACAGGATGGTGCCGGAAGACTTGAGCAGCTCGGCAAACTGGGCAGCAGTCTGCGGACCGATATCCAGAATCATGTCGTCAGCAGCGACATCATTGACTGATTTGATGGTCGCCTCGGCGTCCTCGGCGAAGGCCTTTGCCACGACAACGTCGACTGGCAGCGGTACGTTGACCTTGGCCGCGATCGCCTTGGCGGTATCGATCAGATCCGCTTCATGCAAGGATTTGCCAACCGGGTATCCGGCAGCCGCGAGGAAGGTGTTGGCGATGCCGCCACCGACGATC
Source organism: uncultured Halopseudomonas sp. (assembly GCA_964477725.1). Lineage (GTDB taxonomy): Bacteria > Pseudomonadota > Gammaproteobacteria > Pseudomonadales > Pseudomonadaceae > Halopseudomonas. The sequence continues at coordinate 24,668 of CAYZFU010000004.1, forward strand.
AGCTGATCGCATTTATCAGCCAGAGCGGTAAGGACGTCCAGCTTGGTCGAGACCTTGGAACCGGCAACGATGGCAGCCATGGGCCGTGCGGGCTTGTCCAAGGCCTTTTCCAATGCGTCGAGCTCGGCGGCAAGCAGCGGTCCGGCGCAGGCGACCTTGGCGAACCGGGCGACACCATGGGTCGAGCCCTGGGCGCGGTGAGCGGTACCAAAGGCGTCCATGACGAAGACGTCGCACAGCGCTGCGTATTCCTGGGCCAGCTCGTCGTCATTCTTCTTCTCGCCCTTGTTGAAGCGAACGTTTTCCAGCAACACCACCTGGCCTGGCTCGACCTGGACGCCAGCGAGGTATTCGCGCACCAGCGGCACATCCATGCCGAGCGCATCGCCCAGATAGGCAGCAACCGGAGCAAGACTGTTTTCCTCACTGAACACGCCCTCTTCGGGGCGGCCGAGATGCGAGCAGACGATGACCGCCGCGCCCTTTTCCAGAGCCAGGCGAATTGTCGGCAATGCTGCCTGGATACGCGCATCGCTCTTGACCTTGCCGTCCTTGACCGGCACGTTCAGATCTTCCCGGATCAACACACGCTGTCCCTTGAGGTCCAGCTCGCTCATGCTCAGTACGCTCATATTGACTCCTTGTTAATAATTCGGTGTGTCTCATCCCTGGCGTGGGCGTGACGACGGGCACGTTGATATCGATTGGCTTTTAATTGGAGACCGATCTATCCGGACCCCGGAAGCCGGCTCAAGTTCCCTCTGCCAGGTCCAGCCAATAGCCAGCGACGTCCAGCATACGGTTGGCGAATCCCCACTCGTTGTCGAACCACACGAGCAGATTCACCAGCCGCGGACCGGACACCAGCGTCTGGCTGCCGTCGACGATCGCCGAGTGCGGGTCATGGTTGAAATCGCAACTGGCATGGGGCAGTTCGCTGTAGGCAAGCAGGCCCGCAAGCGGCCCGGCCGCAGCTTCGGCGAGCAGGCGGTTGACCTCGCGTGCGTCCGTGTCCCGGGACACCAGCAATGTCATGTCGAGCGCCGACACGTTGACAGTCGGCACCCGCACCGCCTTGGCCTGTATGCGGCCGCTCAGCTCCGGCAACAGCCGCTCGATACCGCGCGCAAGGCCAGTGGACACCGGGATGATCGATTGGAAAGCCGAACGCGTACGGCGCAGATCGCTATCGTGGTAGGCGTCGATCACCGGCTGATCGTTCATCGCCGAATGGATGGTAGTGATCGAGACGAACTCCAGCCCCAGCGCCTGATCGAGCAACTTCAGTAGCGGCACGCTGCAATTGGTGGTGCAGGAGGCGTTCGATACCAGCCGGGCATCGGTCGGAAGCTGGGTATGGTTAACGCCGTAGACAAGCGTCGCATCGATCGCCGATTCACTTGCCATGGGCTGGGAAAACAGCACGCGGGGCGCACCGGCATTGATGAAGCGCTGCCCCTGCTCGCGGGTGGTGTAGCGCCCCGAGCATTCCAGCACCAGATCCGCATCCAGTGCGCGCCAATCGATCGCTTCCGGCTCTGACTGGCGGAGCACTCTGATCTGTTTGGAGTCGATGTGCAGATGCTGGTCTTGCAGCGTTACCTGGCCGGGAAAACGGCCATGGGTGGAGTCGAACCGGGTGAGATACTCGATACTGGCAGGATCGGCTATGTCATTGAGCGCGACGAGTTCAATGCTCTGATCCCCACGCTCATGCCAGGCGCGCAGAATGCAGCGGCCGATGCGGCCATAGCCATTCAATACGATGCGAAAGGGCGAACGGGATGCGGGCATGAGTTTCCGTCGTTAGCGCCAGCCGGGCCGGTGCGAGCGAACGGAATATGAAGCCACCGTTCGCCTTCGCACCCGCCTCGCCGGCGGCGGGTTTAGTCTTCGAGCAGCTCGTCGGCGACCGTGAGAATGTTGTCCACGGTGAAGCCGAATTCCTCGAACAGCACGCCGGCTGGCGCCGACTCACCGAACGTATTCACGCCGATGACGCGGCCATCGAGCCCCACATACTTGTACCAGTAGTCCGGATGAGCGGCTTCGATAGCGATGCGCGCGCCAACTTCCACCGGCAGGACTTGCTGCCGATAGGCCGCGTCCTGCTGTTCGAAGACGCTGGTGCACGGCATCGAAACCACCCGCACCCGACGACCCTGCTCGGCCAGCTTCGCCTGCGCCTGCATCGCCAGACCGACCTCGGAACCGGTGGCGATCAGGATCAATTCCGGCTCGCCTTCGCAGTTCTTGAGAATGTAACCACCGCGCGCAATGGCCGTCTCGGTCTCGTTGTCACGAATGTGATACGGCAGGTTCTGGCGCGAGAAGATCAGCGCGCTGGGGCCGTCCTTGCGCTCGACCGCGTACTTCCAGGCCACCGCCGACTCGACCGTATCGGCCGGACGCCAGGTGTCCAGGTTCGGCGTGGTGCGCAGGCTGGTCAGCTGTTCGACCGGCTGGTGCGTCGGGCCATCTTCACCCAGACCGATCGAATCGTGGGTGAACACATAGAGCACACGCTGCTTCATCAAAGCCGACATGCGTACCGCATTGCGCGCGTATTCCATGAACATCAGAAAGGTTGCGCCGTAGGGGATCAGGCCGCCGTGCAGCGCCACGCCGTTCATGATCGCGCTCATGCCGAACTCGCGAACGCCGTAGTAGATGTAATTCCCCGAAGCATCTTCCTCGACCACCGGCTTGCAACCCTTCCACAGGGTCAGGTTGGAACCGGCGAGATCCGCCGAGCCGCCGAGCAGTTCCGGCAGGAGCGGGCCAAATGCATTCAGGCAGTTCTGGCTGGCCTTGCGGCTGGCGATGCTTTCGCCCTTGGTGGCGACGTCACGAATAAAGGCTGAAGCCTTCTCGGAAAAGTCCAGCGGCAGCTCACCGGCCATACGACGCAGGAACTCGCTTGCCAGCTCCGGATATTCGGCCTTGTAGGCTTCGAAGCGCTGATTCCACTCGGCCTCGGCGCGTGCACCGGCATCCTTGGCGTCCCACTCTGCATAAATGTCCGCCGGGATTTCGAACGGACCATGCTGCCAGCCCAGCGCTTCGCGAGTAGCGGTCACTTCCGCCTCGCCCAGTGCAGCGCCGTGAGATTCTTCCTTGCCCTGCTTGTTCGGCGAGCCGAAACCGATGATGGTCTTGCAGCAGATCAGCGTCGGCTGGGTGCTCTTGCGAGCGGTTTCCAGCGCCATCTTGATCTCATCCGCATCGTGACCGTTGACGTTGCGGATGACCTGCCAGCCGTAGGACTCGAAACGCTTGGGTGTGTCATCGGTGAACCAGCCATGCACTTCACCGTCGATGGAAATGCCGTTGTCGTCATAGAAGCCGATCAGCTTGCTCAGACCCAGGGTGCCGGCCAGCGAGCACACTTCGTGGGAGATGCCTTCCATCAGACAACCATCACCCATGAATACATAGGTGTGGTGATCGACCACGTTATGCCCGGGACGGTTGAACTGATCCGCCATGATCTTTTCAGCCAGCGCAAAGCCCACGGCATTGGCCAGCCCTTGCCCCAGCGGACCGGTAGTGGTCTCGACGCCCGGTGCGTAGCCGAACTCCGGATGCCCCGGCGTCTTGCTGTGCAGCTGGCGGAAATTCCTGATGTCGTCGATCGACAGGTCATAGCCGGTCAGATGCAGCAGCGAGTAGATCAGCATGGAGCCGTGACCGTTGGACAGAATGAAACGGTCGCGATCAGCCCAGTTCGGATTCGCCGGGTTGTGCTTGAGATAGTCGCGCCACAGAACCTCGGCGATGTCCGCCATGCCCATCGGCGCGCCGGGATGGCCGCTATTGGCTTTCTGCACCGCGTCCATGCTGAGGGCACGGATGGCGTTGGCTCGATCACGACGGCTGGGCATGAGGTACTCCTGAGACTGGCAAGGCATGGGGCTGCCGGGGACGAATCCGGCCAGCCATAGATAAGAGGCCGGCATTTTCGCGCAAACCGCGTCGGCGGGCAATCGAAACGCGGGACTGGCATCAAGTCGCCACCACCAAGGAGCCTGCTATATCAAAAACTTTTGATATAGCGCTTGCGGGAATCCGGCTCACTCACTACACTCGGCTGCATGACACAACTTGCACCAGCGCGCGACGACGCCACGCCGATCGATCATCTGGCAGCTTTCTTCAAGGCGACAGGCGACTCGTTGCGACTGGACATATTGCGGGTGCTGCGCAATGACTCGTTCGGGGTGCTCGAACTCGCGCAGATCTTTCAGATGCGCCAGTCCGGCATGAGCCACCACCTCAAGGTCCTGTCCAATGCTGGGCTGGTCAGCACCCGGCGCGAAGGCAATTCGATTTTCTACCGGCGCAGCCTGCCGGTGGGTGACAGTCTGATGCAACCTTTGCATCGGCAGATGCTGGAAACGCTGGAGGCCGTGCCGCTGGACCACGACTTGCGAGCAGAAATCGACCGTATCCATGCCCAACGCGCCGATCTGTCCCGGCAGTTTTTTGCCCGCTTCGCTGCGGGCACGCCGGCGCAACAGGATCTGATTGCCCACTTCGGGCTGTATCGGGAGCCCTTGCTCGGCCTGATCGACGAGCTGGAGCTTCCTACTCGCGAACTCGGGATTGAGGTCGGTCCCGGTGAAGGTGGGTTCCTTCCGGATCTGGCCACGCGTTTCGAGCATGTCGTGGCGCTGGACAACTCCGAGGCGATGCTCGAGCGGGCGCGAGAGCACTGCGCTCAGGCAGGACTGGAAAACGTTGAATGTCTACTGGCGGATGCCCTGGCACCGCTGCAGCTACCGGCAGCCGACAGCGTCATCTGCAACATGGTGCTGCATCACATGCCTGCGCCGGCTGAAGCGATCAAGCGCTTCGCAGCCCTGCTGAAACCGGGCGGCAGCCTGGTCCTGACCGAACTGTGCAGCCACGACCAGGTCTGGGTGCGTGACAGTTGCGGCGATCTGTGGCTGGGTTTCGACCAGGACGATCTGGCGCACTGGGCGGCAGATGCCGGATTGCTGGCCGGCGGCAGCGTATATATCGGATTGCGCAACGGATTCCAGATCCAGTTGCAGCAGTTCGCCAAACCCGAACATTGAGGAAGGGATGAAACCATGAGCGATTACTCGATCTTCACCTCCGAATCGGTCTCCGAAGGCCATCCGGACAAGCTTGCCGACCAGATTTCGGATGCGGTGCTCGATGCCATCCTCGCCGAGGACAAGTTCGCTCGGGTCGCCTGCGAGACCATGGTGAAGACCGGGGTCGCCATCGTCGGTGGCGAAATCACCACCAGCGCCTGGGTCGACCTGGAAGATCTGGTGCGTAGCGTGATCAAGGACATCGGCTATACATCCTCCGAGGTCGGCTATGACGCCGACACCTGCGGTGTGATCAACATCATCGGCAAGCAGTCGCCGGATATCGCCCAGGGTGTCGACCGGCAGAAACCGGAAGATCAGGGCGCTGGCGACCAGGGTCTGATGTTCGGTTACGCCAGCAACGAAACCGACGTATTGATGCCCGCCCCGATCACCTTCGCCCACCGGCTGGTCGAGCGCCAGGCCGAAGTGCGCAAGAACGGCCTGCTCGGCTGGCTGCGCCCGGATGCCAAATCACAGGTCACCTGCCGCTACGAGAACGGCAAGGTGGTCGGCATCGACGCCATAGTGCTGTCGACACAGCACAATCCTGAAGTCGAGCAGAAAGACCTGCGCGAAGCGGTCATGGAGCTGATTGTGCAGCACGTGATTCCTGAAGAGCTGCTGCATGCCGACACCCAGTACCATATCAACCCGACCGGCAAGTTCGTTATCGGCGGCCCGGTGGGTGACTGTGGCCTGACCGGTCGCAAGATCATCGTGGATACCTACGGCGGCATGGCCCGTCACGGTGGCGGCGCGTTCTCCGGCAAGGATCCGTCCAAGGTCGACCGCAGCGCCGCCTACGCCGGGCGCTATGTAGCGAAGAACATCGTCGCCGCCGGCCTGGCCGACAAGTGTGAAATCCAGGTGTCCTACGCCATCGGCGTGGCGCAACCGACCTCGGTCTCTGTCAACACCTTCGGTACCGGCAAGATTGCCGACGACAAGATCATCAAGCTGGTGCGCGAGCACTTCGATCTGCGCCCCTATGCAATCACCCGCATGCTCGATCTGCTGCACCCGATGTACCGCGCCACCGCGGCGTACGGCCACTTCGGTCGCAACCCGTTCGAGATGACAGTGAAGAACGAAACCTTCACCGCTTTCCCCTGGGAGAAAACTGACAAGGCCGAGGCGCTGCGCGCCGAGCTGTAACGAGCAGGCAAACGCTTACTGGCGATAGCCTTCGTGGCAGGCCTTGCAGGCCTGCTGAACAGCCTGCAGCGGCTCGCGGACGTCGTCCGGCGAGTCGATGCCATCCCGGGCTACATCAGCCAGCCGTGACGTAGCGCTGCGGAACTGCTCGATCCGCGCTGCAAAGTCGTCCGGAGCGGACCATACCGAGGGGCGCGCAGCCGTCGGCTGACCGGAGTCACCGGGGTCGGGAAAGTAATGCCAGGGCGCGTCGGCCTTTTCGTCCAGCGCCAGGGCGTGTATCGCGAAGACCTCCGGGTCAAAGGCGATACGACCGTTGAGCATGCCGGTCATAGGCTCGCTGTGGGCGAGAAGTTGCTTGAACGCAGCCTGGCGCATGCCTTCCGGCGAGTCCGGATCGGCCTCGCGGCTGCAGCCGGAAACGGCCAGAACCAGGAGGGCCGGAAGACAGATTGAGCGGAGTGGGACGTAGGACATCGTTTCATTCCATGGAGAAAAATGGGGCGCCATGATAGCGCGCCTGACGAGACAGACCAGCGGACGCCTCGTGCGTTCGCCCAAACGACCCCGACCGAGGGGCGCTGCAGCAGCGTAACAACGCTGGAGACAGACTGCGGCGCGGAGCGGCGATGTCAGACCGTCGATGGCTAGGCCGAAAATGGCTCCTGCATTTTCTGCACTTCCTTCGTCCATGGAGGACGGATGCCACCGTCGAGCCTACAAGGATGTATTTACGGCGTGTCTGACTTTGACGTTCCCGCCTGCGCAGAGCCCGCTCCCGCCCATACGCTGTCAGGCTCGGTCGGCAAGCATCGAAACAACCGCGCCCATTCGCTGACTACGAATGGAGAACACGCATGAGTGCTGTGATGAACGATAAAGACTTCAACGATTACAAGGTCGCCGACATTTCGCTGGCCGACTGGGGCCGCCGCGAGATCATCATCGCCGAGTCGGAAATGCCGGCGCTGATGGGCCTGCGCACCAAGTACGCCGGTGAGCAACCGCTCAAGGGCGCAAAGATTCTTGGCTGCATTCACATGACCATCCAGACCGCCGTGCTGATCGAAACGCTGACCGCACTGGGCGCCGAGGTGCGCTGGTCTTCGTGCAACATCTTCTCCACTCAGGACCAGGCCGCTGCGGCCATTGCCGCCGCCGGCATTCCTGTATTCGCCTGGAAGGGCGAAACCGAGGAAGAGTACGAGTGGTGCCTGGAGCAGACCATCCTCAAGGATGGCCAGCCGTGGGATGCCAACATGATTCTGGATGACGGCGGCGACCTGACCCAGATGCTGCACGACAAGTATCCGCAGGTGCTTGAACGCGTACACGGCGTAACCGAGGAAACCACCACCGGCGTGCATCGCCTGCAGGACATGC
>CAYZFU010000005.1:0-30927 GCA_964477725.1 uncultured Halopseudomonas sp.
CTATTAAACAAAAGCCCCGGCCGAAGGGCCAGGGCTTTGTCAGCAGTCTGACCCGGCTTACGCCGGGTTTTCTTTATCTATCAACTACTTGAAAAAAATCCAAAATCGTAGCTTGGCGCATTAGCGTTCAGGTACAACGCCGCGCGTCGGACCCGGGAAACTAACTTTTCCACACCTTTCTAAGCCGGTATACCACTGAAAAAGGGGAAGCCAGCTTGCGAATCCATCATTTGAACTGCGGTTGCATGTGCCCGTTGGGCGGCGCGCTTTTCGACGGATATAGCGCCGGCGCGACGGCTCACCTGGTCTGCCATTGCCTGTTGATCGAGACCGCACAGCACGGTCTGGTCTTGGTTGATACCGGCTTCGGCATGCAGGATGTCGCCGATCCCAGACAACGGTTGAGCGATTTCTTTATCGGCTTCAACAACATCCAATTCAATCATCGTTACACCGCTGTTCAGCAGATACTCAATCTGGGCCTCGACCCCGGCGACGTGCGGCATATCGTGCTGACCCATCTGGATTTCGATCACGCAGGCGGGCTGGAAGACTTCCCTCAGGCAAAGGTCCATGTGATGCAACGGGAGATCGACGCAGCTCGTAATGCTAGCGGTTTCCGCGACCCGCGACGTTATCGCCAGGCGCAGTGGGATGAGGTGAGCGATTGGCAATTCTACCAGCCGCAGGGCGAAAACTGGTTTGGATTCGAGGCGGTACGTGAGCTCTCCGGGCTCCCGCCGGAACTGCTCCTGATACCCCTTGCAGGACACACCGAAGGGCATGCCGGTATAGCTATCGATACTCCCGAGGGCTGGCTCCTGCACGCTGGTGATGCGTACTTCTATCACGGAGAGGTAGGTCAGCCCGAGCGTGACTGCCCGCCGGGTATGCGCTTCTACCAAACCATGATGGAAGTCGACCGGAGCCAGCGACTACACAACCAGGAGCGGTTACGCGCCCTTTCATTAACACATGCGGACCAGGTCACCTTGTTCTGCAGTCACGACGCCACGGACCTGGAGCACATGCAACGGCGCGGCGCTCGCGCCTAGGCTACTCCGCGTTGTTGCCTAGCGATTCGAGCGCCTGGTTCACCCAGCTCTCAGCCTGCCGGTTGACCTCGACGATCGAACGTGGGTCCGGGCCTTTGGGGTAGATCGGTGGGCCGATCATCAGTGTGACCTTTCCCGGTCGCTTGCCCCACCCTGCCTTGGGCCAGAATTCGCCGGCGTTATGGGCGACCGGGACGACCGGTGCCATATTCGCGCAGGCGAGCGCGGCGCCGCCACGGGAGAATTTGGCTGGCTGCCCTGGCAACACACGCGTTCCCTCCGGGAACACCAGAATCCAGATGCCTTCCGCAAGACGCTCTCCGCCTACCTTGCTGAGCTGTTTGAGCGAGTCGCGCACGTTGCTGCGGTCGATGGCGATCGGCCTAGCCAGCGCGAAAGCCCAGCCAAAAAACGGCACATACAGCAGCTCTTTTTTGATCAGCGTGGTCTGGGGGGAGAAAACCTGCTGCAGGAAGAACGTCTCCCAGGTGCTTTGGTGATTGGCCAATACGACACCGGGCTGGTCTGGAATGTTTTCACGGCCGACTACCTCGTAGCGAATGCCGACGATGTGCTTGGTCAGCCAAATGGCGAGCCGGCACCACCAGTTCACGATCAGATAGTACCGCCAGCGATAGGGCATCAGCGGGGCGACAACCAGCATCAGCAGCCCCCAGATGCCGGCACTGGCGGAGAGCAGAAGGTAGAACAGAACGACACGCGCATACATCATGCTTGGTTTTCCAGAAGGTGCTCGGCTACCGCCGCCAGATCATCGAAAACCCGCGTCCCTTCGGGAAGCGCCTGGGTTTCGGTTTTGCGGCCCTTGCCCGTCCTTACCAGGTAAGGCTGGCAACCCAGGGCAGCACCGGCCTGCAGATCGCGCAGACTATCGCCTACGGTCGGCACGCCATTGAGCGGCACGCCGTAGTATTCAGAAATTCGCTTGAACAGGCCCGACAGTGGCTTGCGGCAGTCGCAGGCGTCGTCGGGACCGTGCGGACAGTAGATGACCATTCCCAGCCGCCCGCCCGCCTGCTCGATCAGCGAGCGCATCTTCTCGTGCATGGCTTCCAGCGTGGCAACGTCGAACAGGCCGCGGGCCAACCCGGACTGGTTGGTGGCAACGCAGACCGTCCACCCGGCTCGGGTGAGCCGGGCGATGGCGTCAATCGAGCCAGGCAGATCGATCCACTCCCTGGCCGTTTTCACGAACTCTTCCGAGTCTACGTTGATCACGCCGTCGCGATCGAGAATGATCAGCTTCATGTGCTCAACCAAGCAATGAAATATCGGCCACGCCGAGGAACAACCCGCGCAGCCGCGCCAGCAATGCGTATCGGTTGGCCTTGACCGCGTCGTCTTCCACATTGACCATAACTTGATCAAAATAGGTATCGACCGGCTCGCGCAGCGTAGCCAGGGTTTCCAGGGTGCGCTGATATTCCCGCTGTTGCGTCAACGGAGCGATGGACTGCTCCGCATGTTGAATCGATGCCGCCAGTGCTTGCTCGGCGCCTTCCTGCAGCAGCGTTGGGTCGACCGCTTCGCTGATGCCCATTTCGGCCTTGGCGAGAATGTTGGAGACACGTTTGTTCGCCGCGGCCAGCGCATCTGCGTCCGGCAGCCGGCGAAACGCCTGGACCGCCTGTACCCGCTGATCGAAGTCCAGCGGCGAAGCTGGCGCAACGGCACGAACCGCCTGATATACCGCAACGTCGACGCCCTCATCTTCATAGCGGGCACGCAATCTGTCGAAAATGAAGTCTTGCACCTGCGAGACCAATCCATCCTGCGTGATGCGGTCGCCGTACTGCTCGGCTGCGTTCTCCAACACACGGTGCAGATTGAGCTCGAGCTTCTTCTCGATAAGGATGCGCAGGACGCCCAGCGCCGCGCGACGCAAGGCATAAGGGTCCTTGCTGCCGGTGGGCAGCATGCCGATGCCGAAGATGCCGACAAGGGTATCCAGCTTGTCGGCCAGGGCCACGGCAGCACCGGTCAACGTGGTCGGCAGCTCGGCACCGGCGCCGCGGGGCATGTACTGCTCGTTGAGGGCCAAGGCAACGTCTTCGGCCTCACCATCGTGACGGGCATAGTAATAGCCGGCGATGCCCTGGAGCTCAGGAAATTCACCGACCATCTCGGTGGCCAGATCGCACTTGCTGAGCAGGCCGGCGCGGGCGGCGCGCTCGGCATCGCCACCGATCTGCGTAGCGATTGACGCTGCCAGCTGCGAAACCCGTGCCGCCTTGTCATAGACGCTGCCGAGCTGGGCCTGGAATACGACATTGGCTAGACGCTGGTTACGCGTCTCGAGCGGCTGCTTCTGGTCCTGCCGATAAAAGAACTCGGCATCGGTCAGGCGCGGGCGCACCACCTTCTCGTTACCTGAGACGATCTGCGCCGGATCTTCACTCTCGATATTTGCCACGGTAATGAAGCGCGGCAACAGACGGCCATTGGCGTCGAGCAGGCAGAAATATTTCTGGTTGTCCTGCATGGTGGAAATCAAAGCTTCCTGCGGCACGTCGAGAAAGCGCTCCTCGAAGCTGCAGACCAGAGGCACTGGCCACTCGACCAGCGCGGTCACTTCATCCAGCAGTTCGTCAGGGACGATCGCCTTGCCCTGCTGCTCCGCGGCAAGCTGTTCGACGCGTGAGCGGATCATTTCGCGTCGCTCGGCGAAATCCGCGATCACCGAGGCCTGACGCAGGTCTTCGGCATAGCTGGCGGGGGAGCCGATCTGCACCGGATCGGGATGATGGAAACGGTGGCCGCGCGAGTCACGTCCCGAGCGCTGGGCAAGGATTTGCGCGGGGATAACCGTCTCGCCCTGCAGCATGACCAGCCATTGCGTGGGGCGCACGAATTCGGTCTTGCGATCAGCCCAGCGCATACGTTTGGGAATCGGTAGCGCAGCCAGCGCCGCGTCAACGATGCCGGGCAGGAGTTCGCTGGCAGGCTGGCCGGCAATATTCTGAACGTAGCGCAGTTTGGGGCCGCTGCGGTCAAGCTGGTCGACCTCGACACCACATTTGCGAGCGAAACCCAGGGCGGCCTGGGTCGGTTGACCGCTGGCGTCAAACGCTGCCTGTACTGGCGGACCGTCCATCTGGCTGGTGCGGTCGGGCTGCTCGGTGGCCAGTCGCTCGACCAGCACAGCCAGTCGGCGCGGCGCAGCGTAATAGCGAGCCGCTTCGTAGGCCAGCCCCGCTTCGCGCAAGCCGCCTTCGACGCCTTCGAGAAAAGCTTCGGCCAGGCGCTTGAGCGCCTTGGGTGGCAGCTCTTCGGTACCCAGTTCTACCAGAAAATCCTGTGCCTGCATCATTCGGCCTCCTTCAGTTTGGCCAGTACTTCGTCACGCAATTCGGGTTTGGCCATGGGAAAGCCGAGTCGGGCGCGCGCATGCAGATAACTCTGCGCGATCGAACGCGCTAGCGTGCGTACCCTGAGGATGTAGCGCTGACGCTCGGTCACCGAGATCGCACGGCGGGCATCGAGCAGGTTGAACGTGTGCGAAGCCTTGATCACCATCTCATAGGCCGGCAGCGGCAGGTCGGCGCTCATCAGGCGGTTCGCCTCGCCCTCGTAGAAGTCGAACAGCTCGAACAGCTTCTCCACGTTGGCGTGCTCGAAGTTATAGGTCGACTGCTCCACCTCGTTCTGGTGGAACACGTCGCCGTAGGTGACCTTGCCGAACGGGCCGTCGGAATACACCAGGTCGTAGACCGAGTCGACGCCCTGCAGGTACATGGCCAGGCGCTCCAGACCGTAGGTGATCTCACCGGTGACGGGATAACATTCGACGCCACCAACCTGCTGGAAATAGGTGAACTGCGTGACTTCCATGCCGTTGAGCCAGACTTCCCAGCCCAGACCCCAGGCACCAAGGGTCGGCGACTCCCAGTTGTCCTCGACGAAGCGGATGTCGTGCACCAGGGGATCCACGCCGATATGACGCAGGGAGTCCAGGTACAGCTCCTGGATGTCCTCGGGATTGGGCTTGAGCACTACCTGGAACTGATAGTAATGCTGCAGGCGGTTGGGATTGTCCCCGTAACGGCCATCAGCCGGGCGGCGGCTGGGCTGGACGTAGGCCGCGTTCCAGGTTTCCGGGCCGATCGCGCGCAGAAAGGTAGCGGTATGGAAGGTACCGGCGCCCATTTCCATGTCATAGGGTTGCAGTATCACGCAGCCCTTCTCTGCCCAGTAGTTTTGCAGGGCCAGGATCAGTCCCTGGAAGGTGCGCACGGCTGGATTGTTGTGAGTCACGTTTTCACCCGGTGAGGCTTCGAAGAAGGCGGAAGTATACAGTCAGAACACGCCGGCATACATAAAGCGCGCCAATTGAGGGCGTGTTCGCCCGGACTTTGCCGGTTCGGCCCCGAGGGGTATAACCAGGTAGATTGATGACACGAGGAGAGATCGCATGTCTGATCGTCCGTTAGCCGGAGTGGTTCGCTGCCAGTGGTGTTCCACTGACCCGGTATATCAGCATTACCATGACACCGAATGGGGCGTGCCAGAGCACGACGCGCAGAAGCTGTTCGAGAAATTGCTGCTTGATGGCTTCCAGGCGGGCCTGTCATGGATCACCATCCTCAAGAAGCGTGATCGCTACCGTGAGGTCTATCGCGGCTTCGATCCACGGTTCATGGCCGAACAGAGCGATGACGCGCTGCAAGCGCTCCTGCAGGATACCGGCATCATCCGCAACCGATTGAAGGTGTACGGTGCGCGCCAGAACGCTCGAGCCTGGCTGCAGCTCGGACAGACGACGGACCCGGGAAAGTGGCTGTGGCAGTTTGTCGGAGGGCAGCCGAAGGTCAATTATTTCCAGAGTTTTGCCGAGGTGCCGGCGGTCACCTGCGAGGCAGAGAACATGAGCCGGGCGCTACGTAAGGCCGGGTTCACTTTTGTCGGGCCAACGATCTGCTACGCCTTCATGCAGGCGACCGGGATGGTCATGGACCATACCACCGACTGTTTTCGTTATGCCGAGCTGAGCTGACCAAGGTTCGGTCGCGGGCGAAGCGGAGGCGCTTTACAATGACGTTTTCTGCTATCGGGAGTAACGCGTGGAGCGGTTAAAGGGCGCAATCATCGTCGGCTTTCTCAAGCTTTTTTCGCTATTGCCGTTTTCGCTGGCGCAACGTCTGGGTGCCGGCGTGGGCTGGCTGATGTGGAAGCTGCCCAACCGGTCCCGCGATGTGGTGCGCATCAATCTCGAGCATTGCATGCCGGAGCTCTCGCAAACCGAGCGTAGCGACCTGGTGCGTCGCACGCTGCTCGATACTGGCCGCCGCAGAAAACCCTGAAGCTGATCAAGGAGGTCGAGGGCGAGCATTTGCTGGAAGAGGCGCTGGCCGCGGAGACCGGGCTGGTGTGCATCACCAGCCATCTGGGTAACTGGGAAGTGCTCAACCACTACTACTGCTCGAAGTGTTCGCCGGTGATCTTCTATCGCCCGCCGAAGCAGAAGGCGGTGGACGATCTGCTCAAGCGTCAACGTACTCAACTGGGCAACAAGGTCGCCGCATCGACCCGCGAAGGGATCATCAGCGTGATGAAGGAAGTCCGAAGCGGTGGCGCGGTGGGCATACCCGCTGATCCGGAGCCGGCGCTCAAGAGCGGCGTATTCGTGCCGTTTTTTGGGATTCAGGCCCTGACCAGCAAATTCGTCCCCGGCATGCTCAAGAATGGCAAGGCGCGCGCACTGTTCCTGCATTGCATACGGCTACCGGATAACTCGGGCTTCAAGGTGATACTGGAAGCGGCGCCCGAGGCGCTTTACAGTAGCGATGAGACCGAGGCGGTAAGCGCCATGAGCGCAGTCATCGAACGCTACGTGAGAACCTGGCCCAGCCAGTACATGTGGTCGATGAAACGTTTCAAGAAGCGCCCCCCCGGCGAGAAGAAGTGGTACTGACCCACACCAACCAGAAGGACCTGTGCCGTGGCCAACCAGCGACAGTATCCGCGCACTGCGATGCGCTGCCGCATCAAGATCAGTCATCCGCAGATCGGTGAGGTTTTCGGCTTCACGCGGGATTTATCCGATGGCGGCGTCTTTGTCGAAAACGCCGACCTTGCCGGTCTCGCACCCGGTACCAAGGTCCAGGGCCAGGTACAGGACATGCCTATCGAGGCCCCTGTTCTGGCGATGCAGATTCAGCGTGTGATCGCCGGCGAAGGGGCCGGCATGGCGTTCCTTGACGAAGATCCGTTCTGACCTAGCGCCGCCAGAACATCGGTGTCAGCAGCACCAGCAGGGTGAAGACCTCCAGACGTCCCAGCAGCATGGCGAAGCTGAGGATCCATTTCACCGTGGCCGTCAGCCCACCGTAGTGCGCGGAGACTTCGCCAAGCCCAGGGCCGAGGTTATTGATACAGGCGGCCAGCGCCGAGAACGCGGTAACGAAATCCAGGCCAGTGCCGAGCAGGAGCAGGAACAGCACGGCGAAAGTGAACACGTACACCGCGCAGAACCCCCATACCGCTTCGACTATCCGGTCCGGTACTGGCTTGCCGCCTAGCTTGACCGGGAAGACGCCGTGGGTGTGCAACAGCCGCTTGATCTCGCGTGTGCCCTGTTTGTATAGCAGGATCACGCGAATCACTTTCATCCCACCACCAGTGGAACCGGCGCAAGCACCGATGAAGCTGGCGTAGAGCAACAGGAACGGCAGCACGGTTGGCCAGGCCGAAAAGTCGGTTACGCCGAAGCCGGCGGTGGTGGCGATGGATACCGTCTGGAAGGCGCTATAGCGGATCGAGGTCCAGACGTCGAAATACTGGAAGTAAATCAGGAACACGCAGCAGATCAGGAACAGGCCGAGCAGGATCAACAGGTAGGTCCGACATTCCACGTCTTGCCAGTAATTCTTCAGCGAGCGGAAGCGCCACGAGAGAAAGTGCAGCGCGAAGTTGATGCCGGAAATCAGCATGAAGATGATACAGATGAACTCGATAAGCGGACTATCGAAGTAACCGATACTCGCATCGTGGGTGGAAAAGCCGCCGATCGCCACCGTGGAAAAGCTATGGCCGATCGCATCGAACAGCGTCATGCCCGCCGCCCAATAAGCCAGGGCGCACGCCAGGGTCAGCCCGGCGTAGATATACCAGAGCACCTTGGCGGTTTCGGCGATACGCGGGGTGAGTTTGTTTTCCTTCAGCGGACCGGGCATTTCCGCGCGATACAGCTGCATGCCGCCGACACCCAGCAACGGCAGGATGGCCACGGCCAGCACGATGATCCCCATGCCGCCGAACCACTGCAGCTGCTGGCGATAAAACAGCAGCGCCCGGGGCAGCGTGTCGAGCCCGGTGATGACCGTCGCCCCGGTAGTGGTCAGTCCCGAGAAGGATTCGAACACCGAATCCGCCACGCTGAGGTCCGGCAGCTCCAGCAGGTACAGCGGCAGCGCTCCGAACAGGCCCAGGACCAGCCAGAACAGCACCGTTATCAGATAGCCGTCGCGGGTACGTAATTCGTTGCGCTGGCGGCGCACCGGCAACCATATAAGAAAGCCGACCAGAGCGGTCACGGCGAAGCCGACCAGAAAAGCCTCCCGCGCCTGCTCCCCATAGAACCAGCCGACCCCTGCCGAGGGCAGCATGCTGGTGGAAAACAGCATGAGCAAAATGCCGAGGATTCGCTGGATTTGCGAGTACTGCATGGGGCGCTTACCTGTGCCTGATCAGAAGAAGGTCAGCCCGACCTGGAACAGCCGTTCGACGTCGCGGATGTGTTTCTTGTCGATCACGAAGAGAATCACGTGGTCGTCCGACTCGATCACCGTCGAATCGTGCGCGATCAAGACCTGGTCATTGCGCACGATGGCGCCGATGGTCGTGCCCGGCGGCAGATCGATGTCGCGGATCGCCTTTCCGACTACTTTCGATGAACGTGAGTCGCCGTGCGCCACGGCCTCGATCGCCTCGGCTGCGCCGCGGCGCAGCGAATAGACGTTGACGATATCGCCCCGGCGCACGTGCGCCAGGAGCGTACCTATGGTGGCCTGCGAAGGGGAAATGGCAATGTCGATCTCGCCGCCCTGGACCAGATCGACGTAGGCCGGATTGTTGATCAGCGCCATGACCTTGCGCGCGCCGAGCCGCTTGGCCAGCATCGCCGACATGATGTTGGCTTCGTCATCGTTGGTGACGGCACAAAAGATGTCGGCTTCCTCGATGTTTTCTTCGATGAGCAGCTCGCGGTCCGAGGCGCTGCCGTGCAGCACCACGGTGCGGTCGAGATTCTGCGAGAGATAATCGGCACGCGCTTTGTTCATCTCGATGATCTTGACCTGGTAGCGGGTCTCTATAGCCTCGGCCAGACGTTCGCCAATGTTGCCACCGCCGGCGATGACCACGCGCTTGTGGTTCTTTTCCAGGCGGCGCAGCTCGCTCATCACCGAGCGGATATCGGGCGTGGCGGCGATAAAGAAGACTTCGTCGTCGGCTTCGATAACCGTGTCGCCCTGCGGCAGTATGGGCCTGTCCTTGCGGAAGATTGCCGCTACCCGGGTGTCCACGCCGGGCATGTGCTGGCGCAGAAAACGCAGTTCCTGGCCGACCAGCGGCCCGCCGTAGAAGGCGCGTACCGCCACCAGCTGTACTTTCCCCTCGGCGAAATCCAGCACCTGCAGCGCGCCGGGCGTTTCGATCAGGCGCTTTACGTAGGTGGTCACGGCCTGTTCAGGGCTGATCAGGACGTCGATCGGCACCGCTTCGTTATGAAACAGGCCGCCGCGGGTCAGGTAGGCCGACTCGCGTATCCTGGCGATCTTGGTCGGTGTGCGAAACAGGGTGTAGGCCACCTGACAGGCGATCATGTTGGTCTCGTCGCTGCTGGTGACCGCGATGAGCATGTCGGCATCGTCCGCACCGGCCTGGCGCAGAACGGTGGGGAACGAGCCACGGCCAACCACGGTACGAATGTCCAGCCGGTCGCCTAGTTCGCGCAGGCGCACCGCATCGGTATCGATCACGGTGATGTCATTGGCTTCGCTGGCCAGCTCCGCCGCCAGGCTGCCGCCGACCTGCCCTGCACCGAGGATGATGATTTTCATGAAACGCGCGTCTCCTAGTTAGCAGCAGTGTAGCCGTCGTGCCTGCTGCTGGCGGCGATCTTGATCAGTTTGGCCAGGTAGAACCCGTCGTGTCCGCCCGGCTGCGGTAGCAGCTGACGACCGCACGGCTGAGCTATACCGAACGCAGCGGCAATTGGCAGCTCGCGGGCGCCTGGCTCGCGTTCAAGGAATCCCTGGACGACCTGGCTATTTTCCTGCGGCAGGATCGAGCAGGTGGCATAAACCAGGATGCCGCCGACCGCCAGGGTCTGCCACAACTGATCGAGCAGCTCACCCTGTAGCGCTGCGAGGCGGTCAATGTCGTCTGGCTGGCGCGTGAGCTTGATGTCCGGGTGGCGGCGGATTACGCCCGTGGCCGAGCAGGGCGCATCGAGCAGGATGCGATCGAACGGCTGCCCGTCCCACCACTTCCCCAGATCACGCCCATCCGCGGCAATCAACGAGGCGTCCAGACGCAGACGCTGTAGATTCTCGCGTACCCGTTCCAGACGCAGCGGTTCGGCATCCAGCGCGAGCAGCTCGTCGAGATCGTCTTGTTGCTCGAGGATGTGTCCGGTCTTGCCGCCCGGCGCACAGCAGGCGTCCAGAACACGTTGCCCTGGCGCAGTTTCCAGAAGCGGTGCGGCGAGCTGCGCCGCTTCGTCCTGTACGCTGACGTGACCGTCGGCGAAGCCGGGCAGCAGCTGCACATCGCAGGGCGCTCCCAGCGTTACACCAGATGGACTGTAAGGCGCCGGATGCGCAGTGATACCAGCTTCCTCCAGTCTTGCCAGATAGGCCTCCCGGGAGCCGTGCCGGGCATTGACGCGCAAGGTCATCGGCGGATGCAGGTTGTTCGCTGCGCAAATGTCCAGCCACTGTTCGGGCCAGTCGGCCTTGAGCCGCTTCTGCATCCAGCGCGGGTGCGCCGTCACCACCACAGGGTCACGTTCAAGCGTCGGCAGCAATGCTTGTGCCTCGCGTTGCGCGCGGCGTAGGACGGCGTTGAGCATGCCGCGCGCCCAGGGCTTTTTCAGTGCGTTGGCTGCGCTGACGGTTTCGCTGATCGCGGCGTGAGCAGGGATGCGCATGTACAGCAACTGGTAAAGCCCGACCAGGAGCAATGCCTGCAGCTCGACTTCGGCCGGCTTGAGCGGCTTGTCAAGCAGGCTATTGGCAAGGATTTCCAGCCGCGGCCACCAGCGCGCGGTGCCGAAGGCCAGTTCCTGGGTAAGCGCCTGGTCCCGGACGGCTACGTTGCGCAGTTGCGGCGGCAGGCTGCTACCGAGCGAGGCTTTGCCTGCACTTACCGCGGCGAGCGCGCGGGCGGCTGCCAGCCTTGGGTTCACAGACCATTGTCCAGCAGGCTGCCGACAAGGAACTGGTCGCGGCGGGCGTTGTACAGATCAGCAAAATCGAGAGGCTTGCCTCCGGGCAGCTGCAGGCGGGTCAGGCGCAGTGCCTGGTCGCCGCAGGCGACGAGAAGACCGGCCCGGCTGCAGTCGAGAATCTGCCCGGGCTGGCCGGTTCCGCTTTCCGGCGTAGCGCCCCACACCTTGAGCGGCTGATCCTGCCAGCGTGCATGGGCCAGCGGCCAGGGATTGAACGCCCGGATCAGGCAGTCGAGCTCATCTGCACGGCGCGACCAGTCGATGCGCGCATCGGTCTTGCCCAGCTTATGCGCGTAGGTCGCCTGCGTATCGTCCTGTAGCGCGCCCTGCAGGGAGCCGGCCGCCAGTCCGTTGATCGCTTCGATGACCGCCGGCGGGCCGAGCTCGGCCAGGCGGTCATGCAGCGTGCCTCCAGTGTCGCTGGGGCTGATAGGCGTAGCCACCTTGAGCAGCATCGGCCCGGTATCCAGACCGGCCTCCATCTGCATGACGGTGACGCCACTCTCGGCGTCGCCGGCTTCGATGGCGCGCTGAATCGGCGCGGCGCCGCGCCAGCGCGGCAACAGCGAAGCATGGCTGTTGATGCAGCCGAGCCGGGGAATATCCAACACCGCCTGCGGCAGGATCAGGCCGTAGGCCACGACCACCATCAGGTCCGGCTTCAATGCCGCCAGTTGCGCCTGGGCGTCCGGATCGCGCAGCTTTTCCGGCTGGTAAACCGGCAGGTCATGTTGCAGGGCAAGTTGCTTCACAGCGCTCATGGCCAGCTTGTGGCCACGACCGGCGGGTCGGTCAGGCTGGGTGTAGACGGCGACGATGTCGAAGCCGGCATCGAGCAACGCTGCCAGGTGAGCGGCGGCGAACTCCGGGGTACCGGCGAATACGAGGCGAAGGCGGTCGGGTGTGGCGTGCTGAGGCTTCATGGGCATCCGTAGAAAAAAAGGCTTGCCGAAGCAAGCCTTGCGAGTTTATCCGATGCTCAGGCGCTGGCCTGCTGCTTGTGCAGCTTTTCCAGCTTCTTGCGGATGCGATCGCGCTTGAGGTTGGAGAGATAGTCGACGAACAGCTTTCCGTTCAGGTGATCGCATTCGTGCTGGATGCACACCGCGAGCAACCCTTCGCAGACCATCTCGAATGGCTGCCCATCCCGACCCAGCGCCTTGACGCGAACACGCTCGGGACGGGTAACGGTTTCGTAGAAGCCGGGCACGGACAGGCAACCTTCCTGCATCTGTTCGAGGTCTTCGGTCAACGGCTCGAACTCGGGATTGATGAAAACCAGCGGCTCGCTGTTGTCTTCGGACACGTCGATGACGACCACGCGCTCGTGGACGTTCACCTGAGTTGCAGCCAAACCAATCCCTGGCGCGGCGTACATGGTCTCGAACATGTCGTCGACCAGTTGCCGGATGCGGTCGTCCACCGCGACGACGGGCTTTGCGATGGTACGCAGGCGCGGGTCGGGGAATTCCAGAATATTCAAAATAGCCATGTCGGTTTGTGATGCATTTGTGGAATGGAATTTAGTTGTGCTGCTAAGATTGAGCAGCTTGGAAATAAGCGGGTCTGCCATACGTACTCTGCCAAGGACCCGGGGTGCTGGCCTACATAATAAAGGGATTCGTGTCATGAGGAAAACATTACTCGGCCTCCTGCTGCTCGGAGTGAGCGTTTGGGCCCAGGCCCAGGAGTCCGCGTTCAGGGAAGGTCATCCTGAAAGCTACCAGGTGGTCAAGGGCGATACGCTATGGGATATCGCCGGGCGCTTCCTCAGCCTGCCCTGGAAATGGCCGGAGATCTGGCACGCCAACCCGCAGATCGACAACCCGCATCTTATCTATCCCGGGGATATCATTTCGCTGGTCTACGTCGATGGACAGCCACGCCTGACCGTCAACCGTGGGACTGGTGGTACGATCAAGCTATCCCCCACCGTACGCGCCAAGCCGATGGCCGAGGCTATCCCGACGATCCCGCTGGAAGCGATCAATGCCTTCCTCAATGCCGGACGCATCCTGGACAGCGCCGAGCCGCTGGAAACCGCTCCGTACGTGATCGGCGGCGAAGCCGAAAGCGTGGTTGCCGGTGCCGGTAACCGGGTCTACGCGCGCGGCGAAATCGAGGAAGGCATCCCGGCGTTCGGCATCTATCGTCGGGGCAAGGCCTATTCCGACCCGGAAACAGGCGAGCTGCTGGGTATCCATGCCCAGGACATCGGTAACGCCGAAGTAATGGCAACCGATGGCGATATCACCACCCTCAATGTCACTCGCAGCCGGCAGGAAGTGCGCATCGGCGACCGTCTGATGAAGACCGAAGAACGTCCGGTGTCCTCGACCTTCCTGCCCACCGACCCGGACCGGGAAATCAACGGCCTGATCGTTGATGTACCCAACGGGGTGACGCAGATCGGTCAGTATGACGTGGTATTGCTGAACAAGGGCGAGCGTGACGGCCTCAAGGAAGGCACCGTACTGGCGATCTACAAGACCGGGGAAATCGTCCGCGACCGTGTCCAGAACGAGCGTGTCCAGCTGCCCGACGAGCGTGCCGGTTTGCTGATGGTGTTCCGCGCCTACGAAAAAATGAGCTACGGCATCGTGCTGAATGCGCGTCGCCAGTTGGCAATCATGGACAAGGTCCGCAACCCCTGATGTATTCGGGCGTCGCCATCGCTGGCGGCGCCCTTCCCTCCGATCAAGGATGATCCATGTCTACCCTGTCCGGGAACCGGCAGGCCTGGTTGGCCCTTTCCATGCTCGACGGCCTGGGACCGAAGGGCGTCAGACATCTGCTCGATACACTACCCTCGCCCATCGATCTGCTTGAACTCGACCTCTCGCGTCTACGTACGCTCGGTCTTCATCGCCGTGTGGTCGCCAGTGTGCTGCGCTATCAGCAGGGCGATGCCGACCTGCAGACGCGTATCGATGCACCGATCGCCTGGTCGGAGCAGCCTGGCAATCATCTCGTCTGGTTGCAGCATCCCGCCTACCCTGCTTTGCTCAAGGAAATAGCCGACCCTCCGCTGCTGCTCCACGTGCGCGGCCAAATCGACATACTCGGTGATCCGCAACTTGGAATGGTTGGCACACGTAACCCCGGCCCGCATGGTGCGGCAACCGCGTATGACTTCGCTCGTAGCTTTACCGAACAGGGTCTGCTGGTCACCAGTGGCATGGCGCTAGGAATCGACGGAGCCTGTCATCAGGGTGCCCTGGCGGCGGGAGGGCCAACCATCGCCGTGTGGGGCACCGGGTTGCAGCGCTGTTACCCGCGCCGGCATCAATCTCTCGCCGAAGCCATCATTGACAAAGGCGGCGCGCTGGTGTCGGAAATGCCACCGGATGCCGGTCCGCAGCCAGGCCAGTTTCCGCGTCGAAACAGAATCATCAGCGGCCTGTCGCTGGGTACGCTGGTCGTCGAGGCAAGCCTCAATAGCGGATCGCTGATTACCGCCCGGCTGGCGCTGGAGCAGAACCGCGAAGTGTTTGCCATGCCCGGCTCGATTCATAATACCCAGGCCCGCGGCTGCAACAGGCTGCTGCGGGAAGGTGCGCATCTGGTGGAAACCGCAGCGGATGTGCTGAGTGTGCTGCAAGTGCCGCTGCGCCAGGCTTTGGGCGAGCCGTCTGTGTCACAACCCGAGCCTACCCATCCGCTGTGGCGCTGTCTGGGCTATGACCCGCTCACGGCTGATCGGCTGAGTTTGCAAAGCGGGATGCCGGTGCATCAGGTGCTGCAGGGTCTGCTCGAGCTTGAGCTTGACGGTCTGGTTCAGCAGACTGCTCAGGGTTATACGCGCGTCCGGCCTTGAGCGTGCAGGCTGCCTCGGCTACTGTCGCAGTCAGACGAGACAAGCGAGGGTATCTATGCTGGCAACGTGGCGCGCACGACAGGTCGACCGAATCCTCTATGCTGGCGGCGTGATTGCCTATCCGACCGAAGCGGTGTGGGGCCTGGGCTGCAATCCGTGGAAAGCCGATGCGGTCGAGCGCCTGCTGAACATCAAGCAGCGCCCGGTAGAAAAGGGCGTGATTCTGGTTGCAGGCGATATCGAACAATTCGACTTTCTGCTGTGGGATCTGCCCGACGCGCAGTTGGCACGGCTCAGACTGTCCTGGCCGGGCCCTAACACCTGGTTGGTGCCGCACGAAGGGCGCCTGCCCGCCTGGATCACCGGTGCCCACGACACGGTGGCCCTGCGAGTCAGCGCGCATCCGCTGGTGCGCCAGCTGTGCGAGGTTGCCGGCCCGCTGGTATCGACGTCCGCCAACCCTGCCGGGCGTCCACCAGCTCGCTCGCGTCTGCGGGTGGAACAGTATTTCCGCGACATGCTGGACGACGTGGTGGCCGGCCCATTGGGCGGGCAGCGCAATCCCAGTATCATCAGGGACGTTCGAACCGAACAGATCATCCGCCCGGGCTGACCGCCCGGGTTGGCTCAGTCACGCGCGGCGCAGCCGCCAGGAGAGCAATGTGAACCGGAACCTGACCGACACCGTCGACGCTGTGGCGGTGAAAACCTATCTCATGGATCTTCAGGACCGCATTTGCTCTGCGCTGGAGGCTGCCGACGGTCAGTCCCGGTTCAAACAGGACGCCTGGTCACGCGCCGGTGGCGGTGGCGGGCGCTCGCGCATCATGGAGGATGGCGGTCTGCTGGAGAAGGGCGGTGTTGGCTTTTCCCATGTGTTCGGCGATGGCATGCCGCCCTCGGCGACTGCGCATCGACCGGAGCTCGCCGGGCGACATTTCCAGGCCATGGGCGTATCGCTGGTAATGCATCCGTTCAACCCGCACGTACCGACTTCGCATGCCAACGTGCGTTTCTTCATCGCTGAGAAGGATGACGCCGATCCGGTATGGTGGTTCGGCGGCGGGTTCGACCTGACTCCGTACTACGCCCGGGAAGAAGATTGCGTGCACTGGCACCGCGTTGCCCGCGATGCCTGCGCGCCCTTTGGCGATGATGTCTATCCGCGCTTCAAGGCCTGGTGCGACGAATATTTCTATCTCAAGCATCGCCAGGAAGCCCGCGGCGTTGGTGGCCTGTTCTTCGATGACCTCAACCAATGGGGTTTCGAGCGCAGCTTCGCATTTCTTCGGGCAATTGGTGACGCCTATCTGGAAGCCTATCTACCGATTATCGAGCGTCGCCGCAACGAACCGTTCAGCGAGCAGCAAAAAGAGTTTCAGGAATATCGGCGCGGGCGTTACGTCGAGTTCAACCTGGTATATGACCGCGGCACGCTGTTCGGACTGCAATCGGGCGGACGCACCGAGTCGATCCTGATGTCGTTGCCGCCGACGGTGCGCTGGGGTTACAACTGGCAACCCGAAGCAGGCAGCGAAGAAGCGCGGCTGGTCAACGAGTTCCTGCCGGCGCGGGATTGGCTCGCAGGAGAAGCCTGATGGAACGTTACGCGGTTATCGGCAACCCCATCGCACACAGCAAGTCGCCGCTGATTCACCGGATGTTCGCCGAGCAGACCGGACAGGCGCTGACCTACGAGGCCCTGCTGGCGCCGCTCGAAGACTTCGCCGGTACGCTGCACGGGTTTCTTGCCGACGGACACGGGGTGAATATCACTGTCCCGTTCAAGGAGCAGGCCTGGGCGCTCGTCGATTCCCATACCCCCGCTGCAGAGCGCGCCGGGGCAGTGAATACCATCGTCCGCCAGGCCGACGGCTCGCTGCTCGGCGACAACACCGACGGCCGCGGGCTGGTGCGCGATCTGCAGACCAATGCCGGGGTCAAGCTGCGAGGGGCCCGCATACTGTTGCTGGGCGCTGGCGGTGCCTCCCGCGGTGTGATTCAACCGCTGATGGCGGCTCGGCCGAACCAGCTGTGCGTGGTCAACCGCACGGTGGACAAGGCCGAGCAGCTGGCGACATTATTCAATGATCTAGGGCGGATCAGCGCTGCGGGCCTGCATTGGCTCGAGGAATCCGTCGATCTGATCATCAATGCCACCTCGGCCAGCCTTGGCGGCGAGGTGCCGGCGATCTCACCCAAGCTGATCCGGCCCGGGCATACCCTCTGCTACGACATGATGTATGCCCAGGAGCCCACGCCGTTCAACCGTTGGGCAAGCGAGCACGGTGCGGCGCGCTGCATGGACGGCCTGGGCATGCTGGTCGAGCAGGCGGCCGAGGCGTTCGAACTGTGGCGAGGCGTCAGACCTGAGACGGCGCCGGTGTTGGCCGCTCTTCGCCAGAACTGACCGGGCGCAGCGCTGCAGCCAGTTCCCTGGTCAGCCGTAACGCCGCGTCTGCGCCGCTGCGTGTCAGGCAGTCGACCAACGCTGATCCGACGACCACGCCATCGGCAGCGGATGCTACAGCTCGTACCTGCGCCGGCGTGCGGATGCCGAAACCGACACATACCGGTAACGCGCTGTGCCGCTTGATGCGCTGAACTGCATGCTGCACCTCCTCGACCTCGGCGGCTCCCGCGCCGGTCACGCCGTTGACTGACACGTAGTAGACAAAGCCACCCCGCCCGCTCAGCACGCCGGGCAAACGGCGATCGTCGGTGCCTGGAGCGACCATGGGCAGGATCGTCAGGCTGTCATCGGCGATAAAGCGTCTCAGCTCGTCGGCATGTTCAGCCGGCAGATCGACGATCAGCAGACCATCCACGCCGGCCGTGCAGGCATCCTGTACAAAGGCTTCGCTACCATAGCGATGGATGGGATTGTAATAGCCCATCAGCACCAGCGGGGTCTGACTATCGTGCTCGCGGAAGGCGCGGACCTGTTCCAGCGTACCGCGCAACGTTTGCCCGCCGCGCAAGGCACGCTGGGTCGCCGCCTGGATTGTCGGACCATCGGCCATCGGATCACTGAAGGGCATGCCCAGTTCGATGATGTCGGCCCCGGCTGCAGGTAGTGCTCGTAGCATGGCCAGGCTGGTAGCTGGATCGGGATCGCCTGCGCAGAGATAGGTAATCAGCGCTGAGCGCCCATTTTCACGGACGGCGGCGAAGCGTCGTTGCAGGCGATTCATGCGGACGCCTCCATCAGCTTGAGTACGGTGGGCATGTCCTTGTCGCCGCGACCGGACAGGCATACCACCATGAGATGATCGACCGGCAGTTGCGGCGCCAGCCGCATTGCTTCGGCCAGTGCGTGAGCGGTCTCCAGCGCAGGAATGATGCCTTCCAGCCGACAGCATCGATGAAAAGCCTCCAGCGCCTGCGTATCGGTTACCGCGGCATACTCAACCCGCCCGCATTCGTGCAACCAGGCGTGTTCGGGGCCTATGCCGGGGTAGTCGAGGCCGGCGGAGATTGAATGCGCATCGCGGATCTGGCCATCGTCGTCCTGCAACAGATAAGTACGATTGCCGTGCAGCACGCCCGGCTCGCCTCCCTGCAGGCTGGCGGCGTGTCGGCCGGTGACCAGACCGTCGCCGGCTGCCTCGACCCCGATCAAGCGCACCTCGCGGTCCTCGAGAAACGGATGAAACAGCCCCATGGCATTGGAGCCGCCGCCGATGCAGGCAACCAGGCTATCGGGCAGCCGGCCGCTACGCGCTTCGCACTGCTCGCGCGTTTCGCGGCCAATGATCGACTGGAAGGTGCGCACCATCAGCGGATAGGGGTGCGGGCCTGCTACGGTGCCAATCATGTAGAAGGTATCCTGGACATTGGTCACCCAGTCGCGCAGTGCCTCGTTCATCGCGTCCTTCAATGTGCCGGTACCCGTTGTGACGGGGACGATGGTCGCCCCGAGCAGGCGCATCCGCGCGACGTTGTCGCGCTGGCGCTCGATGTCGGTGGCGCCCATGTAGATGACGCAGGGCAGGCCAAAACGCGCGGCCACGGTGGCAGCGGCCACGCCATGCATCCCGGCGCCGGTTTCGGCAATGATGCGGGTCTTGCCCATGCGCCGAGCCAACAGGGCCTGGCCGATGCAGTTGTTGATCTTGTGCGCGCCGGTATGGTTGAGATCTTCTCGCTTGAAGTAGATCTGCGCCCCGCCAAGGTTCGCAGTCAGGCGTTCGGCGAAGTACAGCGGGTTGGGCCGGCCGACGAATTCGTTCTCGAAGCGTCGCAATTCGGCAATGAAGTCGGGATCTTCGATCGTCGCTTCGAACGCCTGGGCGAGATCCATCACCAGCGGCATCAACGACTCGGCGACAAAGCGGCCGCCGAAGCGGCCGAACAAACCGTTGATATCCGGACCGGTAAATTCTGATTGTATTGCGCGCATGGCTGGCTCCTCTTCGATACGGTCCACCCTAAGCACTTCTCCTTCAGGAAAAAATCGATAAGATGGCTGCAACCTGTGAGGAAAACTGACATATGCCGCGTGATCTTCCGTCGCTCAACGCCTTGCGAAGCTTTGAAGCGGCGGCGCGACTGGAAAGCGTGAGCCGCGCAGCCGATGAACTGAACGTCACGCACGGCGCGGTCAGCCGACAACTGCGCAGTCTTGAAGACGAGCTTGGCGTTGCGCTGTTCGAGAAGGCAGGTCGCGGCCTGAAACTCACCGGTTCAGGCCGACTACTACGCGATTCCTGCGAGCAGGCCTTCGGCGATCTGCGTAACGCCTGCATCGCCGTTCGCCAAGCGCAGGCCCAGGCGCCATTTCTGCTCGCCTGTCCCGGCAGCCTGCTGGCGCGCTGGTTCATTCCCCGGCTCGACCGACTCAACCGCGAGCTGCCCGAGCTGAACCTGCACCTTTCGGCCAGCGAAGCAGAGCTGGACCCGCGGCGGCCAGGCGTCACCGCCACCTTGCTGTTCGCGGCGCCCCCCTGGCCTACGGATCTTGCAGCCTACCCGTTGATTGCCGAGCGCATCGGGCCGGTGTTCAGTCCGAGGCTGGCCAGTGCGCAGCGCCTGCAGCGTAATCCCGCCGACGCGCTGCTCGGCGAGCCGCTCCTGCATACCGCTTCGCGTCCCACGGCCTGGCTGGACTGGGCTGACAATGTTGGTCTTGATCCGGCCGATCTGCGCCGGGGGCAGGGCTTCGAGCATCTGTACTACCTGCTCGAGGCGGCCCTGGCCGGGATTGGTGTGGCCATCGCGCCGGAGCTATTGGTGGCAGACGACCTTGCCGCTGGACGGCTGGTTGCGCCCTGGGGTTTCGTCGAGACCGGCAACCAGTTGGTACTGCTGGCAGCGTCCCGCCAGCCTCTGACGCCCGTCGAACAATTGGCCGAATGGCTCATGGCGAACCTTGGCGCGCGGCAATCTGATTGATAACTATTGCTGTTTGAGCTACATTTTCCTGCTCATTTCCCTGCCGCGCCGCGCACCCGTCGCCGACCGGAGCTCGCATGTTTCAGCTCGATGCCGTGACCTTTTCAGTGCCATCGCGCACGCTTTTGCACCCGCTGGACCTCAAACTCGACGAGGGTCGAATGATCGGCCTGATCGGGCACAACGGTTCGGGCAAGTCGACCCTGATCAAGCTGCTGGCCCGCCAGCAACAGGTCGCGGGCGGGCGTATCGAGCTCGACGGCAAGCCACTGGCGCAATGGAGCGAGCGGGAGTTCGCCCGGCAGGTGGCTTATCTTCCGCAGCAGCTTCCTGCAGCCGAGAGTCTCACCGTGCGTGAGCTGGTCGGTTTCGGTCGTTACCCCTGGCACGGACTGCTCGGGCGCTTCAGCGAAGAAGACCGCAGCAAGGTCGATCGAGCCATGCAGCTCACGCAGGTCGAGCAATATGCCGAACGGCTGGTCGACAGCCTGTCCGGTGGCGAGCGTCAGCGCGCCTGGCTGGCCATGCTGCTGGCGCAGGATACCCGTTATCTGCTGCTCGACGAGCCCACTTCCGCGCTGGACATCGCCCATCAGGTCGAGGTGCTGGCACTGGTACACGACCTCAGTCGTGAGCTTGGTCTGGGTGTCATTGTCGTGCTGCATGACATCAATATGGCCGCGCGCTACTGCGACTGGCTGGTCGCCCTGCATTCCGGCCGGCTGCTCATGCAGGGGACGCCCGCCGAGCTGATGACCGACACACACCTGCACAGCATTTATGGGGTACCGATGACGGTGATACCCCACCCGACCCAGGCGACCTCGATCGCCGTGGTACAGGCGTGAAGCGGCGGGCTTTCCTGCTCGGATGCCTGCTGTTCGCCTCCCTGTCGGTCGCTCGCGCCGAGCCGGGCGCCACGCCGCGGGTGGCAGTGCTCGACTGGGGGCTGGCAGAAACCCTGCTGGGCCTGGGCGTGACGCCCCTGGCGGTCGCCGAGCTGGAGAATTACCAGCGCTGGGTGGCGGTCCCGGCGATGCCGGCAGCCGTTCATGACCTGGGTTTGCGTACCGAGCCCAACCTGGAACTGCTGGCGCAGCTGCGTCCGGACATGATCCTCATCACTCCGCAGTTCGAAGCGGCACGTTCCAAGCTTGAGCGGATCGCGCCGGTTATCAGCCTGTCGATCTACCGACCGGATGGAGATGCCTACGCCAACGCCCGGGAGGTCACCCGCGAGCTGGGCCACCTCACCGCAACCGCAGACCGTGCCGAAGCGCTGATCGAGGCGGTCGACGTGCAGCTTGCGGCAATGCGCGTCGCGCTGGCGGACCAGTCCATCGAGCCACTTTTCGTGGCCAGCTTCATGGATGACCGCCACGTTCGGGTGTTCGGTCCACAGAGCCTGTTCCATGCCGTGCTGACCCGCGCCGGCCTGTCCAACGCATGGACGGGTTCGGACAACTTCTGGGGCTTTGCCCAGGCCGGTGTGGAAAAACTCGCCGAGCCGCCCGAAGCCGGCCTGATCGTTTTACGACCTTTACCCTTGAATGCCGAGCGCAGCCTTGCCTCCAGTGCTCTTTGGCAGAACCTTCCATTTGTCCGCGCGGGTCGGGTCTATGAATTGCCACCCACCTGGCAGTTCGGCGGACTGATTTCCGCAAGTCGCTTTGCAACGCTTCTGGCTGGGGCGCTGGATGATTGAAGCGATGGGCCGGCGTTCGCCGGTGGGTCTGTGGATTGGCGGACTGTTGCTTGTGGCGTTTGTGCTGGCAGTGCTGCAGCTGGCTGCGCGCCTGCCGCCCTCGCTATGGTCAGAAGCGCTGCTGCAGCCCCGGCTGAGCGATATGCGCCAGCTGCTGGTGCATTTCAGCTGGATGCCGCGGCTGGCCATGAGCGGGCTATGCGGCGCCGCGCTGGGGCTTGCCGGGCTGCTGATGCAACAGGTGCTGCGCAATCCGCTCGCCTCACCGTCCACGCTTGGTGCAGCGAACGGGGCGCAGTTGGCGCTTGCACTCGCCACCCTGTACGCCCCCACTTTGCTCGCCGCCAGCCAGTGGGTCGCCTTCGCCGGTGCGGCGCTGGCGACACTGGCTGTGCTGCTGTTGGCGAGACGCCGCGGCTTCTCCCCGCTTAGCCTGATTCTGGCGGGCATGGTCATCAGCCTGTATCTGGGTGCACTGAACGTCCTGCTGATGCTGTTGCAGCCGCAGGGGCTCACTGCACTGTTCATCTGGACAGCGGGCTCGCTCAGTCAAAACAGTTGGGATGGGGTGAGGTTCCTGCTACCGCGGCTGGCCCTGGCTTTCATCGCCGTATGGGTATTGGCGCGTCCGCTGGCCTTGCTCGAACTGGACGAGACCGGGGCGCGGAGCCTCGGCGTGTCGCTCGGGCGCTTGCGTGTTCTGGCGCTGGGCATCGCAGTGTTCCTGACAGCTTGCGTGGTCAGCAGCGTCGGAGTCATTGGCTTCATCGGCCTGGCGGCTCCGGCCATCTGCCGGTTGTTGGGCGCTCGCAGCTTCGCTCAGCGGCTGGTCTGGACGCCGTTGCTGGGCGCTGCGCTGTTGTGGCTGGCCGACCTAGGATTGCAACAGCTGGCCAGCGAGCGCAGCGAACTGCTGCCTACCGGCGCGGTGACGGCCTTGCTTGGAGCGCCGCTGCTGCTGTGGCTGCTGCCGCGCCTGCGCATGGGTGCGGCCCCGGCAGTCCGCGCCGTGCCCAGCAGTCCGGCTCCGTCGGGCCCGGCGCGGTACACCCTCGTCGTGCTTGGCCTGAGCGTACTGCTGCTGGGGGCCATGGCGCTATTGCTCGGGCAGGGAATGGATGGCTGGTCTGCAACCCTGGACTGGGCGGTGATCGAATGGCGGCTGCCGCGGGCCATGTCCGCCGCAGGCGCCGGTTTGATGCTGGCGCTGGCCGGAACCCTGCTGCAACGGCTGACCGGAAACCCCATGGCGAGTCCGGAAATCATGGGCATCAGCGCCGGCGCGGCCCTGGGCCTGATGGCCATGATATTCCTCTGGCCTGCCGCTCCGTTGCTCGTTCGGCTGGCGATTGGCTGTCTTGGCGCCACGGTCACCTTGTTCATCATCATCGGCTTCGCCCGCCGGCAGGATTTCTCGCCTGAGCGGCTGCTGCTGGTTGGTATCGCCATCAGCGCGTTGTTCGATGCGGTGCAGACCCTGGTGCTGTCGATGAACGATCCGCGCGGCCAGAACCTGCTTGGCTGGCTTTCCGGGTCAACCTATCACGTGGAGCTGCCGCTGGCGCTGGTCGCCCTGATCGGTGCCGGTGTTCTGCTTTCGCTGTGCCTGCCGCTGCAACGCTGGCTGACGCTCCTGCCGCTGGGGGACAGCGCGCCGCGCAGTCTAGGCGTACCCTTGGCACGGGCGCGCCTGATGCTGATGTTGCTCGCCGCACTGCTGACCGCTGCCGGCACGCTGGTGATCGGGCCGCTGAGCTTCGTTGGTCTGATGGCACCGCACATGGCGCGGCTGCTCGGCTTTCACAAGGCACGCGGACAGCTCCTTGCAGCGGCATTGCTGAGCGCGGGTCTGATGTTGCTGGCCGACTGGCTCGGTCGCATGCTGACGTTCCCGGACCAGCTGCCGGCCGGTCTACTGGCAGCGGTGATCGGTGGCGCCTATCTTGTCTGGGGGCTCGGTCGCCGCGCCTGACTCCGTCTCCAGTCAGGGATTGTCGATGCTTGATTATCTTCTGTTGTTCATCTCCGGTTTTTTCGCCTGGGTCGTCTCCACCCTCGGCGGTGGCGGAGGCGCCTTCATACTGGTTCCGCTGGTAGGTTTTATCGTCGGGGCGCAGGCGGTGGCGCCGGTTACTACCCTGGCCACCCTGATGGCCGGTGGTGGGCGGGTTCTGGTGTTTCGCCGCGACGTGCAGTGGTCAGTGGTGCGCTGGGGTCTGCCGGGAGCCGTGCTCGGCGCGATCGGCGCCGCGCTGGTATTCGCATCGCTGAAGGTCGAGTGGTTGCAGATCATCGTCGGTCTGTTCCTGATCAGCATGGTGGTACAGCATCGCGTCGGTGCTCGTCGGCGCAGCTGGACGCCTGCCAGCTGGTGGTTCTTCCCGGCGCATATGCTGGTGGGTGTCGTCTCGGGATTGGTCGGTGCGGTGGGTCCTGTGCTCAACCCGCTGTATTTGAGCGCCGGGCTCAGCCGGGCACGGCTGATCGGCACCAAGACTGCGATTTCCCTGCCTATGCAGCTGACCAAGCTGGTCAGTTATCTGGTTCTCGGCGCGCTCAGCGGCGAGCTGCTGTGGTTCGGCGTGGCGGCAGGAGCCGGCGCGGTGACTTCCAATTGGCTGGCCCGGCGCCTGCTTCATGACATGGCGGAGCGCACCTTCGAAGGCATCGTTTTCGCTTTCATGGCGGTCAGTGGAGCCTGGATGATCTGGCAGCAACGTCAGACGATCGCCGTGCTCTGGCAATGACCGACTCGGCACGACAGAGCTTTCCTCCTGGCCTTTCGGCGTCTAAGGTTGGAGCAATCGCAGGTAACGTTGGAATTTGGTGAGGATATGCAATGAAAGCGATCGGCTATACCCAGCACGGTGACAGCTCCCGTGACGACGCCCTGGTCGAACTGGACCTTCCCCGGCCCCAGCCCGGCCCGCACGATCTGCTGGTACGGGTCGCCGCGGTGTCGGTCAATCCGGTGGATACCAAGATCCGCCGCACCCGCCCGGCGTCTCCGGACGCGCCGCAGGTGCTTGGTTGGGACGCGGTGGGCACGGTCGTGGAGACGGGCGATGCGGTAGAGGGCTTTGCCGCTGGCGATCGGGTGTTCTACGCCGGCGCGGTCAACCGGCCGGGTAGCAATGCCGAGTTCCAGCTGGTCGATGCGCGTATCGTCGGCCATGCACCGGTATCCATCAGCGATGCCGAGGCAGCGGCGTTGCCACTAACCGCAATCACCGCCTGGGAGTTGCTGTTCGACCGATTCTGCGTATCCGAGGGTGGCGGCAAGGGGCGAAGTCTGCTGATCATTGGCGCCGCAGGCGGTGTCGGTTCCATACTCGTCCAGCTCGCCCATCGGCTCACCGACCTGACCGTGATCGGCACCGCAGCCAGACCGGAAAGCGCAGACTGGGCGCGCCAATTGGGCGCCGATCACATTATCGACCATAGCCAGCCGATGCTCCCGCAGCTCCAACAGCTTGGCCTGGAGTCGGTCGACATGATCGCCTCGCTCACTCACACCCAGGACTATTACGATCAGTACGTCGAGTGTCTGACTCCACAAGGCAAGCTCGGGCTGATCGATGACTTCGACAGTCTCGACGTGATCAAGCTCAAGCCCAAGAGCCTGTCCCTGCATTGGGAGTTCATGTTTGCCCGCAGCCTGCATCAAACCGCGGACATGGCTGCCCAGGGCAGGCTGCTCAAGCGCGTTTCGCAGCTCATTGATACCGGCACGCTGCGAACTACCCTGGGTGAACACTTCGGCAGCATCAACGCAGCCAATCTGCTCAAGGCCCACCGGCTGCTGGAAAGCCACAAGGCGCGCGGCAAGATCGTGCTCGAAGGCTTCTGAGTCCGGCCTCGGCCTGAGCGCCGCCGGTCTGCGTTACATCGAGGTCGACAGCTTCGTTTCACCCCCTTGGTTGCCGCAGCTGGCCGGGAGCGCCGATGTGTTCGGCGCATTGGGCTGTCGCTACGACGCCTACGGCCAGGCGCTAGTCAACATACATGCCGCACTGCTCGAAGGCATTGCCGTGTGCGACAGCTCGGTGGCCGGCCTCGGCGGCTGTCGCCCGGCTGGGTAACGCTTCGGTTTTTTGACATGTCGGCTGGCTGCGGCCAGTCCTTTCCAAGGAGTGCCAATGAATCGCACCAACCCACTGGGAACACGAATTCCTTTGATTCAGGCGCCGATGGCCGGTGTCCAGGGTAGCACTTTGGCGCTCGAGGTATGCCGCGCCGGTGCGCTTGGCTCCTTGCCTGCCGCGATGTTGTCGCCCGAGGTGCTTGAGCAGGAGCTGGGCAGACTCGCCGAACACAGCGCCGGACCCTGGAACGTGAATTTCTTCTGCCATACCCCGCCCCAGCCGGACGAGGCTGCTACGCTGCGCTGGCACGAAGCGCTGCGGCCGTATTATCAGGAATTCGGTATCGATCCGGACTCGGTCAAACCCGGCGCAGGCAGACGACCCTTCGACGGCGATAGCCTTGCGTTGCTCGAGCGCTTCCGGCCAGCGGTGGTCAGCTTTCATTTCGGCCTGCCTGAACCCGCTCTGCTGGACCGTGTCAAGGCGCTGGGTATTCTCGTGCTGTCTTCAGCCACGACGGTTGAGGAAGCACTCTGGTTGGAAGCCCACGGCGTCGATGTGATCATCGCCCAGGGATCGGAAGCCGGAGGCCATCGGGGCATGTTTCTGAACGAGGACCTGACAGCGCAGCTCGGAACGCTGTCTCTGGTGCCGCAGATCGTCGACGCGGTACGCCTGCCGGTGGTCGCGGCGGGGGGAATAGCCGATGCCCGTGGGATACGCGCGGCCTTGGCGCTCGGCGCTTCGGCGGTGCAGCTAGGCACTGCCTATTTGCTATGTCCGGAATGCACCACCACCGCTATCCATCGCGCGGCACTGACCAGTCCGGCCGCGGCGCATACCGCTTTGACCAACGTCTTCAGTGGCCGGCCGGCGCGGGGTATCGTCAACCGGGTAATGCGCGAGCTGGGCCCGATGTCGCCGGCTGCGCCGGCGTTTCCCTTGGCAACGGCGGGTATCGCACCCTTGCGGGCAGCGGCGGAACAACAGGGCAGTGGCGACTTCTCTCCGCTGTGGTCGGGCCAGAACGCCAGCGGCTGCCAGGCAATTCCGGCCTACCAGTTGACCACCCAACTGGGCAGCGCTTTCGCCGACTGAGCGAATCAGGCCTCACGCAGCAGAGCGGCGTCGGGCTGGTAGCCAGCCGGAGGATTGTCGGTGTGCGGGCAGGTCGCGCATAGCGTCTTGCCGGGGAGCAGGTAGCGCACGCAACAGTGCTTGCGCTGGCGGTGCGGCTCATTCGTGTGCGGACGTTGCACGTAGCGGATGCTGTCGTACAACGGATTGGTATAACCGTTGGGGCGACAGGTCGTTGTCAGCAGTTCTCGGGCCTGGCTCGTTCTGGCCTCCGGGGCCCCGGCGGAGGCAAGCTCTCCCAGGGTCCATTCGTAGTAGTGGCCGACGCTGCTCCAGAGTACCTTGGGCGCGATTTTCACCTGTGCACACAGCGCTCGAATAATGGGATCGAGGTGGTGATCGAACAGCTCCTCGAAGCGCTCGAAGCCATCGCGCGGCTCACGCGACCAGGGGCGACCTGCATCTGGCAGGACGAAGGCTTCCGGCAACCCGTCTTCTCCAATAGCGACGCGCAGCGAGGCGACATGCACCGGGAGCCGCCAGTTATGCAGCAAGCTGGCGGTGACCACTGCCGGCACCAGACGCAGGAAGTGATACTTGATCCAGATCGAGGCCAGCGCACGACGATCTGCGTCGGCGTATTGCGGCGCGAAGCGCAACAGATGGTCAGCGAGCTGTTGCGGAGCGAGGTATTGTTGAACCTCCAGGGACGGACGCGGATCGCCGGCCAGGGTCAGCGTCTCGCCGAGCCTGGCCAGCGGGCCGGGAAACAGCATCTGTAATGTCTGGGTCATGCGTTCTCCACTGGCAATTACCCGCGCCGGGACGGCACGCATTGAGTCGAGAGTCCGCGGCCCGGCAGGCCGCGGGGATGCGATTACCAGCGATAACTGACGCTGGCAACCACGTTGCGGCGGTTGCCATACCAGCAATAGTAGTCGCAGGTGGTGACGTATTGCTTGTCGGCCAGATTGTTGGCGTTCAGCTGCAGGCGCATATTCTGCCAGTCGTAGCTGACTGCAGCGTCGTACACCGTATACGAGGGTATCTCGAGCTGCTCGACGTTATCACCGTAGCGCTCGCCAACGTAACGCGCGCCAGCACCCAGCCCCAGACCATTCAGCATTCCGCCGCGCACCCTGTACTGTGCCCACAGCGACGCCATGGTATCGGCGACCTCGGACGGAGTCTTGCCCTTCTCGGCTACAGCCGTGCCGGTGCGCGTCGTCTCTGCATCCAGCAGGGTGACCGCTGCCACCAGGTTGAGCTCCGGCGTGAGATTGCCAACCGCTTCCAATTCAAGACCGCGGCTGCGCACTTCGCCGATCTGTTCCTGCATCCCGGAGGCAACCGTCTTGCTGACGTTTTGCTGAGTCAATTCGAACAGCGCTGCGTTGAAGCTGGCGTTTACACCCGGCGGCTGATACTTGATGCCGATTTCCTTCTGATCGCCGGACAGCGGATCGAGCGCTCGTCCAAAGGCATCGACCTCGGTGACCGGCAGGAAGAACTCCGAATAGCTCACATAAGGTGTCAGGCCGTTGTCGAACAGATAGGCTGCCCCAGCGTTCCAAGTGGTCTCCTGGTCCTTGATATTGCGTGCATCACCCGTGGTGCGGTTGTCGAAGTCGAACTCGGCCCAGTCGCGGCGAACCCCGGCTAGCAACACGATGCGATCATTGAGCTTGAGCTGGTTCTGCAGGTAGCCACCAATCTGATCGACCTCGGTGCGCTTGCTCTCCAGAGCGAAATCGAACGGCACCTGGGTGTAGGTCGGATTGAAGATGTTGAGATTGGCCGGGTACAGCGGCCAGCCGTTCGGCGACTCGTCGCTGATCTGCAGTTGCTGATAGTCGGCGCCGACCAATAGCGTGTTTTCCCAACCGTTGCCCTGCCAACTGCCGATCAAACGGTTGTCGACCGACAGGTTGTCGGCCTCGCCGTTGGCGTAGCTCAGGCCGCGTACCAGTTCGCCGGCGGGCTGATCCTGCCAGAAAAAGAAGAACAGCTGGCGCAGGTTCATGTCCATGTGGCCGTAACGCAGGTTCTGCTGGACGCGGAAGCTGTCGTTGATGCGGTGTGTGAACTCGTAGCCCAGCGTGTACTGGTCGCGCTCGAAGGTTTCGTAGTCGGGGAGGCCGACGGCCGTGTCGGTATCGATCTTGCCCAGCGGATGCGGCGATACCGTACCGGCGGCTGGCAGGAATTGCAGCATCGGATCGCCACGGTCCCGCTGGGCGCTGGCGAGCAGCGTCAACTCGGTATCGTCGGAAAAGCGTAGCGTTACCGCAGGCGCAATCGACAGACGATCATTATCGACGTCGTCGACCTGGGTGCCGGTATCCCGTGCCAGTGCGGTGATGCGATACAACACCTGATCGTTATCAGCCAGCGGGCCAGTCATGTCGAGGGTCAGCTGTTGCCGATCGTAGCTGCCGTATTGCAGGCCGATTTCACCAAATGTCGCTTCGCTCGGGCGTTTGCTGACCAGGTTGATCACACCGCCGGGCGGAGTCTGACCGTACAGCACCGCAGCCGCGCCACGCTGCACTTCCACGCGCTCGAGCATGTACGGATCGACCTGCCAGCTATAGAAGCCCGAGGAGTAGACGCGGGTGCTGTCCTGAAACAGGCCGTAGTTCTCCTGCTTGAAGCCGCGGATGATGAACCAGTCCTGCTTGTTGTCTTCGCCGAAATAACCGGCTTGCACGCCGGGCGTATAGCGCAGGGCGTCGCTGATGCTCAGCGCCGCACGATCTTCCATCTGCTGGCGCGTGACCACCGAGACGGCGCGGGGGATCTCGCGAATAGGGGTATCGGTTTTGGTGCCCACCAGGGTGTTGTTCGCCTGATAGCCAGTGTCAGGCCCCTGGGGGTCGCTCTGCTCCGCGTAGACGGTCGTTGCATCCAGTTCGCGTGCCTGTTCTTGAGCGCCGGCCTGCAGACTGAGGCCACCCATCGCGAGGCCCAGTGCGACGGCCAGGGGTTGGAGGCGGGGCGGCCGGACGGCTTCAGCCGCCCGCGATGACAGGCACTTCGACTGCAATGACATGACTAACCCTCAAGGAAAAGAGCTAATCTAAAGCATTCTCATTTAGATAATCAACAGGCTACCCTGTCGCAGCTGTTCCCGCTGGTCTTCGTCGAGCTCCGTCAGCTTGCCGTTGTCCATTCGCAGCACCCGGTCAGCCTGGTCGAAATAGCGATCATCATGCGTGATCGCCACCACGGTTTTCCCGGCCGCCTTCAGGAGTGGTAACAGCTCACGATAGAACAGCCGGCGAAACAGCGGGTCCTGGTCGGCAGCCCATTCGTCCAGGAGA
>CAYZFU010000006.1:0-30873 GCA_964477725.1 uncultured Halopseudomonas sp.
CCGACCCCATGGCCGATGGTCCGGTGATCCAGCTGGCCATGGAGCGCGCATTGGCGCACCACGTCAGCCTGCGTCAGGTGCTGGACATGGTGGCCCAGTTCCGCCAGACCGACGACTCGACTCCTGTAGTGCTGATGGGCTATCTGAACCCGATCGAGCGCATGGGGTACGAGGAATTCGCCCGGCATGCCTCCGAATCCGGTGTGGATGGTCTGTTGACGGTCGACCTGCCGCCGGAGGAAGCCGATGACGTCGTGGCGCTTTTCAAGCAGCACGGGCTGGAGTGCATCTTTCTACTCTCGCCCACCACGACGCTGGATCGGGCCAGGGAGATTTGCGAACGTGCCAGCGGCTATGTCTATTATGTTTCACTCAAGGGTGTGACCGGCTCCAGTGCATTGGACGTCACCGATGTAGCAGCGAAACTGGAAAAACTGCGCACCGTAACGGATCTGCCCATCGGGGTAGGCTTCGGTATCCGCGATGGCGCCTCGGCCAAGGCTGTTGGCGCAGTGGCGGACGGCGTTGTCGTTGGCTCGGTGCTGGTGAACGAAATCGCTCGGCACGCCGAACAGCCCGAGCACGCCCGCGAAGCGATCAGTGCGATCATTCGCGATATGCGCAGCGCGATGGACAGTTGAGCGAAACCCGAATTGGTACTGAACAACAGATAAGGATTGGCGATGAGCAACTGGCTGGTGGACAAACTGATTCCTTCCATCGTGCGCTCCGAGGCTCAGAAGAGCAGCGTACCCGAAGGACTGTGGCGGAAATGTCCGTCATGCGACGCGGTGCAGTACCGGCCAGAGCTGGAAAAGAACCTGGATGTCTGCCCTAAGTGCAACCACCATCTACGCGTCAATGCCAGACGTCGGCTGGACATCTTTCTTGACGAAGACGGACGCAACGAGATTGCAGCGGAGCTCGAGCCAATCGACAAGTTGAAGTTTCGCGATACCAAGAAGTACAAGGACCGGCTCAGCGCTGCGCAAAAGGAAACCGGCGAGAAAGACGCGCTTGTGGTCATGCAGGGCACCCTCAAGGGCATGCCGCTGGTAGCGAGCGCGTTCGAGTTCAACTTCATGGGTGGCTCCATGGGTAGCGTGGTCGGCGCCAGATTCGTCCGCGGCGCCGAGGTGGCGCTACGCGAGCGAATCCCCTATGTCTGCTTCCCCGCTTCAGGCGGCGCGCGTATGCAGGAGGCGTTGTTTTCGCTAATGCAAATGGCCAAGACCAGTGCTGCGCTTGCTCGGCTCAAGGAAGAAGGCATTCCCTTCATTTCCGTGATGACCGATCCGGTTTATGGCGGTGTATCGGCGAGTCTCGCAATGCTTGGTGATCTCAACATCGCCGAGCCCAACGCGCTAATCGGTTTCGCCGGGCCGCGTGTCATCGAGCAAACGGTCAGAGAGAAATTGCCGGCCGGATTCCAGCGCAGCGAGTTTCTCCTCGAGCATGGCGCGCTGGACATGATCATTCCGCGCAACGAGATGCGCGACCGTCTGGCCAGCATACTGTCCATGCTGCTCAATCAGCCCGCACCGGTCGATCAGCCCGTGGCGCTGCCCGACGGCGAGGTCTGATGCTAGCGCGCAGCCTGCCCGAGTGGCTGGCCTATCTCGAGGGGCTGCATCCGCAGGAAATCGACATGGGGCTTGCGCGTGTCGCCGAGGTGGCGGACCGCCTCGGCGTGCTTGAGCCTGCGGAGCTGATATTCACGGTAACCGGCACCAACGGCAAGGGCTCGACCTGCGCAGGGCTCGACAGCTTGCTGCGCGCTGCCGGGTTGCGCACCGGTCTGTATACCTCGCCTCATTTGCTGCACTACAACGAGCGCGTGGCGATTGACGGCCAGCCGGTTTCCGACGCAGACCTGTGCCAGGCGTTCGAGGCAATCGAAGCGGCGCGAAAGGACGTTTCACTCACGTATTTCGAGTTCGGCACACTGGCAGCGCTCTGGCTTTTCCGTCGGGCGGGGGTAGCGGCAGTGGTTCTGGAAGTGGGTCTGGGTGGGCGTCTCGACGCGGTGAATCTGGTCGATGCGGACGTCGCTATCGTAACCAGCATCGGGCTTGACCACGCCGAGTATCTGGGCGACACGCGTGATTCGGTCGGCTACGAAAAAGCGGGCGTTGCCCGTGCCGCCCGGCCACTGGTATGCGGCGAGCGCGACCTGCCTGCAGGATTCACCGACGAGATCGAGCGTCGCCAGGCACGACTGGTGCTACGTGATCGCGACTTTTCCATCAGACAGACTGAGGCCGGTGCGATCCTCGTCGGCCTCACGCACAGCGGACAGCCGAAGCAGTTGGAGCTGCCGGAGGCACAGCTACCGATCGATAATCTGGTCCTGGCGGTTCAGGCGTTCTGGTTGGCCGGACTGGATGTGCCGAACGCTGTTGCCGAGCAGGCGCTGCGCGAAGCCTTCGTCGCAGGTCGTCTGGAACGACGGACCATCAGCTGGCACGGACAGCCGCGCAAGCTGTTGCTTGATGTGGGCCACAACCCACACGCGGCTGCGTTTCTTGCCCAGGCTCTGCGCACTGATCCAGTGCCGCGCCACGCTGTGTTCGGATTGCTCGCGGACAAGGATCTGAGCGGTGTGGTGGCCGAGCTGCACAGCGTTTTCGAAAGCTGGTCGGTGGCGCCGCTGCCGAGTCCGCGCAGCCGGCCAGCGCGCGATCTGCTAACGCATCTGATCGCCACCGGAGAGCGCGCCGAGGCGTGTGACTCGGTCGCCGAGGCCATGCAACTCTCACTCGACGAAACACCGGCTGGCACGGAAATCGTTGTTTTCGGATCGTTTTTCTGTGTGGCTGAGGCCATACTCTGGCTTTCGAAGCAGACTCAGGAGTTGACCAATGGATAACGGGTTGAAGCAGCGGAT
The DNA here is from genome assembly GCA_964477725.1 of uncultured Halopseudomonas sp. Taxonomy (GTDB): domain Bacteria; phylum Pseudomonadota; class Gammaproteobacteria; order Pseudomonadales; family Pseudomonadaceae; genus Halopseudomonas. The sequence goes on from CAYZFU010000006.1 coordinate 2,888, forward strand.
CATCGGCGCGATCGTTCTGGTAATTGCCGCCGTGGTCTTTCTTCCGATGCTGCTATCCGGCCAGGACGAGACGGTCCGCGTGCAGATCGATGCGCCGGAGCCGCCCGAGCTGGACCCCACGCCCATCGCGCGAACGGCGCCGGTTGAGCTGTCCGAACCACAGCAGCTTCCGGACATCCCGCCGAGCATCCCGACGCCTGACCCGATCGATCCGCCGCGTCCTTCCGAGCCCGACGTACCGCCACAACCTGCAGTCGCGACGGCGGCGCCGGTCGCTCCGGCGGTCGCGCCGCCGCCAGCCCCTGCAGCTCCGGCAGTCCCGGCAGCCCCGGCGCCAGCCGCTCCACAGGGAGACTGGGTGGTGCAGCTTGGCAGCTTTTCAAGTGTTGACAATGCCAGCGGGCTTGCCGAAAAGCTGCGCACACAGGGCTACAACGCTTATACGGTACCGTCTCAAGTCGATGGCAAGAGCATCACCCGCGTTTTCGTCGGCCCGGTGGTCGACCGAGAAGGGGCCAATCGGTTGCGCGACGAACTTGCCCGCCGCAGCGGAAGCAAGGGATTGGTCGTCGCCTATGATGCGTCTACGCGTGCCCGTTAGCTCGTCTGGATTGTTTCGAGACGGTATCCGCCTCTGGTAGAATGGCCCCCTTTCGGTAGCAGGGTAACGCAGCGTGACATTTGCCTGGGTGGATTGGCTGATCATAGGGATCGTGGCCGTATCGGCTCTGATCAGTCTGACACGAGGCTTCGTCAAGGAAGCCCTGTCATTGGTGACCTGGGTGGTCGCCGGCTTGGTTGCATGGGCCTTCGGAGGCGCGCTGGCGGAATTGCTGGTCGGTTACATCGAGACCCCCTCCTTACGCGTCATCACCGCTTGCGCCATCCTGTTCGTATTGACGCTCATTCTCGGAGGCCTGATCAACTATCTCATCGGGCAACTGGTTCTGGTCACCGGGCTCACTGGCACAGACCGGTTTCTCGGAATGGTTTTTGGGGCGGCCCGTGGCGTACTGCTGGTAGTGGTCGCGGTAGGGCTGCTGAGTCTGGCGCCGGTAGAAGCTGATACCTGGTGGCGCGAGTCCGAGCTGATTCCTCATTTCCTTCTGGTGGCCGACTGGTCCAAGGGTTTCATTCTTGGCATGTTCGGGCGCTGATGTCCGTGCCCGGTGGGCGCGAGCGTTTCAAATCTCAACGAAAGGTGTTCAGCCATGTGTGGCATTGTTGGCATAGTAGGCAAGTCGAACGTCAACCAGGCGCTCTATGATGCCTTGACCGTCCTGCAGCATCGCGGCCAGGACGCCGCCGGCATCGTGACCTGCGACAGCGGTCGACTGTTCCTGCGCAAGGACAATGGCCTGGTTCGCGATGTCTTCCACCAACGTCACATGCAGCGGCTGGTGGGCAACATGGGGATCGGACATGTTCGTTACCCGACCGCGGGATCTTCGAGCTCGGCCGAGGCGCAGCCGTTCTACGTCAACTCGCCCTACGGCATCACCCTGGCGCACAACGGCAATCTGACAAACGTCGAGCAACTGTCGCGGGAGATCTATGAAGCGGATCTGCGCCATGTGAATACCAATTCCGATTCGGAAGTTCTGCTGAACGTCTTCGCCCATGAATTGGCGGGCGGTGGAAAGCTGCGCCCCAACCAGGACGACATTTTCAACGCGGTCAGAGCGGTGCATAACCGTTGCCGCGGCGGCTATGCCGCTATCGCGATGATTACCGGCTACGGCGTTGTCGGCTTTCGCGACCCCAACGGCATCCGCCCGATCGTTTTCGGCAAGCGTGACACCGAACACGGCGTCGAATACATGATCGCTTCGGAAAGCGTGGCGCTGGACGTGCTCGGCTTCGAGCTGATCCGTGATCTCGAGCCTGGCGAAGCGGTGTATATCACCAACGACGGTCAATTGCATACGCTGCAGTGCGCCACGAATGGCCATTACGCGCCGTGCATCTTCGAGCATGTGTATCTGGCTCGTCCCGACTCGATGATTGACGGCGTGCTGGTGTACAAGGCGCGTCTGCGCATGGGCGAGAAGCTTGCCGAGAAGATCCTTCGCGAACGTCCCGATCATGGCATCGATGTGGTCATTCCCATACCGGATACCAGCCGTACCTCGGCGGTCGAGCTGGCGAACCATCTCGGCGTGAAGTTTCGTGAAGGGTTCGTCAAGAATCGTTATATCGGCCGCACCTTCATCATGCCTGGACAGGCGGCACGGAAGAAGTCGGTGCGCCAGAAACTCAACGCCATCGAGCTGGAATTCCGCGGCAAGAATGTGATGCTGGTCGACGATTCGATCGTACGCGGTACCACGTGCAAGCAGATCATTCAGATGGCCCGCGAAGCCGGAGCGAAAAACGTGTATTTCTGCTCGGCTGCGCCTGCGGTTCGCTATCCTAATGTCTACGGCATCGACATGCCCAGTGCGCATGAGCTGATTGCCCATGGTCGTAGCACCGAAGAGGTAGCTGAGCTTATCGGAGCAGACTGGCTGATCTACCAGGATCTCGAAGACCTTGTCGAAGCGGTGCGCGAAGGCAATCCGAACATAACCGAGTACGACTGCTCGGTTTTCGATGGCAAATACGTCACCGGCGACGTGAACGAAGCCTATCTCGGCAAGATCGAGCAGGCACGAAACGACGCGGCCAAATCGCAAGGCAACGTCGCCAGCGCGATCATCGATCTGCACAACAACTGAGCCCGGCTTGGCCGGCGGACGATAAAAGCCGCAGTGCCTCGCGGCACTGTGGTGAGGGGAAAGAGCGATGAGCAATGAATGGGAAGCCGGCCGGCTCGACAGCGATCTGGACGACGTTGCGTTCGATACCCTGGCCGTGCGTGCTGGCCAGCGACGTGGACCGGAAGCCGAGCATGGCGAGGCACTGTACCTGACCTCCAGTTACGTGTTTCGCACGGCCGCGGATGCGGCAGCCTGTTTCGCCGGCGACGCGCCTGGCAACGTTTATTCCCGCTACATGAACCCGACCGTGCGGACCTTCGAGCAGCGCATCGCAGCGCTGGAGGGTGCCGAGCAGGCGGTGGCCACGGCGTCCGGCATGGCTGCCATCCTTGCCACGGTGATGAGTCTGTGCTCGGCCGGCGATCACATCGTGGTCTCCCGCAGCGTGTTCGGCGCTACGGTTACGCTGTTCGAAAAATACTTCAAACGCTTCGGTATCGAGGTCGACTACGTTCCCCTGGCTGATCTCGAGGGTTGGCGCGCAGCCTGCCGCGCCAATACGCGTCTGTTCTTCGTCGAGTCTCCATCCAACCCGCTGGCCGAGCTGGTCGATATTCGCGGTCTGGCCGAGGTTGCTCATGGACAGGGCGCTCTGCTGGCCGTGGACAACTGCTTCTGCACTCCGGCGCTTCAGCAGCCCCTTGAGCTCGGTGCGGACATCATCATCCATTCCGCGACAAAATACATCGATGGCCAGGGTCGGGCGCTCGGCGGCGTGGTTGCCGGTCGCCGCGAGCATTTGCAGGAAGTGGTGGGATTCCTGCGCACCGCCGGGCCAACGATGAGCCCATTCAACGCCTGGGTTTTCCTGAAAGGGCTCGAAACGCTTCGTCTGCGCATGCAGGCGCATTGCAACAGTGCCCAGGCGTTGGCCGAGTGGCTGGAGCAACAGCCGCAGGTCGAGCATGTGTATTACGCTGGCTTGCCCAGCCACCCGCAGCATGCGCTGGCCCGTACACAGCAAAGCGCGTTCGGTGCGGTGGTCAGCTTCGAAGTGCGCGGTGGGCGCGAGCAGGCATGGCGTTTCATCGATGCCACACGTCTGCTTTCCATTACCGCCAATCTTGGCGATGCCAAGTCGACGATTACCCATCCGGCCACCACCACTCATGGACGGCTGACATCGGATGCCCGCGCAGCAGCAGGCATCCGTGACAACCTGATCCGGGTTGCGGTTGGTCTGGAAGATGTCGCGGATATCCGCGCTGACCTGCAGCGCGGGCTGGATGCAATCTGACCTGAATCCTGCCCGTCATACGACGGGCGATTCCCTGCATCTAGTGAACAAGTGTGCTTTGGTTGCCTAGCGGTTCACATTTCCAGACATCCCGTTTGGCACCGATTGGCTTTTTGCCCTAGGGTACGCCTGCCGCAGGGAAGCGGGTGTTTCGAGTAGTAAGCCTTCGTAGTCACCCTTGTTGTACGGCGATTATCAACCTCAGGGAGTGAACCATGAAAAAACTCATCAGCACACTGGTGCTCGTAGCCTCTGCCTGGCTCGTCACGCCAGCCTTCGCAGAAACAACTGTCCCCGCCATCTCCGTCAACATCAATACCGCCAGCGCGGCGGAAATCGCCGAAAGTCTGCAGGGTGTGGGCGAGTCGAAAGCGCAGGCGATCGTTGCCTATCGCGAGGAGCACGGCCAGTTCGAATCGGCCGATGCGCTGAGCTCGGTTACCGGTATCGGCGCTGCCACCGTCGAGAAGAATCGCGAGCGTATTTCGTTGCAGTAAGTGCATACCGGGCAGCGCGGCTGCCCGGTTCACCACGGATCAGGTCCGCAGCTTGCTGACTGATCCGCTCAGTTGGTGGGCGAGGGTGGCCAGTTGTTCGCTGGTCGAAGCGCTGCGGTGCGTCTGCTTCACCGTCTGTTCGGTAACATCGCGAATCTGTACCACGCTCTGAGTGATTGCTTCGGCTGCCTGGCTTTGCTGTTGCACTGCCGATGCGATTTCGCTATTGCCTGTCAGGATCTGGCTGACGGCGGTGGTGATACGACCAAGCGAGGCGCCCGCTTCTTCCACCTGTTCGACTGAGTCATGCGTCAGCTGCGCACTGGCTTGCATATCTCGTACTGCGTCCTGCGTTCCGCCCTGGAGCGCCTCGATCATGCGCTGAATTTCATCGGTCGATTTCTGCACGCGCTGGGCTAGGGCGCGTACTTCATCTGCGACCACAGCAAAACCGCGGCCTGATTCGCCGGCGCGCGCGGCCTCGATAGCTGCATTCAATGCAAGCAGGTTGGTCTGCTCGGCGATCTCTCGAATCACACGAACGACGCCGCTGATCTCCTGGCTGTGGCCTTCGAGTTTCTGCATGTGTCGGGTACAACGCTCGATACTGGCTGCCAGTCCGGTGATGGTTTCGCTGACCTTGAATACCTGGTCACGGCCATTGCGTGCCAGGCAGTCCGCCTGGTCTGACTGATCTCGCGACGCCGCGGTGTTGCCGGCAATATCCTGTACCGTAGCGCTCATTTCGTTGGCCGCTGCGGCGACCATGTCGGTTTCACCCTGCTGGGCAATCATGCCGTCGCGGACCTGTCCCATCAGCCGGGCGAGTTCTGCGGTGCCGTGGTCAAGCTCTTCCGCCGCGCGTCGTACTGCCCCGACAACGTCCTGCTGCGAACTCTGCATGGCATTGAACGCGCGCGCGATGGAGCCGACCTCGTCGCGTGAGTCGGCCTTGGCGCGCAGGGTCAGATCGCCGGTTTCCTGTACCGCCAGCATGACATCGCGCAGGGCGGTGATATGCCGGGTAATGAACAGGATAAGCAGCTGGGAGACGATCAATACGCCGAGCATCAGCACGAACACGGTCACGGCGTAAAACGGAGCCTGACTGACAAGCAGTTCGAGATACGGTTGGTGGCGCACAGCCAGATAGATCGGCTGGCCATCCCTGCGCATGGCCCAGGCGCCGTACAGCTCGCCCGACGTGCGCGGTGGCAGGCTCGCAGCGTCGATCCAGCGCGGCGTGACGCCCAGCGAAGCCTGGGCTGTACCCATCGCGTCAGCAGGCAACCAGCGCAGGTGCGGTACCTCATTGTCGACCTGGAGGTGTGTTATCAGTTCAGACGCGACCTCCTTACGCTCCTGATGAAGGGTTCGCTGCTCGACCCATAGCGCGACCACTACCAACAGCAAGGTGCTGATGAAAGTCACGCCATTGACCGCCCAGAACTTGTACTTCAACGGTAAATGCTGAAAAGCCATGCCTGCTCCACTCGCTGCGCTCGTTCCGTGCCATGCGGCGCGGATGAGGGCCAATTATAAGAACCCAGAGAGTGTATCGGTTGATACGGATCAATCTTGATGGTGACAAGACACTTTCCGTATCGCTTTGAGGCCAAGCCCTGAGCCGTCGATCAGTTATACTGGCGCCCCGCTCAAGGAACCGCGACATGACTGCAAACCGGGCACGGCCCCTGATGATCGCCGAGAATTCCGAACTGGCCCGCTGGTGCGAGCGCTGGCAACAGCTGCCGTTCGTCGCAGTCGACACCGAGTTCGTGCGCACTGAAACTTTCTACCCGATCGCCGGACTGATCCAGGTTGGCGATGGTGAGGCTGCCTACCTGATCGATCCGCTTGCGATAACGGACTGGGCGCCTCTGGTGGCGCTGCTGAAAAATCCGCAGGTGGTCAAGGTCTTGCATTCATGCAGCGAAGATCTGGAAGTGTTTCATCACCTCTGCGGTGCGGTGCCGCAACCGCTCTTCGATACGCAGCTCGCGGCGGCTTATCTGGGCATGGACTTCTCGATGGGTTATTCCCGTCTGGTCGGCGCGTTACTGGGTATCGAGCTGGCGAAGGACGAGACGCGCTCGGACTGGCTGCAGCGTCCCCTGAGCGAAACGCAGCTGCAGTACGCGGCTGACGATGCCATCCATCTTGCAGCTATCTACAAGGTTCTCGCGCCGCGTATCGAGGAGGCTGGTTTTACCGACTGGCTGTTGAGCGATACGGCTGAACAGTCTGCTACCGTCGGTTTGCAGCAGGATCCGGATCTGGTCTACCGGACCATCAAGCAAGCGTGGCGTCTGCGTCCGGATCAGCTGGCGATCCTGCAGCATCTCGCGTCCTGGCGCGAACGCGAGTCCCGCTCGCGCGACCAGGCGCGCAACCGTCTGTTGCGCGAGACGGCGATGGTCCCGCTCGCCCAGCGTCAGCCGGATAGCCTGCAGGACCTGGCTCGCATCGATGACATGCATCCACGCTCGGTGCGACATGACGGGCCGCAGATTCTCGACCTGATTCGCCAGGGCAAGGCGATGCCGCGGGAGCAGTGGCCGGAACGCCTTCCCGAACCACTCCCGGCCGATGCCAACCGCGTTCTCAAGGCCCTTCGCAAGGTCGGTCAGGCCCATGCCGCTCGTCTCGGCATCGCCCCGGAAATCATGTTGCGCAAGAAGGTCCTCGAAGCATTGGTCCGTACAGGTTATCCCGGTGGCCCTTACCGGCTCCCGGATGAGCTCAGCGGCTGGCGGCGGAGTTTGATGGGTGAGCAATTGCTGCAGGTCGCCAACGGTAAACAGGAGAGCAGTGATGCAGATTGAATGCTCGATCTATCGGAGCAAGCGCAAGCAGGGCATGTACATTTACCTGAAACGCGGAGCGGATGTGGCCAGTTTACCGGAGCCGCTGACACGGATGGTCGGCACATTGGAGCATGCCATGGATCTCGAACTCAGCGAACAACGCAAGCTGGCCAGGGAAGATGCCGCCACTGTCATTCGCAACCTGCAGCAGCAGGGCTACCATGTGCAATGGCCACCGCAGGCCGAGGACTGGATCGTGCATCTCCCCGATGAACTACTTACCCGCAACGACCCCGTTTAAGGGATTGGCAGGTCTAGACCAGCATTTCGATCGCCGGTGGGTGCCCCAGAAATGCGGCAGGGCTGGCACTCGGCCCGTAGGCGCCAGATTGCAGTACCACCAGGTAATCGCCCGGCTCGGCCTGCGGCAGCTCGACTTTCTCGGCCAGGATGTCGAGGGGCGTACAGAGCGGGCCGTGGACATTGACCAGCTCGATGACCTGCGAACCAAGCCGGTTGCCGATCACCACCGGATAGTTCTTGCGCAATACCTGGCCGAAGTTGCCCGAATTCGCCAGATGATGGTGTAACCCGCCGTCGCACATCAGGAAAGTCTGGCCGCGGCTTTGCTTGCGCTCGAGCACTCGACAGACGTAGTAGCCAGCTTCGCCGACCAGATATCGTCCGAGTTCCATGATCAGCCGCGTCCGCCCGAGCCAGGCGGCGTTGTCTTCGATCAGATGGCCGAGGCGCTCGCCGATCCGCACGGGGTCGAGCGGTTTGTCTATGGCGAAGTAGGGGATCCCGAGGCCACCCCCGATGTTGATCAACTCGAAAGGGCGACCCCAGTAGTGAGTGAGCCGCTCAGCGAGGGCGAACGTGAGCGTTTGCGCTTCGATGATCGCCTCTTCTCGCAGGTTCTGCCGCTGAAGATGTGCAGACCACATAGATCAAGCTCGTCGTCGCGCAGCGTATCGAACAGCCCGGGCACGGCCTCGGCATCGATACCGAAGGGCCTGGCTCCACCACCCATTTTCATACCGGACGACTTCAGCTCGAAATCCGGATTCACCCGAAGGGCGATCCGCGCGCGGCGCCGCTGGGCGCGAGCCGACTCGCGTATGCGTGCCAGTTCCGCTGCCGATTCCACGTTGATCAGGGCGCCGGTGGCGATCGCCGCGGCCAGTTCGTGACTGCTCTTGGCCGGGCCAGCAAAACTGATCTCTGCCGGCGCCATGCCGCTGTCGAGCGCGATACGCAGCTCACCCGCCGAGGCGACATCAAGGCCATCTACCAGTTGCGCCAACAACTGAACGACCGCGGGCATCGGGTTGGCCTTGATGGCGTAATGCAGTTCCACTTGCCGCGGGAGCGCGGTGCGCAATAGCTGGACGCGCTGTATGATCTGGGCGCGGTCGTACGCGTAGAACGGCGTTTGGCCGGCACGCTGTGCCAGCTGATCCAGCGTCTGGCCGTTGATCAACAGCTCCGGACCGGCATGGTAAATGCCTTCCAGCACGGAATGAGTCATGGGGTGTTCCTGATTGGGTCAGCGCATCCGTGGCGTGGAGCGTAGCGGGTCGAGAAGAGGCGACAACCCGTTGTGGTCGATTTCCTGCATTAACGCAAGCAGCCGTCCAATCTCGCCTGGGGGGAAGCCCTCGCGGGCGAACCAGTTGAGATAGTGTCCCGGCAGATCGGCGATCAGCCGACCTTTGTATTTTCCAAAGGGCATCTGCCGGGTCACCAGCACTTGCAGGTCTTCGGGTTTCATCACGTCAGGACTCTTGCAGCGAGACGCGCATTATGCCCAAACGGCTCGACAAAATCTCCGGTCAGCGCTGCTGCTGTGCATCGAGCCATTGTTCCAACTGTTCCGCGGACATTGGCCTGGCGATCAGATAACCCTGGAGTTCCTCGCAACCCAGATCGTTGAGGAAGTCCCTGGACTCTGCGGTTTCCACGCCTTCTGCCACCACGCTGTATCCCATTTCGTGTGCCATGGCGACCATGCTGCGTACCAGCGTCTGACTGCGTGTGTGAGTTTCGAGGCGACTGACGAATGAGCGGTCGATCTTGACTACATGCGCCGGAATCTCCTGCAGATAGGCGAGGCTGCTGTAGCCAGTACCGAAGTCATCAATCGCCACGGTAATACCATGGGCAAGCAAAGTATCGAGTTGCTCCGAAGCGGAGCGGCTATTGCCGATGAGCGCGCTTTCGGTCAGTTCCAGCTCCAACGCAGAACTGGGGAGATCGAACTCTGCGGTCATGGCCAGAACATTCGCTGCGAAATCCTGCTCATCCAGGTTCGCTGCGGAAATGTTCACCGAAATGCGCAGGTTGCGTCCTTGCGCGTTCCATTCGGCGCTGCGCTCGATGGCAGCGCGCAGGACCCATGCGGTCAGAGGACGGGCCAAGGGTGTCTCTTCGATCAACGGAATGAACTCGGCCGGAGAAATCTCACCCAGCACCGGATGGGTCCACCGCAACAAGGCTTCGGCCCCGACGCATTTCCCGCTACCGGCTTCGACGCGCGGTTGAAAGGCCAGGCGCAGCTGATCGTCGCTGGTCAACGCACGCGGCACATCGGAAATGAGCGTGAAGCGGCGTTTATGGCCTGCATCGACCGTCACGGAAAACAGGCCGACTCCGGACTCGGTAGCGCACGCATCGAGACACGCACTCTGCGCCGTACGCAGCACGTCTGTAGCATCGACCGATCCCGGGCGGAACGGCGCAATCCCCAGGGCAGGGCGGATGTTGATCGACGTGCTGTGTTGCTGCGCCAGAAGCAGCAGCTCCTGACGCAGGCGCAGCGCATGGTCGACAACGCTGGGCTCATCGGTGAGCGTGCATAGATAGAGGTATTGACAGGCACCCAGTTGATAGACCCGAGCCCCGGCGGATAGCGCGCCGGAAAGGAAACGAGCCGCCTCCCGCGACAGGCTGTCGAGCACGGCCTGACCCACTACGCGCTGCACCGTCGACATCTGCTGTGCATCGAGCAATTCGACGAACACAGCGAAGCGCTGTGCGTCGGGCGCATCGCGGGCCAGATCGTCTAGATCTTCGACAAACTGGCTGCGGTTGGGCAGGCCGGTGGTCGGCTCGATTCTGCCGAATGCATGCTGTAGTTCGATTTGTGCCATGACCATCGCCGACAGGTCCTGCAACGCCGCTAGCTCTTCCGCGCTGGCCTGTCTTGGCTCGGTTCCCAGCACGCACATGGCACCAAGGCTATAGCCTTCACGGGTAAGCAGTGGTGCGCCTGCATAGAAGCGGATGCCCGACTTCGCAAGCACGCTGTCGCGATAAGTGACGGACTCGAGCAGATCGTCGACTACCAGTACGTCCGTGGTATCGGCCACCTCACCGCAGCATGCCCGTTCCCGAGGAATTTCCCAATGTTCGACACCCACCCTCGATTTGAACCATTGCCGATCCTCGTCTGTAAGCGACACTGCGGCAATGGGCAGATCGAACAGGCGGGCCGCCATCCGCGTGATCCGGTCAAAGCTCTCGCTCGGCGGCGTGTCCAGAAGGTTCAGCTGACGCAGCGCTTGCAGGCGCTCGCGTTCGTAACGGGCAGCCGCGGGGGTGAAGTGCGCAATCATGGGATGGTTGGAGTCTCCTCGTATGATGGCAGTGTAGGTAGGGAAGCGAAGCAAGCCTAATTGAAACAAACTATCCAGCCCTTAGCTTCCTTCTCCGACAGGCTGCGCGCGTTTCATGGCTTTGCGAAGTTCTTCGGGATGCATCGGGCGGTCGAGGTAATAGCCCTGAGCCTCGTAGCAGCCGAGGCGCCTCAGCTGTTCCAGTTGCTCGGCTGTTTCTACGCCCTCGGCGGTTATCGTCAGGTCAAGCGCGCTGCCCAGGGCGATGACCGCTTCGACTATCGCCTGACTGGAGGCGGACTCTCCGATACCCGAAATGAATGCCCGATCAATCTTGAGACCGTCGAAGGGGAAATTGCTGAGATAACTGAGCGAAGAATAGCCTGTACCGAAGTCATCCATGGCTAGCCGGACGCCCAGTGCTTTGAGCTGCAGCATGACTTCCAATGCCCGGTCGGCATCCTCGAGCATGACGTTTTCGGTAATCTCCAGTTCCAGCCGCTGCGGGGCCAGCCCGGTTTCCTGCAGTACGTCGCGGACTCGGGCGACCAGGTCGCCGCGGCGGAACTCGCTCGGGGAAAGGTTGACCGAAACTCGCGTCTCGTTCTTCCATGCCACTGCCTCGAGACAGGCGCTACGCATGATCCAGACGCTCAGCGGGTGAATCAGCCCTGTCTCTTCGGCGATCGGAATGAACAGGTCGGGACCGAGTTGCCCACGGACCGGGTGATACCAGCGGACCAGGGTTTCCGCCGCTATCATTTTGCCCGAGCCGATGTGGTAACGCGGCTGCATGACGATATGCAGCGTCTGTTCCTTGATTGCCTGACGCAGATCACGCTCGAGCTGGTTGCGCTGAACGATGCGCTCGTTCATGTCGCTGGCATAAAAACACCAGGTCTTGCGACCGGCGCCCTTGGCCTCGTACAGGGCGATATCTGCGTAGCGGAGAAGTTCGGCCGGGTCAGTCGCGTCGAAGGGTGCGATGGCAACGCCGATGCTCGCGCTAATGTAGATGCGCTGGCTGCGGTAGTCGATGACTCGCACAGTCTGGCGATGTCGTCCTGGCCGGACAGCCCGCCGACGATAAGCACGAACTCATCGCCGCCCAGCCGCGCTACCAGGTCGCCCTCGCGAAGGTTGCTGCGCAACCGGTTGGCTATCGCCGTCAACACATGGTCACCGGCCTGATGACCGAAGGTGTCGTTCACCGGTTTGAAGCGGTCCAGACCGATACTCAGCATTGCCAGCGGCTCTGTCTCGGCTGCCGTGCCCTTGAGTTTACCGTCGAGAAACCGTTGCAGCCGGTTGCGATTGGGCAGGCCAGTCAGTGCGTCGTGCTGTGACAGGTGTTCGATCTTCGCTCGTGCCTCGACTTCGTCGGTGATGTCTCGAGCTGTACCGCGGTAACCTCCAGCGAGTGGACTTCCTTCGATGTGTCGCAGTGACACCAGGCAGATGCGCCGCCGGCCGTCTCGATGCCGGTAATCGCACTGCCAGGTCTCACTGCCGGAAGCGCGAGCACTACTTCCATCGAGCCAGGCAGTGAAATTGGCCGGACCTGCCAGAAATTCGGTGATCGGTCGTCCCAACCAGTCTTTGTGCAGATGGCCGGTGACCTTGGTAAAGCGATCGGACAAATAGGTAATCAGCAGCGCTGAATCGGTTTCCCAGATCCAGTCGGATGAGGCCTCGGCCACGTCTCGAAATCGCTCTTCGCTGGCTGCCAGAGCGGCTTGGCTGGCGGCCAGCGAAGCATAGCTTGCATCCACGTCCCGGGCGGTGGTGAATGCGCGACGCAGGATCGCCAGTGTCAGGCCCGCGCACAAGGCTCCGGTCAGCAGGAGTAACGGCAGCATGACGTGGAGCAATTGCTCGCCTGGCCGCGGCGGGTTCCAGGTCAGCGCTATCGCCCCCGGGCTGCGCGTATCTAGACCAAGCCTGGCGTGTTCGGGCGTCGAATTCTGATCAGCGACGCGCAAGCCCTCGACGCCCAGGTCTTCCCCTATCGCGCGAAGTTTGTCGGGCGTCATGAGCGAGACGAAAAGGGCTACCGATGCTGGGCCGGGCACGGGTTCAACGGTAGGGTCGCTGCCCGTAGTGATTGGTGCAGCTGCTACGAGTACCGGCTGGCCATTTCTATTGAGAACGGTACTCAAGGGTTCTTCGGACTCGTATCGATCCCGGGCCTGAGCGATCAGGTCATCAAGCTCCCGGCCAAGCCAGCGCTCGGCCGACAGATCGGTCAGCTCGCCGCGGACAACCGCATAGGTCGTTTCATTGTCAGGTCCGACCACGAGCAGTCCTTCGTGGCCGAAGTCCTCGTAGATGGAAGGGCCCATGTTACGCCGCGTGAATGCCCACTCGGTGTCTACGGTCGCATGCAGGTTGAGATAAGCATCGCCCCAGAATGCGTAATCGCTGGCAAGTGCCTCCAGCGCTTCCAGCTGCGCCTCCACGGCTCTGCCTGCATACTGCCGTGAATGCTCGATGGCCGTTCGATTCTGATGCAAACCAATATTGACGAGCGCAGCGCTGGCCATAACGAACAGCGAGAACATGAGCCCCGCAAGCAGGAGTAACGAGCGACGCGTATGCCGCAAGCTGGAGCCTGCCACGGGAGAGCCAACGGTGTGTTCGGATCGCTGCATTCGCTAGTCCAGGAGTTGACCAAGCCCACGGCTAACGGATGCCGCGCAGAACTGACGTCAGTATATCGGCGATATGCAATGGCGCGTAGCCATCATTTGTGTTTCGGCGGGATTTCCGACGGGCGATAGCTCAGTCCGTTTGAAACTGACGGCGAAGCGAGTGTTTGAGGAAGCTGCGATCGTATTTGCCGTTCGCGTTCCGCGGAAGCTCGGCATACCACAGCCAGGCCTGCGGTTGCATGTAGCTGGGCAGGCGAGCCTTCAGCCAGTCTTGCAGCGCGCCCTGCGCGCGCGGATCACCGCGCAGTACCGCGATGGGCGCCTGGCCTAGGGAAGGATGTTCGGCGGCGGTGATTACTGCCTCGTCGACCAGCCCGCTCAGCAATATCTGTTGCTCGATCTCGTCAGGAGAGATGCGATACCCGGAGCACTTGATCTGTTCGTCGCGACGACCGACGAAGAACAGGAAGCCGTCCCTGTCGCGGTAAACCCTGTCGCCAGACCACACTGCATGCTGATCCCAGGCGGGTCGGCCAGGGCCGGGCGCAAGAGGGCGAAAACGCTCGCGGGTTCGCGTTTCGTCGGCCCAGTAGCCTAGCGCCACGAGGCTGCCACGATGCACCAGTTCGCCTTCTTCGTTGTCGGCGCAGATCGAGCCGTCCTCACGCACCACCAGGACCTCGGCGTTGGGAATGGCGATCCCGATCGAGCCAAGCTTGCGGTCGAGCCAGTCAGGGGGCAGCCAGGTCGAGCGGAATGCTTCGGTCAGCCCGTACATCAGAAAGGGCGCAGCCTGCGGCAGGTGCTCACGCAGCCGCTCGAGCGTACTCGACGGCAGTCGGCCGCCGGAATTGGTGAAGTAGCGCAGGCAACGCGCTTCCTCTGGCCAGTCCAGATCAGCCAGCTGATTCCACAGAGGTGGTACGCCTGCTAGTCCGGTTACGCGGTAGCTGGCGACCGCGCGAACCAGATCGCGTGGGAGAAGGTAATCGAGCAGCACAACGCTCGCGCCGACGTGAAACGCAGTGGTCAGCTGGGACAGGCCGTAGTCGAACGACAAGGGGAGCGCCGCGAGAAGCCGGTCGGTCGCATCGTTGCGCAAATACTCCGCGACGCTCTGCGCCCCGCACAGCAGATTGCGCTGGCTGAGCATGACTCCTTTCGGCAGGCCGGTGCTGCCGGAGGTATATAGCAGGGCGGCAAGATCGGCGTCGACGCATCGGGCTGCCGTCGGCGGTTCGGATGGTAGCCCGCTCCATTGCCAGCACGGCAGGGTCAAATCGATCGCGCCGTCGGTGAGAATGACACCACGCAACGAGTCGAGGCCGGCCAGTTCTGCACACAGCTGACGGGCACGCTGGGTACTGGTCACCAATATGCTGGCCTGGGCGTTGTCGAGGATGTGTCTTACCTGTTCTGGCTTCAGCTGCGGGTTGACCGGAATGAATACCGCATCGGCGCGATTGCTGCCGAACAGGGCAATGACGGCTTCGAATTGCTTGGGCAGATACACCGCGATGCGATCGCCACGCTGCACACCGATTGCCTGCAGTGCGCCAGCGAAACACTCGACACGATGCCACAGGGTCGCATAGCTCAGAGTCTCGTCACGCCAGAGCAGGGCGGGGGCGTGCGGGGTGCGTTGCGCTGCCTGTTCGATCAGCTCGTACAGCCGATACGGCATCGTCAATCGCCGCGGTAGATACAGCCGCTGGTACAGGTTTCGCGAATGGTCACCTGACACAGCTCGGGCAGCAGAGGCTTGAGTTCGCTCCAGATCCAGCGAGCCATAACCTCACTCGTCGGGTTTTCAAGCCCCGGAATGTCGTTCAGATAGTTGTGGTCGAGGCGATCGTAAATCGGCTTGAAGATCGATTTCAGCTCGGAGAAGTCGCGGATCCAGCCGGTGTGCGGGTCGACTTCACCGGCTATGTGAATAGCGACCATGAACGAATGACCATGCAGGCGCCCACATTTGTGGCCTTCCGGAACATGCGGCAGGCGATGAGCCGCCTCGAAGGTGAATTCCTTGAAGATCTCCACGCTGGCTCATGACCTCGTCGCAAAAAAAAGCGCAGTGTACCTGATCCGCCGTCTTTTCGAAGACTGGCGTTGCGCCATGACCCGGCGTTGTCACCAGTCCCGCTGCATGTTCTTGACGGAAATCTGCTCGTTCAGGGTCCAGTAGTCGTACAGCACGCCGAGCAGGAACAGCCCGCCGGTGCAGAAATAGATAATCGCCGTGATCCATTTGCCCATGTACAGCCGATGGGCGCCGAAGATACCGAGAAACGTCAGCAGGATCCAGCAAAGGTTGAAGTTGGTCCGGCCGCTGCGAAAACGCAGATCAGCCTTGCGGTCCATGGCCGGGATCAGAAACAGGTCGATGATCCAGCCGATGAAGAACAGGCCGAGCGTGAAGAACCAGAGAGTCCCGGTCCAAGGCTTGCCGTAATAAAAGCGATGCGCGCCCATAAAACCGAAAATCCAGAGCAGGTATCCGATTCCCTTGCTATGTGTATCCGAATAAGCCATCGGCCCAATCCTCTATAGCGCTGAGTGGTTATGCAATACTGGGTTAGACCTTAAATGATTTTCGGAGTGAGTGCATGGCGGGAGTGAAAAATCAGCGTTGGTTGCGCCAGGCCAGGGAACAGGCAGGGCGTCTGACCGGCCATCACCTTCGGGTGGGCGTGACCGGTCTGAGCGCCGCGGGCAAAACCACTTTCATCACCAGCCTGATCAACCAGCTCGAGAACCATCAACGCGGACTGCTTGCGCGGCGGTCGCCATTTGACCGGCTGGAATCGGTGCGCTGGCAGCGTGACGGCGTCGATCAGCCATTCGGCTATATCGAGTCGCTCGCCGCGCTAGCCTCGGAGCCAGCCGAGTGGCCAGCGTCGACCACCGATCTTTCGCGGGTAGTCATTGATCTGCGGTTCCGGCCCCAGGGCCTGCTTGGCAAGATGCAGGGAGCTCGCTCGCTACGCCTGGAAATACTCGATTACCCTGGCGAGTGGCTGCTGGACCTGCCTCTGCTGCGGATCGAGTACGGCCAATGGTGTGAGCAGATGCGCGGCTGGCTGGATGCCGAGCCGCGTCGCAGCATAGCCGGACCGCTGCGTGATCGGCTGCTGGCCATTGATCCGGCTCAGCCGCATGACCCGCAACAATTGAATGAACTCACCGCGCAATGGACCGACTTTCTGCGCCGCTGCCGGACGCAGGCCGGCCTCTCGCGTAACCAGCCAGGACGCTTTCTGCTGCCCGGTAGCGGCGTGTCCGCGGAAATGCTCGCTTTCGTTCCTTTGCTGGCAGGCAATCGGCACGCCGGCGGACCGGAGGGTAGCTGGTGGACGCAGTGTGAAGGACGCTTTCGTTACTACCGCGATTACCTGGTGAAAGGTTTTTTCGACGAACATTTCAGCCGCCTCGATCGGCAGGTGTTGCTGGTCGACATGCTCGCGCCGATGGACGCGGGCCAGCCGGCACTGGGTGACCTGAAGAGCGCGCTCGAGGCGGTTATGGAAAGCTTCCGTTACGGGCCGAGCAGCTTTTTCGAGCGTCTCTTCAAACCGCGTATCAACAGGCTGGCGATCTGCGCAACCAAGGTTGACCAGGTGACGCCCGGACAGCAGCGAGCCGTTCAGCAGTGTCTGGAAGATTTAATCACCGATAGCCTCTCAGAGGTGCGTCATGGCGGGGTCAACGTCCGCGGACTGCCGCTGTCTGCCGTGCGCGCTACACGTCAGGAGGGAGACGCGCTGATCGCTGGCCTGGTTGGCCAGCAGGGCTGGGTGCGCTATCAGCCGGGGAGTATTCCCGAGCACCTGCCTCTGGATCTGACCGTCGACGGTCCGGAGCTGCTGAAGCTGCGGCCCCCACCGGGTCTGCATCGCAACGAGCCGTTTCCGCATTACCGCATGGATGACCTGCTCGCCTGGATGCTGGAGGGCCGATCGATATGAAAGATCCCGGCAAGACGCGAATTCTCGAAACCTGGGAGCCGAGCGTGGCGAGCCAGCCGGACATCACCCGGGTGCTCGGCGAAGCGAACCTGTCCCCCCGGGAACAGGAGCTCGCCGAGCAGCTCCCTTTGCCTGGAGCGCTCAACGCGCCGCCGCTAAGCCGTTGGCCCCAGCGGTTGGGCAAGATGGCTGTGGCCGCGGTGTTCGGCGGCGCTGTTTATGAATGGAGCCAGTGGACGGTTTTGGCGTGGCAATGGCAGCCAGCCGCTGGCGTCGTGCTTGGCGCCGTGGGAGCGGCACTGGTGGGCAGTGGTTTGCTCGCCTGGCGTGACATGCGCCGGCAGCGGTCCCGCCTTACCGCGCTGGAACAATTGCGTCTCGAGATGCAAAGAGCCCTCGGCGACAGCCGCGAGCGGTTGAGTGTCGATTGGCTCGACCGA
Source organism: uncultured Halopseudomonas sp. (assembly GCA_964477725.1). GTDB lineage: Bacteria > Pseudomonadota > Gammaproteobacteria > Pseudomonadales > Pseudomonadaceae > Halopseudomonas. The sequence goes on from CAYZFU010000006.1 coordinate 20,864, forward strand.
CTCCAGGCGCTGTATCGCGATACGCCATTGGCAGATCGACTGCGCGCCGTGTGCAAGGATCTCGATGGCTCGCACAGCGCCGAGGAAATTGCGCGGCGGCTTAATCTGTTGTTCTATCAACCTCTCGATGAACAGGCGCGTCGGATGGTACGCCGCGACGCAATCGGTACCGGGATGCTGGTTGCCACCAGTCCGTGGGTGACCGTCGACCTGCTGCTGGTAGTGTGGCGCAATATCCGCATGATGCAGAAAGTGGCGCTCTGTTTCGGCCTGCCGATCGGTCAGTTGGGTCGCTTGCGCCTGGCTCGTCACGTACTGCGCAATATCGCCCTGGCCGGCGGGACTGAAATGGCAATCGGCGCGCTCAGCGACAGCCTTCTCTCCGGTCTGATGGAAAAGCTGGCTGCGCGTATCGGCCAAGGCGTCGGTATAAGTTTATACAGCTCGCGACTCGGACATTTCACTCTGGATCTTTGTCGAGCCGTGCCGATAACCGACAAGGACATGCTGATCGAAGATAATCGCGGCATTGTACAAGGGCTCAAGGATCGGCTCGGCAGAGGTAAGGATGCGGAACAAGTTTAAATCCAGGCCGCGCTGGTTGATCGAGCGTTGGGTCAAAGCTCGGGCCGATGATCTCGGCGAACGTTGGACCATACTGCAAAAACAGTTGATGCCCGCTGACTGGCCGGCACGCTGCGCCCGCATGCCGACCTTGAAAGATGTCGACATCGGACTGTGGCAACCTGCCGCCGGGTCGAGCAGCGCCGAATTGTTGCTGCTGTTGCGCGAGCTCGCGGTGCGTGACCGTCGTTGGCTGGGCGCCTTGCTCGATGCACCAGCGGCGGGCGCAGCGACGCTGGTCGAGGCTGTCGAGCGACAACAGCTGGACTGGCGTGCCAAGCTCGACCCCCTGCATACCCATCGCCAGTATGCGGATCAGCTGGCTACGCTGGCACAGCAGCTGGGCTTGTCCAGCTCGGCCGCTGCGGCCTATCTGGACAACGAGCGAAAGATTGTTCCCCGCGTAGATCAGCTTCTGTTCGAGTCATTGCCCATGCGGCTGCGTACGCGCATGGTCAACGAGGCAGAGCCGGGAACAGGGGCCTATCTGATCTGGTGGCAGGAACGCTTGCTGGCTCGCTGCGGCGAGGCTGACATGACGCTCGATGGAGCTGGCGAACACGACTGGCCGGACATCCCGCCAGCCTGGCTGGCGCTTGGCTGGATAGCGGCTCTGAGGCGAGATGATGGCAAAAGAATGGCGCCTGGAAAATGACTGATCATTCCCTGCCGCTATGATACTCTCCCTGCCTTTGCGCACCAGGTACCGCCAGCCTACCATCGGCTGAAATCAACAACAGGGACTTTCCAAACGATGACCTTCGCTGAGCTGCTCGCTGAACTTGCCGCATCCGATAACCAGGTGACAGTGCCGACTGGCTGGGCCCAGGGCCGCGCTGGGTACGGTGGTCTGATCGCTGCGCTGGTGTATGAAGGCATGCGCCAGAAAGTCGCTGATGGTCGCCCGGTACGTTCGCTGGCCATTACCTTCGTTGGCCCGGTCGCTCCCGGTGAGCCGATGCGCGTTGAAGCCGAGGTATTGCGCGAAGGCAAGGCAGTGACTCAGATGCTTGGCCGCGCGACGCAAGGTGGTCAGGTCATGTGCATCGTTCAGGGAAGCTTCGGTGCGTCCCGGGATTCGGTAGTCGACGTCGCAGCCAACCCGCCGCCGCATGCTCGCCCGGCACATGATTGCGTCGAAATGCCCTTTGTCGAAGGCGTAAACCCGACTTTTCTCCGTCACTTCTCGGTACGTTGGGCGTTCGGAGACGTGCCGTTCAGTGGCAGCCGCAAGCGCGAGATGGGCGGCTGGATGCGCTTCAAGGAGGACGAGGGCGCCATCGGTGCCGCCCATCTGCTCGGGTTGGTCGATGTCTGGCCACCAGCGGTGTTGCCTCATCTGAAGGAGAAGGCGCCGGCAAGTTCGCTCACCTGGACAATCGAATTCGTCCAACCCCAACCCGCCATCGGCAACGATGACTGGCTGCTGTACCGAGCAGAGATCGAGCACGCGCGGGACGGATACGGACACGCAGCGGCGATGGTCTGGACCCCGCAAGGGGAGTTGGTCGCTATCAGCCGGCAAACCGTTACGGTTTTTGGCTAGGCTGTTCTCACGTGCTGACGAGCCTTAAACCATACGCCGGTGGGATCATGGGCGGGTCAGCAGTATTGCTGGCGCTGCTCGCAGCGGCCATCGCCTTCATTCCGGCTCGGTATGTCCCGATGGTGGCTGGCCTGATGCTGATCGGCCTACTGGTGATTATGGTGACGCTACGCCTGAGTCTCCAGGCCAGGGATCGCACGATTGCCACAATGCGGGACGATTCGGCACGCGTCATGCGCCGAAACATGCAGGTACTCGGCAATATTCAGGACGTCATCTATCGCACCGACCTCGATGGACGCGTCGCCTACATCAATCCGGCCTGGCAGGACCTCACCGACATCCCTCCGACACAGGTCATCGGCCACAATCTTCTGGATTTCGTGCGATCCGCTAACGGCTCGGATCTGGAGGATTTCTTTGCAAAGGTCCGCGAGGGAGACAACGAATCGCTCCAGACCACGGTAAAGGTTGCGGCGCAGGATGGGCGATATCGCTGGGCGGCCCTTACCGCGAAACGTTTCACGACGCTCGATACTGGCGCTGCGGTCATCGGAACCCTGCACGACACACATGGCGAACAACAACAGGCCCGGCTGCAGGCCGCGCGAACCAGCGTCCTCGATGGCCTGTTGAGCCACAGCAGTCTGGACTCCTTGCTCGATCGCATCGCTTCGGAGTGGGAGACCTTCCAGCCCGGGCAGCGGGTGACGATTCTTCTGGCTTGTGCCGACGGCTCGCTGCATGTTGCTGCAGCGCCGAGTTTTGGCGCTGATTATCGGCAACGGCTTGATGGGCTGACACCGGGTCCGTCTGTGGGTGGCTGCGGCACGGCAGTTTATCGAGGTGTACCGGTATACGTCGCGGACGCTGCCAGCGACCCGCTGTGGGCGGATTTCCTGGACATCGTCGAGAAATGGGAAATTCGTGCCAACTGGTCGGTTCCGTTCAAGGATGAGCACGGTGCCATCCTCGGTTCTTTCGCCGTGTACGGAGATCGCACCGGCTTGCCGGATGAACGAGAAGTAGCGGCGCTGGGCGAGTTCAGCAGACTGGTTTCGCTGGTGGTACAGAAATCTCGTCTGGCAGCAGAGCGGGAGGCGTCGGAAAAACGCTTCCAGGCGATTTTCGAATACGCGGCGGTTTGCATCACGCTGGTGACCCCCGACGGCAAGCTCTTGAGCGGCAACCCGCGGTTTTACGAGCGCACGGGCTTGAGTCGGGACGACGTGACCGAATTTTATGCGAGGGAGTTGGTACATCCGGACGATCTGATAGATCTACAGGCCGGACTCAAGCAATTGCTCGCGGGGGAAATCGGCATAGTCGCGATGGAAACCCGCTACCGCGGCGCTAGACAGCCGTTCAACTGGGTGAAGCTGACCATTACCCTGGTTCGAGATGATCAGGCTAACCCTCTGTATTTCGTTCTTTTTTCTGAAGAGATTGACGAGCGCAAGAAAAACGAACAGGCGCTGCGTGAAGCAGCGGCGGTGTTCGAAAGCAGTCGAGAAGGGATGCTTGTCACCGATGCGGAATTTCGGATTGTCAACGTCAATCCGGCGTTTGAGCGGATCACCGGAATGAACCGAGAGCAGGCGCTCGGCCGGCGCCCGTTCATGCGTGATCGGGTCCATGAACACCGCAATCTGATACGCAACATTACCAACGCTTTGCGCGAAGACGGCTACTGGCAGGGCGAGGCAGTACTGGACACGCGACACGAGCAAGGCGTCACGCTGTTGGTGACCGCCTCGGCGATCCGCGATGCCGAAGGCAAGGTCAGCCGTAACGTGATCATGTTCAGCGACATCAGCCGGTTGCGCCGTAGTCAGGAACAACTGCAACAGCTGACTCAGTACGACAGTCTTACCGGCCTGGCCAACCGCAACTTTGCCATGCAGCGTCTGGAAAGCGGGCTGCAGACTGCAACAGTGAATCAAAGCAGCATCGCTGCGCTGTTCATCGATCTGGATCGTTTCAAGGCGATCAACGACGGCTTGGGGCACGCGGCCGGCGACGCAGTGCTCCGGCAGGTGGCGTCGCGTCTCCTGTCGATCTGTGAGTCCGGCAATCTTCTTGCACGCTTGGGCGGCGACGAATTCCTGCTCATAGCGCAGGATCGCGATCGTGAGGCCATCCACCGAATGTCGGAAAATATCTGTTCGACGATGCGCATGCCGATCGTGCTCGGTGACGGCCGCGAAGTTTACGTAGGTGCAAGCGTCGGCTACGCCTGTTTCCCGGAGGATGGCCGGTGCGGCGCGGATCTGGTGCGTAACGCCGATGCGGCAATGGACAACGCCAAGGTGCTCGGTCGCGACCGGGTGTGCGGCTATTCCAGAGAAATGACCGAGGCGGCCAATGAGCGTTTCGAGCTGGACAGAGCGCTCCGTAAGGCGCTCGAGAACGACCAGTTGGAACTGTTTTATCAGCCGTTGATTCAGGTGCGTAGCCGTCGGGCGGTGGGTGTCGAGGCGTTGCTGCGCTGGCGTCATCCGGAGCGCGGCCTGGTGAGTCCAGATGTGTTCATTCCGCTGGCCGAGCAGAACGGACTCATCGTGCCGATCGGCCGCTGGGTGCTTAACGAGGCCTGTCGCCAGGCAAGGCTATGGCAACAGCAGGGGTTGGGGCTGGAGTCGATCGCCGTGAACCTTTCGCCACGACAGTTCGTGCAGCAGAATGTCGTCGAGCTCGTCAGCTCGGCACTGCGTGAGAGCGGTCTGCCAGCGAGCATGCTGGAGCTGGAGATCACCGAAAGCGCCCTGATGACCAACGCTGAGCAGGGCGAGCAGACGCTGCATGAGCTCAAGAATCTCGGCGTGGGCGTCGCCATCGATGACTTCGGTACCGGGTATTCCTCCCTGGCGTATCTGCGTCGCTTCCCGCTTGACCGGCTGAAAATCGACAAGAGTTTTCTAGCCGGCGTGCCCGAGCGCCTCGAAGATAACCAGCTGGTAACCACCATTCTCGACATGGCTGTAAACCTGCAGCTGGACGTCGTGGCGGAAGGCGTCGAAAACGAAGCACAGTGGCGCTTCCTGCAGAGTCGCGGATGCAATGTCTGCCAGGGTTATCTTTTCGCCCGACCGATGCCGGCCGCGCAGCTGGCGGAGTGGCTGATCAGGCAGTAGCCGAATCAGCGCTTGGCCACCAGAGTTGCGCGTAGCGGAGCCGGATACCCCTCGCATGTACGCGCGGCATCAGTCGCATCGAGAAAGTCAGGGAGAGACTGAAAGCGCATCCAATCGGTACTACGCTGTTCCTCAATGCTGGTGCGGTTCAGATCGACGCAGCGTACGTAGCTGAAGCCCGCCCGGCGTACAAAGCGTTCGAGCAGGCTTACCGATGGCAGGAACCATACGTTGCGCATCTGAGCGTAGCGATCCTCAGGCACCAGGCAGGCGGTGTCGTCGCCCTCGATCACCAGGGTTTCCAGTACCAGCTCGCCGCCCGGCCGCAGGCAGGCGCGCAGCTGCAGCAGATGATCGATGGGCGAGCGTCGGTGATATAGCACGCCCATCGAGAACACGGTATCGAAACCTTCGGTCGGCTCCGGCAGATCCTCCAGGGTGAACGGCAACTGCCAGACAGGCGCTTGCGGCAGGTATTTGCGCACCGCTTCGAACTGGGTCATGAACAGCAGGTTCGGATCGACGCCGATTACCATCGCCGCGCCTGCGCCCCACATGCGCCACATGTAATAGCCGTTACCGCAACCGACGTCGAGTACCCGCTTGCCACGGAGATCGAGATGGGGCGCGACGCGCTGCCATTTCCAGTCCGAACGCCATTCGGTGTCGATGTTTATCCCGAACAATTCGAACGGACCCTTGCGCCAGGGATGCAGGCCGCGCAGTGCCTGCTCCAGCTGTTCCCGGCTGGTGTCGTCGAGTTGATCGGGCCGGCCGACTCGAACGCCTTCGCTGAGCTCGGGGGTGCCGTGCAGGTCCGGTAGCCCGGCCAGGGAGGCTTGCCAGCGGGGCAGGTCACCGTGGCGCCCGGCCATTGCCAGGCGTTGCTGAAGCGCAGCAGGCAGCGGATCGAGCCAATGCTCCAGAGAAGTGTTGCGTAGCTGTTGGAAAAGGGGGGAATAATCAATCACGGGTAGGCGATCATCGAGCAGAAGTTGAGACATTGAAACCAGGCATGTGCGTGACCGAAGCCCGCGTCCTGCAATCGTTGCGTGTGGGTTTCCAGCGTGTCGGGAATCATCACGTTTTCGATGGCACTGCGCTTCTGCGCTATTTCCAGATCGCTGTAGCCATTGGCGCGCTTGAACGCATAGTGCAGCTGTTCGAGGCTGTGCTGGGTCGTTTCATCGGCGAAGCGCAACTTTTCGGAAAGAATCAGCACGCCGCCGGGCAACAGTGCCCGGTGTACGCGTCGCAGCAGGTCCAGGCGCTGATCGGGAGCGATGAACTGCAAGGTGAAATTGAGTACCACGACCGAGGACGGTTGAAGATTCAGAGCGGTGATGTCAGCTTCGATAACCTCAGCAGGGCAAAGCTCTTCAATCATCGAATCCTGGGCAATCATGTATTCGCGGCAGCGCTCGACCATCGCCGCTGCGTTGTCGACAGCGGTAATCCGACAAGCTTCGGCGCGAACGTGGCGGCGCATAGATTGTGTGGCTGCCCCCAGTGAGCAGCCGAGATCGTAGAGATGCGTGCCCGGTATCGCGTGCTGGCCGGCGATGAGGCCGATGCTCTCGACGATGGTCGGGTAACCGGGCACGGATCGTTTGATCATGTCGGGAAAGACACGGGCCACATCGTGATCGAAGACGAAGTCCGCCACACGGGTCTGGCGGGTGGCGAACAAATTGTCGATGTGTGTCATGGCTGACGCTCGCAATCGGGCAAAGCGCGATTCTACCGCAAGCGGTCCGACATGACAGGGCACTTGAATGCCCGGCTCGCTAACGGCAAGATGTGCGGCTCGCGCCATATTTACGTCTGCACAGCTCGCTCATGCATTTTATTGCGGCTTTTTCTGACGGATGGCGCGCAATTGTTCAGAATTTAATCCGCGTAATGGCATAATGCTACCTAGGCGCTCCCGCCGATCATGCCAGCGCAGGGAACTGCCGCTGCGGGGATGCGACGGACAGCATCGTTGAATGCAGGTAACGCCTGGCATTCGCATGAATGAGGAATTGGTATGGCTGTGAAACGCCAGGTAGTCTGGGGCGTCGCATCGCTTGCGACGTTGTATGTCGGCGTGGCCAACGCGCTGGGCCTGGGTGAGTTGACGCTGGACTCGGCGTTGAACCAGCCGCTCAATGCCACTATCGTTCTACAGGGCGGTGAAAACGTCGATCCGAACGATATCCGCGTACACCTCGCCGACTCCGCAGCGTTTCGGAATGCCGGGCTCGATCGCCCGCACTTTCTCGCCGAGTTGCGCTTTACTCCAACCATTGAGAACAATCAGCTGGTGGTGCGCGTTCAGTCGCGCGGACCCGTGCGTGAGCCCTATCTCAATTTCCTGGTCGAGCTGAGGCGTCCTAACGGCCGCTTGCTGCGTGAATACACGCTTCTGCTCGATCCGCCCCTGTATCAGCCCTCCAGCCCAGCCCAGCCCAGCTATTCTCGGGCGCCGGTCACCGAGCCTGCGCGACAGAACGCTGCGGTGCGTGCCGCCCCCGCCGGGGCGAGTGCTCCCTCGGCACCGCTGCCGCAGCTGAGTCCGGCGGCCGGCGCCGCCCAGTACCGTACCGCAGCCGGTGACAGTCTGTGGAGTATTGCGTCACGCGCGCGGCCCAGTGAAGCCGTCTCCATCGCAGAGACAATGCGCGCAATACGCGCGCTGAACCCGGATGCGTTCATTGGTGGCGATCCCAGCCGCTTGCGCGTCGGCCAGGTGCTCACGCTGCCCACGGCCGAACAACTCGGTGCCACCGGTAGCGTTTCCGTTGCGGCGGCCACTCAGGACAGTGAGCAACCCGATGAGCAGACCGAGGCGCCTCTGATTCCCCCGCGCAGCGTTGCGCAAAGCTCTTCGAGCGCTGAAGCTGATGCCGCCACCGGAAGCGTGACCAATGCCGGGCAGCAGGATCGGAACAACGGCGCCGAGCCGGCTACTGCCCGCCTGCGTATCGAAGAAGAAAACCTGCCGCAGCAGACCGGTGCCGATTCCGCCGTACTCGCCGACCGGCTGCGCGCCCTCGAAGCACGTTTCAATGTCTTGCTTGACGAACTCGACGCTCGCGATCGCCAGATTGCCAGCCTCCAGGCCGAGCTGGAAATCCTGCGTCAGGCGCAGCAGGCTGAAGCGGAAAGCGCCGATGGTGCGCTCAGCAACACGTCCGGCCCCACTCTGACGCAGGCTGAAGGTACCGAAGGGCCGGTATCTGCAACAGGGAGTGAAGAACCCGAGGCCGGCGCGGTGGACGCCGAAGTCCTGCCGGTAGTTGCCGAGGTGCCCGAGCAGCAGCTGAACGATGCGGAACAACTACAAGGCGTTGAGGCGCGGGACAGTTTTCTTTCTCGCTGGTGGCCGGCATTGCTTGGGCTGCTGGCCGTTCTCCTGGGCCTGCTGTTCTTCGCGCGCAAGCGCGCCGACGAGAGAGACGAAGCGGAGCCGGATGAACAGGTCATGCCGGCACAACCGACGCGCGTTGCGCCGCAAGCCGCGGCGCCCCTGGCTGCGGCGGTCGCATCGACGCCGCGGTCCGAGCGACCCGCTAGCGTCCGTGCAGCGCCCAAGCCGGTCGACCCGCTCGATGGCGTCGAGCTGTACATCACCTACGGTCGCTTCGCTGAAGCGCGGAACATGCTCGACAAGGCCATTGCCGACCAACCGGATCGGCTCGACCTGCGATACAAGCAGCTAAGAGTCCTGGGCGAACTGGGCGATTTCCGCGCGTTTGGTGTGCAGGAGCAACAGGTTCTGGAGAAGGGTGGCGATACCGCGCGGATCGAGCAGATCAAGGCACGCTTCCCGACACTGTTTGCATCCAACGATTCCGACATGGTCGAGCAGGTGGATCATCTGGAGCCCATGTTGCCGGACGAGCCAACTTCCGAGGCGCAGAACCGGGCAGCCAGCGAAAGCGCGGAAGACTTCACCGCTACGCAGTTGAACCTCAACGACTTCACGTTGGACCCGGATTGGGAATTGATCGAAGGTTTGACACCAGCCCCGCCACGCAAAGGTGGAGCTGATGGCAGTCTCGGCGATGTGGATGAAGGATTCGAGAGCAGCCTTCACGAATTCCCGCAGATCGAAGAGCTGGACGACGAGCACCACGAGCACTTCCCCGGTATGCGCAAGGACGACAAGCCTCGCTCCGACGATAGATGATTGGCTTGGGCGATCGAGAAGGCGACCCTCGGGTCGCCTTTTCTATGACGCTCAAGCGAACAGATGCTTCGCTACGTCCCTGAAATGACTGGCGAAGTGAATGGTCATGCCTTCGGCCAGATAATCCGGCAACTCCTCGAAGTCGCCTCGGTTGGCGTCCGGCAGAATGAGCTCGAAAATCGACTGCCGGCGAGCCGCTATGACCTTTTCGCGAATGCCGCCCACCGGGAGAACCTGCCCGGTCAAGGTTATTTCGCCCGTCATGGCCAGACCGGACCGAGGCATTTGGTTGCGTGCAAGCGACAGCAGGGCGCTGGTAATGGTCACGCCGGCGCTCGGCCCATCCTTGGGTGTCGCTCCCTCCGGAACATGCAGATGAACGAACGCTTCATCGAAAAAGGTCCTGTCTGCCTTGTAGCGCTCAAGATTGGCGCACAGATAGCTGTAGGCGATTTCCGCCGACTCCTTCATCACATCGCCCAGCTTGCCGGTGAGTTTGAATCCGCGGTTGAGCGTGTGGATGCGCGTCGCC
>CAYZFU010000007.1:0-7365 GCA_964477725.1 uncultured Halopseudomonas sp.
CCAGCCGCCCCAGCCCAGCTCGTAATAGGCCCACCAGGAGCCGAGCACGATGCCGATGGTCAGGAACGCCCAGGCGACAATGGTCCATGGCCGCGACCAGCGCGCCCATGCAGCATCCAGGCGGCCGCCCAGCAGCGCAGCGATGGCGAAGGCGAAGGCGACGGAGAAGCCGACATACCCCATGTACAGCATCGGCGGGTGGACGATGAGGCCAAAATCCTGCAACAGCGGGTTGAGGTCGTTTCCGTCGGCCGGATAGTAAGGCAGCTGCCGGTCGAACGGATTGGAGGTCATCAGCATGAACAGCAGAAAGCCGACGCTGATCATGCCCATCACGGCCAACACGCGGCTGAGCATCTCTTCCGGCAGATCACGCGAGAATACGGTGACGGCGAACGTCCATGCAGCAAGGATCAGGCCCCAGAGCAGCAGCGACCCCTCATGCCCGCCCCATACCGCGCTGAGGCGGTAATACCAGGGCAGCGCGGAGTTCGAATTGAGCGCGACATAGGTGACACTGAAATCGTTGGTCAGAAACGCCTGCGTCAGGCAGATGAAGGCAAACAGTACGAACAGACACTGCGCTCGGGCCGCAGGCTGGGCGAAGCTCATCGCCAGCGTGTCGCCACGCCAGGCGCCGTACAACGGAACGGTGGCCTGCAGCACCGCCAGTACCAGCGCGATGATCAGGGCAATCTGTCCAAGCTCGGGGATCATGCGCTCTCTCTCAGTTCGGTGCCGCGGGGGCGTTTTCGACTTTGACGTGCTTGACCTTTTCCAGGGCCTGTGCCACTTCCGGCGGCATGTATTCCTCATCGTGCTTGGCCAGCACTTCATCAGCCACCAGCACGCGTTCTTCGTTCAGCCGGCCAAGGGCGACGATGCCCTGACCTTCGCGAAACAGATCCGGCAGGATTCCGCTGTAGGCGATAATCACCTGCTCGTTGCCGTCGGTGACGGCAAAGCGCACATCCAGATTTTCCCTGGAACGTTCGACACTGCCCGCCACGACCATACCGCCGGCGCGGATCCGCGCCTGCTCCGGCGCGTGGCCGGCCGCGATCTCGCTGGGTGTGTAGAACAGGTTGATGTTCTGCTGCAGAGCGCTCAATGCCAGCGCCACCGCAATACCGACGCCTGCCAACAACAGCAGGATGAGAGCCAGACGTTTCTTGCGTTGCGGATGCATCACGGATTCTCCCGGCGCCTACGACGCGCCTCTTCATTGACCAGGCGCCGCTTGGCCAGCCAAGGCTGGACCACATTCAGCGCAAGTACTGCAGCAGTAATGGCATAGGCCGACCAGACAAAGGGGCCGTGGTTACCCATCGCCAGCATTTCTGCCAGACCGCTCATGCCAGTTTCTCCAGCGCTTCGCGCGCCCAGCGGGTCTTGCCCTCGCGGCGCAGTGTCTCGACGCGCATGCGCATCAGCAGGCTGACCGTGAACAGCGCATAGAAGCCGAGCACCATCAGCAACAATGGAAACCACATTTCAATCGGCATGGCCGGCTTTTCGGTGACCTTGAAGGTCGCCGGCTGGTGCAGCGTATTCCACCACTCCACGGAATACTTGATGATCGGAATGTTCACCACCCCGACGATCGCCAGCACCGCGGTAGCCTTGGCCGAGGTGTCGCGGTTACTGATCGCCTGCCCCAGCGCAATGATCCCAAAATACAGAAACAGCAGGATCAGCATCGAAGTCAGCCGCGCGTCCCATTCCCAGTAGGTTCCCCAGGTGGGTTTGCCCCAGATCGAGCCGGTGATCAGCGCGACGAAGGTCATCCAGGCTCCGATCGGTGCCGCGCACTTGAGTGCGACATCAGCCAGCTTCATGCGCCAGACCAGCCCTACGATGCCGGCCACGGCGAGCATGACGTAGCACGACTGGGCAACGAAGGCAGCCGGCACGTGGATATAGATGATCCGGAAGCTGTTTCCCTGCTGGTAGTCCATGGGCGCGAAGAACAATCCCCATACGGTACCGACGGCCAGCAACGCAGCTGCGGCAATGGCGAACCACGGCAACCAGCGCCCGCTGATGTCGTAGAACCACTTGGGCGATCCCAGCTTATGAAAGAAGCTCCAGTTCATCGCTTACTCACTCCAGCGTTCATTCACTCACTCCGATGCGCAGGCCGGCAGCGATGGCGACCGGAGCCAGACTCAACGACAGCACAGCCAGGCATGCCAGCCAGAGGGCGTATCCGGTGACCGGCATGCCCTGCAGTGCCGCCTCGATGGCGCCGGTACCGAGAATCAGCACCGGAATGTACAGCGGCAGGATCAGCAGTGCCAGCAACAATCCACCTCCCTTCAGCCCGACAGTCAGCGCAGCCCCTACCGCGCCCAGCAGACTGAGCACCGGCGTGCCCAGCAGCAGCGTCAGACAGAGCACCGGCAGGATGGACACGGGCAGCGCCAGCATCAACCCCAGCAGTGGCGCCAGGATGACCATGGCGAGGCCCGACACCAGCCAGTGATGCAGCACCTTCACCAGCACCATCAGCGACAGCGGATGTTCGGAGAGCACCCATTGCTCGAGCGAACCATCCTCGTAATCGCTGCGGAACAATCCGTCCAGCGATAGCAGTGTGGCAAGTAGCGCCGCCACCCAGATCACCCCTGGCGCCATGCTGCGCAACATCGCCGGCTCCGGCCCCACCGCTAGCGGAAACAGGCTGATGACGATGGCGAAGAACACCAGCGGGTTGAGCAGATCACCCGGACGGCGCCAGGCCAGGCGCCATTCCCGGCAGAACAACAACCAGACGATTCGCTGCATCAGGCCACCCGCTCCAGGTCCAGGCGGCGCACGCCGGAGAGATGGTCGAGGCTATGGTGGGTGGTCAGCACTACTACACCACCGCGTGCGGCATGAGCCAGAACATGGGCCTCGAGCTCGGCGACACCTGTCTTGTCGATCGCAGTGAAGGGTTCATCGAGAATCCACACCGGGTGCGCCTGCAGGTACAGCCTCGCCAGCGCAACGCGGCGTTGCTGGCCGGCGGAGAGATTGTGGCAGGGCACATCCTCGAATCCACGCAAGCCCACCTGCGCCAGTGCGCGCCAGATCGCCTCGCTCGAACACGGCTGGCTCAATGCACAGAGCCAGGCGAGATTTTCTTCTGCAGTGAGATTCGCCTTGACCGCGGGAGCGTGGCCGATGAACAGGCGATCGCGCCGCCAGTTGTCGCGGCCTTCGCCGGAGAATACCGAAGCCCCACCGTAACGCAGCTGCCCATCCGCCGGAGCCAGCAGGCCTGCGAGGATACGCAACAGACTGGTCTTTCCGGATCCATTCGGGCCAGCTACCTGCAGCACCTCACCGGCGCCAAGCTCGAAGGAGACGGAGCCAAACAGCTCGCGCTGGTCGCGCTCGCAGGCCAGTTTCTCGACTTCGATCGGCAGTGCTTTCACCATTGCTCCACAATGTGGCGGACCACCCCGGCAGGACGCGATAGACGATTCGCAGTGGCGAGCCGCTATACTCACAGGGTCCGGCTTTCGACGGGGTGCCATTATACATACGGGCCCCGTGGCGAGGCTGCTGATTTATATCAACATGTGGCGATATGACCTCCGACTTTCGCTTGCCTCCCGCCGCCAGCACGCCTGGCTCCGCGCACTCCGCCCGCCCGGCGGATGCCGCTGCGCTCGCCCTGCAGCTGCTGCGTCCGATTGACGCATCGGTGCTTGCGCCCGGGCAATCGGCACCGGCCGAGGTCGTCCGCTCCACCGCCCGGGCCGGTCAGTTCGAGCTGCTTTTGAGGATCGCCAGCGGCAATGGGCTGCCGCCAGCAGAGGTCGCCGTGACCAGTCGGCAGCCGGTCGCGGAAGGTTCGCAACTGATTATCCAGGCCGTTAATCAGACGCGCCTGTTGGCCGTGCTCGCCGCAGGCGCAGCGGTCGCCTCGGCAGAGAGCGCGCCACTAACCCGACTGGATCCGTCACGCTTTCCGCCCGATGCCCAGTTGCAAGCTCGCATCCTCACTCAGCAGACACTGGTGCAGCAGGGCGTGACACAGTACGCCGTGGTCGCCCGTATCATCGAGGGCCCGTCAACCGGCGCCCTGCTCAGCCTGCACAGTGCGCGCCCCCTTGAACCGGGCAGCGTGTTCACCGCTCAGGTGACCGAGCGCGGCGAGTTGCGGGTGCCGGCGGTTGCCGAACAGCAGCGTCACCTGGCCGTAACCCTGGGACTGCGCGACACCTTTCAGCGACAGGCTTCTTCCGAGCCACTCATGGCGCTGCTCGACCGGCTGGCCTCGCCCGGACCGGGCCAGGCGCCGCAATCGCTGCAACCAATCATCCGGCAGGTATTGATGCATGTCGCCAGCGTTGCCCAGCTGAGTAGCGAAGCCGGCATCCAGCAGGCGGTCAGACAGAGCGGGCTGTTCCTGGAAAACAACCTCGCCATGTTGACCGAGGCACTGAAAGCCCGACCGGCCGGCAGTTCGTCGGGCTCTGCGGACCCGATGCAGACGGGTTCAGCCGCCCCCGCGCCACCCCTGAGCAAGGTGTTACCCTTGTTGGCGACCCTGGCGACACCGCCGGGTGTCGAGCCGCTACCGGGGGCGGACATGAAAGCGACCCTCATCACGTTGTTAATGGTGCTGCAGCAGCAATTGCCGCCGGACAGCCTCAAGGCACTCGGATTACCCACCGGGCCCTGGCAGCAGCAGGCAACCGCCAGGCCCGGCCTGTTCCCGCTTCCCGGCCGGGCAATGCAGGCGCTCGGCGAGGCGAGCGACCTGGGTAGCCTGCTGCGTCTGACCGCCGCCCTGCTCTCACGTATTCAGCATCAGCAATTCCAGAGCCTGGGGCAGAGCCAGACCTTCGCCGATGGCAGCAGCCAGACAGTCTGGCAAATGGATCTGCCATTACGGGACGGACAGCAGTTTTCACATGTGCAGGCTCGTATTCAGCGAGACGACCCCGCTCCGACACGCAAGCAGCCCGAACCGACGCCCAAATGGGAGGTGCGCCTGGCTTTCAACCTCGGCCCGCTGGGGGCGTTGCAGAGTATCGCCCGGCTATACAAGGGACGCGTAAGCAGCGAGTTCTGGACCGACCGCTCCGACACGCTGGCCCTGCTCGATCGGGAAGTCGGCGAACTGCGCGACAGGTTGCTGGCCAAGGGATTGGAGGTCGGCGAGATCAGCTGCCACAAAGGTGTACCCCCCGAGCCGCGGCAAGCGGTACAGCAACGCTGGGTAGACGAGGTGACCTGATGCAGGAGAAACGTGAAGCCATTGCCCTGCTCTACGATGGCGACCAGGCGCCGACATTGACTGCCAAGGGCGAAGGCGACCTCGCCGAGCAGATCATCCAGCTGGCAATGGAATATGAAGTGCCGATCTATCAGAACGCCGACCTGGCGAAGATGTTGGCGCGCATGGAACTGGGCGACCAGATCCCCGAAGAGCTATACCGAACCATCGCCGAAATCATCGCCTTCGCCTGGTATCTGAAAGGCAAGGCGCCGGCCGGGTTCGTACCGCCGAACGGCGAGGAAGAGGCCGATCGAGGTGAGGGGGAGCTGTAAGCATTGGCGGGAGGTTTCACATTGGAGGTTGGATTGCTCAAACCCTGTGGGAGGGTTCAGACTGATAGTCAGGCCGAGGCTGAACGCTGAAAAGCCAGATCCAGTGGGAGGCGCGACTCGCGGCGATTGGCAACACTCCACGCTATGCTCGGTCGCCCCGGGTCGGGCCTCCCATAAGGCCTGCGCCAGGGTTCGGACTTCGAGTCAGGCCGAGGCTGAACGCTGAAGAGCCAGATCCAGTGGGAGGCGCGACTCGCGGCGATTGGTAATACTCCACGCTATGCTCGGTCGCCCCGAGTCGGGCCTCCCACGAACGCGGAAATCAAGCTGCGGGGCGGGACCTTACAGCCTTCAGCCGATTTTCACAGGGAATCAGGGCTTGCGCGCGGCGTACATCTTCATCACCAGTTCCGCTTCGGCCTTGGACAGGCCGCAGGACTGGGTGAGGTCTTCGAGACTTGCGCCCATGCCAACCAGGCGTGCGGCCTGGTTGTACGGCATTGATTGCGGGTCGTGTTGTTCGATGCGCTGCTGTTTGTCTTCCAGGCGACGTACCTGATCACGTAGCGCGACGAGTTCTTCGCCCATGCGGATGGTTCCCTGCTGGTAACCGGCAATGTCCCGCGTGAGATGGTCGACCCGCTCGCGATGCGCCGCGTCCAGCTCCACCAGGCGGCTACCCAGCCGACGACTGGCCAGCGCAAGCCCGACCAGGCCAGCTATCAGCAAGCCCAGTCCGAGGCCCAGCACCAGAACCAGCCAGGGCTGCTCCACCGATCAGAAGCCCTGCAGTTCGGCCCACTCATCCTCGCTCATCATCTTCTCGAGATCGACGAGGATCAGCAGTTCGTTGTTCTTGTTGCACACGCCCTGGATGAACTTGGCCGATTCGTCGGTGCCGACGTTCGGCGCGGTCTCGATCTCCGACTGGCGCAGGTAGACCACCTCGGCGACGCTGTCGACCAGGATACCGATAACCTGCTTGTCGGCCTCGATGATCACGATTCGCGTGTTGTCGGTAATCGGTGCCGGGCTCAGGCCGAAGCGCTGGCGGGTATCGATGACGGTGACGACATTGCCACGCAGATTGATGATGCCGAGCACATACGCCGGCGCGCCGGGGACCGGGGCGATCTCGCTATGGCGCAACACTTCCTGGACCTGCATCACATTGATGCCATAGGTCTCGTTATCCAGGCGGAAGGTTACCCATTGCAGGATCGGATCTTCAGCGCTCTGTGCGGTATTGTCTTTCATACTATCGTTCCCGATCTTAGTTAAGCGACCCGGCCGCCGGCTGCTCCGGGCTCAGTTGTGTCCATCCTAATGCCGGCGCGGTGCCTTTGCCACCGGTTTACCGGCAGCGGGCCGCGCGTGCAACTCGTTCGCAGCGCCGCTGACAATCAGCGTCGCCAGCGCGGAGACGTCGAGCAGTGCGCACATGTGTTCGATGACAGTTCCAGCCAGCCAGGGCCGTTTGCCCTGCTGCGAACGCCACTTTATCTGCTCGGGCGTGAGCCGGATCGACTTGCTGACGCCGTGCACCGCCATCCCCCATTCATAGCCTTCCACCGAGATGACGAACTTCAAGCCATCCTTGAGCTCGCTCTGGTAGCGTTCCGGCATTACCCAGCGCGCGGTGTCCAGCACCTTCAGGTTGCCGCTCTGGGTCGGCAGAATGCCCAGAAACCAGTCGGGCTGACCGAACAACGGGGTAATCTCGCTCTCCAGCGTATGGATGGTTCCGAGCGACACCAGCGGGACCGCCAGTGTCAGGCCACCGACATCGAACAGCAGCGCTTCGAACGGTTGCTC
>CAYZFU010000007.1:7375-12514 GCA_964477725.1 uncultured Halopseudomonas sp.
GCCGGGGCAGCCGTAACCGCAGGAGGCGCGGGTGGCGGCTCGACCGCTCGCGGCTGAACGTTTTGCGCAGCCACCGGCTGGACGGGCTCGACGATCTTTTCAGGCGCTGGCGCGGGGGCAACTACCTGTGCTGCCGGAGCAATGACTGCGGCGGCCGGCTCCGCTGCAACGCTGGATACCGCGTTCGCCTCGACTGCAACAGCTTCGGGCTCGGCGAACGCCAACTCCAGGGCGGCATCCTGCAACAACGCATCCAGATAGGACTGGATAGTCTGCTCGGGAATGTACTGCTGCAGTGAGACCGACTTGTTCATGGATGTTGCCGCTTCATTTTGATCTGGGATGCGCGAGGTGGTCGCAGGGATGTAATCCTGTTATCGGCTGATGCTGCCGAAGCATTAGGCGACCTGTTCCTTGCCCGGCAGCGCTTGCGCCAGGAGGTATCGCAACAACGCCCGGTAGGCGAGCACGCCGCGTGCGTTGCTTTCATGCCGCGACGGTACCAGCCCGGCGAGACTGGCGTCGCGCAGCTTGGTGTCGATCGGGATGAAGGCTTGCCAGAGATGGTCGGCATAGTCGCGGCGCAGTACGCGAAGGGTACTCAGCGATGCCTGGGTGCGCCGATCGAACAAGGTCGGCACGATGGTGTATGGCAGCGCCTGCTTCCGCGAGCGATTGACCATGTTCAGCGTATGGACCATCCGTTCGAGTCCCTTGAGCGCGAGAAACTCGGTCTGTACCGGGATGATCAACTGCTCGCAGGCTGCCAGCGCATTGATCATCGACACACCAAGCAAGGGCGGACTGTCGATGATGACGAACTCGAAATCGTTCCACAGCTGCGCCAACGCGCGGGAAATCACCAGACCGAAGCCGCCCTGGGCTGCCGATTGGCGTTCCAGCGTAGCCAGCGAAGTGCTCGACGGCATCAGCCGGATGTTCTCGTGCGAGGTATCGAGCAGCAAGGCTTCGGCAAGCCCTTCGGGAACCTGGCCCTGATGCTGGAACAGATTGAACACGCTTTTGGTGAGCGTGTCCGGATCGTGCCCGAAGTAACTGGTCATGGAGCCGTGGGGGTCGAGATCAACCACAAGCACCCGCTGACCCTGGTCCGCCAGCAGGCCAGCCAGCGCCACCGCGCTCGTGGTTTTACCCACGCCACCCTTCTGATTGGATACGGCCCAGACTCTCATTCCATCCTCCAGAAACGCGTTTTCCACGCGCTTCACTACGACGACTAGTTGACACTCGCTTTGCGGAGCATCATGAAAAAACCAAGCGTTACCGCGAAAAGACTGCTGCTACGTCAGGTTTCCAGCGTTCCCCCGACAAGCGAGGCTCAACTGCAGAATCTGTGCCAGCCTAGTTCGCGACACCCGTGCCAGTCGTATCGCGCGCACGGCGCATATCGTCTACATTCTGCGCGCCGGCGGTGAACGGCTGGTGTCGGTTGTCGAGAAAACGCGACACCAGCAACACCACCCTCCGGTTCGCCCGCCGACCCGCCACAGTGGTGTTATCGGCCACAGGCCGAAATTCTCCATAGCCGACCGCTGCCAATCGACCCGGATCGACGCCGCCATTGGCCAACATTCGCACCACCGTCGCTGCCCGGGCGGCAGACAGCTCCCAGTTGGTCGGATACGCCCGCGACTTGATAGGAATGTTGTCGGTGAACCCTTCGACATGAATCGGGTTCTGGTAGGGGGACAAAATTCCGGCGATGCGATCGAGCAGGCCGAAGGCGGCATCGCTTGGCAGCGCATCCCCGCTGGGGAACAGCAAGCCGGAGTTGAGCTCGATCTCGATCCACAGTTCGTTACCACGGACCTCCAGATCGCCGGCCCGGATCAGCTCGCCGAACGCCGCCTGCATGGCCGTGGTGATGTCCTGCAAGGGATCACTCACCTCGCCTGAACCGGCGCTGTCTGCGCTCTCTACGCCGTCCGGCTGGCCAATGCCACTGGGCAGCTGGTCGCCGATCGGAATCGGGGCGATGGCTCTCTGGGGCTCGTTGAACACACCGACCAGCGTGTCGGACAGCACCTTGTACTTGCCTTCGTTGACCGAGGAGATCGAGTACATCACCACGAAAAAGGCGAACAGCAGCGTGATGAAATCCGCATAGGACACCAGCCAGCGCTCGTGATTCTCGTGCTCCTGATGCTGCCGACGGCGCATTAAAGCACCTCCCGCTTCGCTACATTGGCCAAGAACCGGAACATGCCGAGCACCTCTAGTCCAGAAAGCCTTCGAGCTTCATCTCGATGGAGCGCGGGTTTTCGCCCTCGGCGATCGACATCAACCCTTCGAGGAGCATTTCCCGGTAGCAGGTTTGCTGCATGACCACCGACTTGAGCTTGTTGGCAACCGGCAGCAGGAACAGGTTGGCCAGCGCCACGCCATAGATGGTCGCGACGAAAGCGACAGCGATGCCGCGACCGAGAAGCGAGGGATCGGCCAGGTTGCCCATGACGTGGATCAAACCCATCACTGCGCCAATGATACCGATGGTGGGCGAGTAGCCACCCATGCTCTCGAATACCTTCGCGGCGGCCAGATCATGATTCTCACGGGTGATCATGTCTACTTCGAGAATACTGCGCAGGGCCTCCGGTTCGCTGCCGTCGACAAGCAACTGCAGCCCTTTGCGGGCGAACGGATCGGCTTCGGTATCGGCTATGGTTTCCAGCCCGAGCAAGCCTTCCTTGCGCGCCACGGTGCTCCAGTTGACCACTTGCGCAATGCCTTCACGCAGGCGGTTGGGCGGCGGCAGAATGATCCAGCGAACAATTACCAGGGCGCGCTTGAACACCGCCAAGGGCGTCTGAATAAACGCAGCGCCGAGCGTTCCGCCGATCACGATGAGCGCGGCCGGCCCGTTGAGCAGCGCGCCGGCATGGCCGCCTTCGAGATAGTTGCCACCGAGAATCGCAACAAAGGCGAGGATGACGCCAATGATGCTGAGAATGTCCATCAGCTGAGCTCTGACAGGTAGCGGCCGATGTCATCCAGACTGTAAATGCCGTCGGCGAGGTTGGCCTTGGCCACGGCCATGGGCATCCCGTAAATGACGCAGCTGGCTTCATCCTGGGCCCAGATCGAGCTACCGGCCTGCCTGAGCATACGCGCGCCCTCCCGGCCATCCGCTCCCATGCCGGTGAGCACCACGGCCAGCACCTTGTCCTGGAACGTCTTGGCGGCGGAGCCGAATGTTACGTCCACGCATGGTTTGTAATTGAGCCGCTCATCGCCTGGCAGAATCCGCACCACACCGCGGCCATCGACCATCATCTGCTTGCCGCCCGGCGCCAGCAGTGCCACGCCAGGGCGCAGCGTATCGCCGTCCTCGGCTTCCTTGACGCTGATCCGGCAGAGCTTGTCGAGACGCTCGGCAAAGGCCTTGGTGAACGCGGCCGGCATGTGCTGCACAAGCAGCAGCGGAGCGGGAAAATTCGCCGGCAGCTGGGTGAGCACCTTCTGCAGCGCAACCGGTCCCCCGGTCGAGGTGCCGATCGCCACCAGCTTGTACTGACGTTTACGCGGCGGAGGACTATTGCCCGCCTTCGGCGCGGTGGGTACTGGAGCTGCCTGGCGGTCGAAGAGACTGGTCGCTCCGCCTGCGCGGCTGTTGACCGGCGGTGACGGCATGGTCGGCGCGCCATGGCTGGGCGCGCTCAGGCCGAGCGAAGTGCGGTTGGAACGCGCCAGGGCATGTACGCGCTCACATAGCAGCTGGCGAACCTTGTCCGGGTTGCGCGAGATGTCCTCGAAGTTCTTCGGCAGATAGTCGGCCGCGCCGGCGTCCAGCGCATCCAGACTGACCCGCGCACCTTCGTATGTCAGCGAAGAAAACATCAGGACCGGGGTCGGGCAGCGCTGCATGATCTGGCGCACGGCGGTGATGCCATCCATTACCGGCATCTCGTAATCCATGGTGACCACGTCCGGGCGCAGTGCCAGAGTCTGATCGACCGCCTCCTGCCCATTGCACGCGGTACCGACGACCTGGATCTGCTTGTCCCCGCCAAGGATTTCCGCGACCCGGCGGCGAAAGAAGCCCGAGTCGTCCACCACCAGAACCTTGACCACCATTACTATCTCCTGAAAGCCTTCCGGCCGACGTCAGCCGCGACGCGCGTAGCGCTTGAGCAGGCTGGGTATATCGAGGATGAGCGCAATGCGTCCATCACCGGTAATGGTGGCCCCGGACATCCCTGCCGTGCCTTGCAGCATGCGACCTAGCGGCTTGATCACCACCTCTTCCTGACCGACCAGCTGGTCGACGACGAAGCCGACTCGCTGGGTACCCACCGATACGATTACCACACTCGCTGCCGAGCGGTCGGTAGTGTCCTCGGCGCCGGCCATCAGCCAGCGCTTGAGATAAAACAGCGGCAGCGCCTTGTCGCGGACGATGATGACTTCCTGACCGTCGACGACATTGGTCCGCGACAGATCCAGGCTGTAGATCTCGTTGACGCTGACCAGCGGTAGCGCGAACGCCTGGTTGGCCAGCATCACCATCAGCGTGGGCATGATCGCCAGTGTCAGCGGCACCTTGATGGCGATGCGCGAGCCCTGCCCCTTGGTCGATTCGATATTGATCGTACCGTTGAGCTGGGAGATCTTGGTCTTGACCACGTCCATGCCGACCCCGCGACCGGACACATCGGAAATTTCGGTCTTGGTCGAGAAGCCTGGGGCCAGAATCAGGTTGAAGCACTCGGTATCGCTGAGACGTTCGGCCGTGTCTCTTTCCATCATGCCCTTTTCGACCGCCTTGGCACGCAGCACTTCAGGATCCATGCCACGGCCATCATCGGTGATGGTAAGAAGGATATGATCGCCTTCCTGTTCGGCGGCCAGGACCACCTTGCCGGTACGCGGCTTGCCAGCCTTCTCGCGCTCATCAGGCGGCTCGATGCCATGGTCGACCGAGTTGCGCACCAGGTGCACCAGGGGGTCGGCGAGCGCCTCGACGAGGTTTTTGTCGAGGTCGGTTTCTTCGCCGATCAGTTCGAGGTTGATCTCTTTCTTCAGGTTGCGAGCCAGATCCCGAACCACGCGCGGGAACCGACCGAAGACCTTCTTGATCGGTTGCATGCGGGTCTTCATCACCGAGCTCTGCAGGTCGGC
>CAYZFU010000007.1:12524-28411 GCA_964477725.1 uncultured Halopseudomonas sp.
TCGAGGTTGCTGACCGCCTTGTTCAGTTCTTCATCGCCGCTGGCCACGCCCAGACGTACCAGGCGATTACGCACCAGCACCAGTTCGCCAACCATGTTCATGATTTCATCGAGCCGAGCGGTATCGACGCGCACTGTGGTCTCGGCGGCGTTGGCATCGGCAGCGGGCGCGGCCGCTGCCGACTTGGCAGGCGCGCCCGCCGGCGCTTCGACCCGGCGCGCTTCCGGCTTGGCCACAGCCTTCGCCACTGGAGCGGCCGCTGCCTTGGCCGGCTGCCTGGCGACTGCGGTATCGGCAGGCTTGGCCTGCACATCAGCTCGTCCCGGCGCTGCGCCAGCGCCGTGCAACTGGTCAAGCAAAGCTTCGAATTCGTCGTCGGTAATATGCTCGTCGACACTGCTGCGCTCGTCCGACGATTCGGGAGCGGCTGCGTTATCAGCTTGCGCCGCGGCTACGCCGGGCGCCGTGCCAGTGCCATGCAGCTGATCGAGCAGTGCCTCGAACTCGTCGTCGGTAATATGATCGTCGTCGCCAGCCGTGACCGGTTCGGCAGGCTGGGGAGTATTCGGCGCTTCAACCGCTGCCGGCGGCTTGCCGGTGCCATGCAGCTGATCGAGCAGCGCCTCGAATTCGTCATCGGTGATCTCGTCATCCGCGGCGGTGACAGCTGTGGCAACCGGCTCTGCTGCGGGGCTGGTAGCGGCAGGCGCATCATTGCCGTGCAGGGCATCGAGCAACTGTTCGAACTCGTCGTCGGTGATATCACCTTCGGCGTCATCCTCAGCATCGCCGGCCATGGCGGAGGCCGCTTCGAGCTCAAGCGCTGGTATTGGCGCGGCGACTGCCGAGGCAGCGACTTCCTCACCGGTCGGCTGCGCAAGTACGGACAAGGCCGCAAGCAGTTGCGGGTCAGCCGGCGTCGGCTGTTGCCCTTCACGCACCTCGGCAAACATGCTGTTGACCGAATCCAGTGCCTGCAGGACGACATCCATCAGTTCCGAGGTAACCTGACGCTCGCCCTTGCGCAAAATGTCGAAGACGTTTTCGGCGATATGGCAGCAGGCGACCAGGGCATCGAGCTGGAGGAATCCGGCCCCGCCCTTGACGGTATGGAAGCCACGAAAAATGGCGTTGAGCAGGTCCATATCCTCAGGACGGTTTTCCAGCTCCACCAACTGCTCGGACAACAGTTCGAGGATCTCTCCGGCTTCTACCAGGAAGTCCTGAAGGATCTCTTCATCCGCGTCGAAACTCATGCACCCACTCCCTTAGAAGCCAAGGCTGGACAGAAGATCGTCAACTTCGTCTTGTCCAGAAACCACGTCCTCTCTTATATCGGCATGAATCTGCGGACCTTCACCCCTGTCACAGGTTTTTTTCTCGTCACGCCTGGGTTCGTTATGATCGATACCTGCGAGGCGGTCGACCTGACCGGCCATGCGCACCAGATTGACCAGGCTTTCCTCGACATCGTGAACCAGCGCGGTGACACGTTTGATCACCTGTCCGGTCAGGTCCTGGTAGTCCTGCGCGATGAGAATGTCGTTGAGGTGCGTGGAGACCTGCGCACTGGATTGTTCGGTTTTATCGAGAAACTCGCCGATGCGCTTGTACAGGTCACGGAACTCAGTAGCGGCCATTTCACGGCGTTGCAGACGGTCCCAGTCGGCTTTCAGTGCAGAAGCTTCCTGGCCGAGGTCCGAGACGATAGGCGCACTGCTTTCCACCAGGTCCATGGTGCGGTTAGCGGCCTTGTCGGTCAGTTTGACCACGTAATCGAGCCGATCGGACGCATCAGAGATTTTCGACACCTCGCCGCTGTCACCCAGCGCATGTGAGGTATCGATTTGGAAGTTGACGATGGAGTTGTGCAGCGCACGGGTCAGTTGCCCGACCTCGTGATAAAGGCCACGGTCACGCGCTTGATTGATAGCGTGGATGACGAGGATGGCTTCGCCGAACTGGCCCTTTTCGAGAAACTCGACCAGTTGCCGCGCGTTATCCTTGAGAGAGTGTTCAAATTCCTGAGCAGTCGCCTGGCCGGGATCCTTGCTTAGAGCCATAACCTGTACCCCGGATTACTTTGCCTGGACTCGCTCGAAAATCTTTTCGATCTTTTCTTTCAATGCCTGAGCGGTGAACGGCTTGACTACATAGCCATTCACGCCGGCTTGCGCAGCCTCGATGATCTGATCACGCTTGGCTTCGGCGGTAACCATCAACACCGGAAGGTGCTTGAGGCGTTCGTCGGCGCGCACAGCCCGCAGCAGATCGATGCCGCTCATGCCCGGCATGTTCCAGTCCGTAACGAGGAAGTCGAAACCTCCACTCTGCAGCATTGGCAGAGCGGTATTGCCATCATCGGCCTCGGCCGTGTTGGTGAACCCCAGGTCGCGCAGCAGGTTCTTGATAATACGCCTCATCGTCGAAAAATCATCCACGATGAGAATCTTCATGTTCTTGTCCAAGTCGACCTCCGTACAAACCAGGGAAAGTGCAGGTTCGCACTCGCTAATCAGATGCTAATGGCCTTGCCAGCCTTGTCGTTTTTGCGCTGTGCTGGCTACCCGGGCATTGTCCGGATGCTGGCGATAAAATCAATCGTTGCGCCAGTCGGCCAGACGCGCCCGCAGGCGTGCCGCGCACTGACTGTGCAACTGGCTCACACGGGACTCGCTAACGCCGAGGACGGCGCCGATTTCCTTGAGATTCAGTTCCTCGTCGTAATACAGCGATAGCAGCAAACGCTCGCGCTCGGGCAAACCGTCAATAGCCTGTACCAGTGCTGAGCGGAATCGCTCGTCCTGTAATCCGCCGTAGGGCTCGTGATCGGCGTGCGCGTCGGCCTCCCCTCCCGATTCGAGCAAATCCTCGAAACTGAACAGTTTGCTACCGCTGGTATCGCTGAGAATCGAGTAATAATCGTCGAGGCTCATATTGAGTTCGGCAGCGATCTCGTGATCTTTAGCGTCACGACCGAGACGCGCTTCCACGGTACGTACCGCGTCGCTGACCATGCGTGTGTTGCGGTGGACCGAGCGCGGTGCCCAGTCGCCCTTGCGCACCTCGTCGAGCATGGCTCCGCGGATGCGAATGCCAGCGTAGGTCTCGAAACTTGCGCCTTTACCGTGATCGAATTTCTTCGACGCTTCCAGCAGACCGATCATGCCGGCCTGCATCAGATCCTCGACCTGTACGCTCGACGGCAACCTGCCCAGCAGGTGATAGGCGATGCGTTTGACCAGGGGAGCGAATTGCTCGACCAGACGATCCTGATATTCGGCAGAACTTTGGGCGCGGGTATACATGCGTACTCCACTGGCCGATGCGTTCATAGCCCCGACCCTGTCTGCTGCACCAGACGTTCGACGAAGAACTCGAGATGCCCGCGTGGGTTGGCAGGCAGGGGCCAGGAATCCACTTTTTGCGCAATGCCACGGATGGCGATGGAAGCCTTGCTACGCGGAAATGCGTCGTACACCGCGCGCTGCTTCTGGACTGCCTTGCGCACCGCTTCGTCAAATGGCACCGCACCGACGTACTGCAATGCGACATCAAGGAAGCGGTCTGTCACCTTGGTCAGTTTAGCAAACACCGTACGGCCTTCCTGCGGCGTGTTCACCATATTGGCGAGCACGCGGAAACGGGTCATGCCGTGGTCGCGGTTGAGCAGCTTGATCAGTGCGTAGGCATCCGTGATCGAGGTCGGCTCGTCGCACACAACGACCAGTACTTCCTGGGCCGCGCGCACGAAGCTGACTACCGAATCACCGATGCCGGCCGCAGTGTCGACAATGAGCACGTCCAGGTTGTCGCCGATATCGCTGAAGGCCTGGATCAGTCCCGCATGCTGCTGCGGGTTGAGGTTGACCATTTTCGCGGCGCCTGAAGCGGCCGGAACAATGCGGATACCGCCTGGGCCGGGAATCAGCACGTCGCGCAGATCGCAGGTCCCTTCCAGCACGTCGGCGAGCGTTGCCTTGGGCTTGATACCGAGCAGGACGTCGACATTGGCCAGGCCAAGGTCGGCATCGAGCAGCACCACGCGTCGGCCCAGATCAGCCAGTGCCAGGCTGAGATTGACCGAAACATTGGTTTTGCCGATCCCGCCCTTACCGCCGGTGACCGCGATAACCTGAACCGGATGTTTGTTGGCCATCTGTGTCGATTACCTTGTCTTGAAATTCATTAGCTTGCCCGCTGGGTATGCAATATACCCGCAAACACGTCGGCCATGGCCTGATCTGCCGGGGCTTCGTTGCCTGCCAGACTGACTGCCCGACTGACCAGCTGATGGCCTACAGCCTTGCTGATGTCGTCCGGAATGCGCTGGCCATCTGCCAGATAGGCTACCGGCAAACCCTGTTCCATAGCCAGCCCCAGGGACTCGCCGAGCGTTGCAGCTTCGTCGACCTTGGTCAGGATGCAACCGGATAGTCCACAGGCGCGGTAGTTGTGAAAAGCCGCCTTGAGAACCCGGTACTGACTGGTGGCAGCGAGCACCAGCATGGTCTTGACCCGCCTGCCCTGTGCGGCCAGTTCACCCAGTTGTCCGCGCAGTTGCGGGTCCTGAGCCTGCAGGCCGGCGGTATCCACCAGCACCAATCGCTTGCCCGCGAACTCGTCGAGCACATCGCTCAGGCTGTTCTGTTCATCTACCACGCGCACCGGCACATTCAGAATGCGGCCCAGCGTGCGCAGTTGCTCATGCGCACCTATACGATAGGTGTCCATGGTCACCAGCGCCACATGCTGACTGCCGTGCTTGAGTACATAACGCGCGGCCAGCTTGCCGAGTGTGGTGGTCTTGCCGGCACCGGTAGGACCGACCAGGGCAATTACTCCGCCCTGCTCGATCAGTTCTTCACGGATGACCGGGACGCTCTGCGCCAGATGCGCCAGCAGCAAGCGCCAGGCCTGACGGGTATCAGTGACGTCGGCGACCTTGACCAACAGCTCCTTGCACAGCTCGGGCGGCAGACCCAGCTGGGTCAGTCGGCGCCACAAGCCGGCCTGACGAGGCTGGTGCTGGTTGACCTGGCCCCAG
The DNA here is from genome assembly GCA_964477725.1 of uncultured Halopseudomonas sp. GTDB lineage: Bacteria > Pseudomonadota > Gammaproteobacteria > Pseudomonadales > Pseudomonadaceae > Halopseudomonas. The sequence continues at coordinate 17,572 of CAYZFU010000007.1, forward strand.
GCCAGGCTGCCAAGCTGAGTCTCGAGCATCTCGCGCAGACCAGCCAGCTCGGCACGCATGGCGCTGAGCCCGGGACCTTCTTCCGCGGCCGGCGCGGCAACCGGCGCAGCAGGCGCTGCGGCTGGCTGGGTGGCTTGCTCGCTCTGCATGCGAGCCAGCAATGCCTGGGCGACCGGCGAGCCGCTTTCAACGGCTTGACGCATGGTCTCGCCAAACAGTTGACGGTTGACTTGTGGACCGCCCGCGCTGCGCTCGCCAGAGTCCAGCTCGGCGCGTGCGCTAAGGATCTTTTCCTGGGTCTTCTTCAGTTCCTGGCCGAGACCAGGCGTCGGCGGAGTCAGACGCGGCGCCTCGTAATCCAATGCCGCGGTCAGCTCGACGCCCCCTACTACCCGGCGGTTGGCAATGATCGAGGCATCCGGACCCAGTTCTTCCCGGACCAGTTTCATAGCCTGACGCATGTCGGCGGCGAAGAAACGTTTTACTTTCATGGCTGACCTCGATTGTGCTGTATGCCGGGCGGGCTGCGCCGAGCGTGTATTGCCGAGCTTTATTGCTGGCCAACCGTCGCGACGATGGTGACCTGCTTGCTATCCGGTATTTCCTGGTAGGACAGTACGTGGGCTCCGGGGGTCGCATAGCGCACGAACTTCGCCATCATCCCGCGGATCGGTCCGGCTACCAGCAGAATCGCCGGCTTGCCCTGCACTTCCTGCCGCTGTACCGCATCGGCCAGGGAACGCTGCAGTTTTTCCGCCATTCCCGGTTCGAGCATGATGCCTTCATCCGCACCCTGTCCTGCCTTCTGCATAGTCTGTAGCAATATCTGTTCCAACCTCGGCTCAAGGGTGATCACAGGCAGCTCCGAGTCAAGCCCGACAATGCTTTGCACGATGGAGCGGGAGAGCGAGACGCGTACTGCGCCGATCAAGGCGCCAGGATCTTGACTCTTGCCAGCCTGATTGGCGATGGCCTCGGCAATGGTCCGGATGTCGCGGACAGGCACCTGTTCCTGCAGCAGACCCTGGAGAACCTTGAGCAGACCGGACAGCGAGATCATGCCAGGGACCAGCTCCTCGGCCAGCTTCGGCGACGCCTTGGCCAGCACCTGCATGAGTTGCTGAACCTCCTCGTGACCGATCAGTTCGTGGGCGTGCTTGTTGAGTATCTGGTTGAGATGCGTGGCGACCACGGTGCTGGCGTCGACAACGGTGTACCCGAGCGACTGCGCCTGATCCTTCTGCATCGGCTCGATCCATACCGCGTCCAGACCAAAAGCCGGGTCCTTGCCGGCCAGGCCCTTGATCTCGCCAAATACCTGTCCCGGGTTGATCGCCAGCTCCCGGTCCGGATAGACCTCGGCTTCGGCAACGCCAACGCCCATCAAGGTCACGCGGTATACGTTGGGCGCCAGATCGAGGTTGTCGCGGATATGAACGGAAGGCATCAAGAAACCGAGGTCCTGGGACAGCTTCTTGCGTACGCCCTTGATACGCGCCAGCAATTGCCCGCCCTGATTGCGGTCGACCAGCGGAATCAGGCGATAGCCGACTTCCAGACCGACCATATCGACCGGCGTGACGTCATCCCAGCCAAGCTCTCGCGTTTCCGGGCGCTGTACCGCCGGAAGCTGGGCTTCCTGACGCTCGAGCTCCGCGGCGGCCTCGGCTTTCTCCTTCTGCTGCTTGGAAATGAACCAGGCGCCACCGGCAGCCAGCGCACCGAGACTCAGGAAGGAGAAATGCGGCATGCCCGGGATCAGGCCCATGACCACCATGATGGCCGCTGCGATGCCCAACGCCTTTGGCGAAGCGAACATCTGCCGTTGCACCTGAGCGCCCATGTCCTCGGAGGTGGAAACGCGGGTCACCATGATCGCCGCAGCGGTAGATAGCAGCAATGAAGGAATCTGCGCCACCAGACCATCACCGATGGTCAGCAGCACGTAAATGCGGCCGGCATCGCCGAAGCTCAGGCCGTGCTGCGCCATGCCGATAGCCAGGCCACCGATGACGTTGATGAACAGAATCATCAGACCCGCAACCGCATCGCCACGGACGAACTTGCTGGCACCGTCCATGGAGCCGTAGAAATCGGCTTCCTGAGCGACTTCCATACGGCGCAGCTTGGCCTGCTCCTGGGTGATGACGCCGGCGTTGAGGTCGGCATCGATTGCCATCTGCTTGCCGGGCATCGCGTCGAGGGTGAATCGGGCGCTCACTTCGGAGATCCGGCCGGCACCCTTGGTCACCACGACGAAGTTGATGATCATGAGAATGGCGAACACCACCAGACCGACAACATAGTTGCCGCCGATGACGACCTCGCCAAAGGCCTGAATCACCTTCCCCGCCGCATCGCCGCCCTCATGGCCGTAGAGCAGCACCACCCGGGTCGAGGCGACGTTGAGCGCCAGTCGCAACAGGGTAGATACCAGCAGGATGGTGGGAAATACAGCGAAGTCCAACGGCCGCAGGGCGTAGGCACACACCAGCAGAACCACCAGTGACAGCGCAATGTTGAACGTGAAGAACACGTCGAGCAGGAACGGGGGCACCGGCAACATCATCATCGCCAGCATGACCAGCAGCAGAATCGGCACCCCGAGACTGCCGTTGCGCAACCCGGCGATGTTGGTACGCATGTTGCGCATCGTTTCCATGTGGTTTGCAGCCATGCCGTTGAAGCGCTCCATCAAAAATTTGACGAGAAAGGATGTCGATACCTGGCGTACGCAAGAAGCGTTCCAGCTTTGCCACCCAGGCTGCATGAGGCACCAACTCGGCTTTGCGATGTCACATGGATGCTACGTTCGTCGGGGCTACCGATAAATCACGTACACGGTTTCTAGACCAAGGGTGTCGAGGCTGGGTACGACATGAGTGCGGAGAACCGACGAGATCAAGGCCGAAACAGGGACTCTGGATGCGCGTAACCGCTTACATGCTGGCAATAGGGATAACAATAGGGCTCAGTGGCTGTACCACGCTGCCTGATCGGCAGACCGTTGCCAGAAATTCCGCCGAATTCGTCAACCGGGCCGAAGCCATACTTGCTGAGCAGCGCAGCCGGCTGGCGGAGGTCGCAAACGATCTGAAAGCCGACTCGCCGACGGCGCGTCGCAACGAGGTCAACAATCTGCTGCGTCAGTCACGCATCGATCCGCTAACCCGATACCTCAACACCTACGCCAACGATCCACGTTATGTTCGTGAGCTCGAGCGCGTCCGAGCCGAGCGGGACAGGCGTTGTGAGGACGTTGGCGACCGTTACGCCCAACGTCCTGCCACTCCGGCGAACCTGCAACGGCTGCGCCGCGGCTACAGCTTTTCATGTCCGGCGCAAATCGCCAGCTTCGAGCGCCGCGTCACTCCGCCAGCGAGCGTAGCCGAGGCGATACCCGAGCGGCAAAGCGAACCGAGCAGCATGAGCGTCGCCAAAGCCACTCAACCGAAACCACCGACGCAGGCTGCGGCTCGCCCCGAGCCGTCACCGGCCAAAGGTGCCGAACCGGTATCCGCTTCGCGCCCTGCGGCAAAGGTGCTGCAACCCCCTTCTGCCAGTTCCCCATCGTCCGAGGCGGCCAATAGCTGTTACCTGCTGTACGCCATCAAAAACTACCAGCAGGCGCACGTCGATTGTTTGCAGGCCGCACGCGCCGGCGATGCCAAGGCACAGCATCATCTTGCCCAGATCGCCCTGATCAGCAAGGAAGAAAAGGCCGCCCGACACTGGGCGAGCGCGTCTGCCGACCAGGAGTATCCTGCCGGCCAGATGTTGATGGCCCGTCTCTTACAGAAAGACGGGGAGGATGCCGAGGCATTGACCCTGCTCAAGCGTGCCGCCGATTCCGGCCTCACCGAAGCCAACTACCTGGTTGGCCAGGCCTATCTGGCAGGCCAGGGGGCGCCAGCCAACTCAGCCGAAGCGATTCGTCATCTCACCTTTGCCGCCGAGCGCAATGACGTGGCGGCGCAGTTGGCGCTTGCCCGCCTCTACGCTACGTCCGAGCAGGCCAACCCCGGTGAGGCCAGGCGCTGGCTGACCCGCGCCGCCGAGCAGGAATCGGCCGAAGCGCAGCTGGCGTTGGGTGTAAGTTACTATGAGGGCCGCGGGGGTCCGGTCGACTACCGTGAAGCGTACGTGTGGCTTAGCCGAGCCATGCTGAACGGCGACCAGCGTGCGCGGGCGCATCTCGAGCGCATCGCTCCGGAGCTGACCGAGGAGCAGCTCGGTGACGCCCAGGCGCGTGTGCAATCCGGGCTCGCAGGACGGCGCCCATGAGCATACCGGGCAAACGAAAATGGCTCGGAGCGAGCCCGGTCAAACGCTCCATCATGCTGGTTCTGGGTCTGCTGGTCGCGCTGTTCGTGCTCGGCATGTGGTTGCTGTCTTCCCTCAACCTGGACTTCGCCGAAGAAACCATTTCCGACCTGCGCCAGCGGCAGATTGCCGACAGCTTCTATGGCAACCTCGACCGGATCGATGCCCACCATCATCTGATGGAACAGAACACCAACGATCTGGCCAGACTCGCCCAGCTGCTCTACTGGCAGTCACGGCAGGCCGGCCAGAACAATACCGCCCAACTCGAATCGTCGCTGACCGAGACCCTTGAGGATTTCCCGGATACCTTCGGCGGTGGCTTATGGTTCGAGCCTGACACGCTTGTCGCCGGACCTTACGCGCTATACGCCTATCGCACGGGCGCAGACATGGTGCTCGAACGCGACATGACCGGCGGCTACCTCGAGCGTGAAGACTACCTACGATTGGTCCCAGCCGATACGCAAGACGATCCGCAGCGCCGCTATCATTGGACACCGGCCTACTACAAAGCTGGCATCGATACGGTTGTTGTCAGTCTCAGCACGCCGATTCGCAATCGCGACGGCGAGATCATTGGCATCGCTTCAACCGACTGGCGCGCAGAAGACATCATCCGCCTGGTCAGCCGTGTCGAGGTGACACCAGGCAGTTTCTCGTTCCTGCTCGATAGCGAAAGCCGCAATCTCTCCAGTCTCTCCGAGGCAGATGATGTCCAGCACGCCCAGCGGTTGATGCAGGCCATCTCCGGCGCCGAGTTGCAACAACGCGCCACGCCTCAGGCGCCTGACGAGATCGTATCCAATCGGCAGCTCGGCTCGCCAATGCAGACCATGACGCTGACCGTCGACGGAGCGAGCTACCAGCTGTTCTTCGCGCGGACGGTCGCCGGGCTGGTGTTCGGTATAGGCGTACCCCAGGCGGAAATCGACGCCGTTCTGACCCCGATGCGCGACAGCAACCTGCATGTAGCCCTGATCATTGGCGCCGTCTTCGCTGTGCTCGCGACGCTGATCATGCTGCTGGTGGCCAGCATCCTGCGTCAGTTGAGCACGCTCTATACGGACTCGCTGACCGGCTTGCCCAACCGCGAAAAATTGCTGGTGGAGCTGCGCAAGACCGATTCAGCCGCGTTGCTGCTGCTCAATATCGACGCCTTCAAGCAGATCAACGATTTCTACGGTCACGAATGCGGCGATCACGTCATCCGGCAATTGGCCGAGCCGTGCAGCTTGGCGCAGCTGCGAGCTGTACAGCATGCCGGCCGACGAGATGGCTATCATCATGCCCGGACATCACACCCCTGCCTCACTCCCGGCGCGCCTGGACGAGATGGTCAACTTTGTCAGTCTGATGCGCATCACCTGGCAGGATCACGACATCCCGGTCCACGCCAGCATCGGTGCGGCAAGCACGGTGCAGCCTGACAACTCGCGGCTGAACGGCGAAGCATTGCTGCCCTCGGCAAGCATTGCGCTGAAGCTCGCCAGGCTCAACCAGAGCAGCTATTTCGTCTACGATCCGGCAAACCGGGTGCGCGAGACCTACGAGCAGAATCTGATCTGGGCCAACGCGCTCAAAACGGCACTGGACGAGGGCCGGATCGTGCCTTTTTTCCAGCCGATCATGGATATCCGTACTGGCCGGATCAGCAAGTTCGAATGCCTGGCGCGGATGCTCGACCGCAAGGGACAGCCGGTAAGCCCGGAGCAGTTCCTGTCGATCGCCAAGAAGATCCGGCTGTATCGTTATATAACGCGGACCATGGTCGATCAGTGTTTCCGGCGTTTCGCCAACAGCCGTTACGAGTTCTCGCTCAACCTGTCCTGTGAAGATCTCCTCGATGCCGACCTCACCGAATTCATCTTCGACCGCCTGCAGGGCAACGACCTGGCCCAACGCGTGATTTTCGAAATCCTCGAATCCGAAGGCATCGAAAACTACGAACCGGTTCGAGAGTTCATCGACCGCGCCAAGGCGCTAAACTGCCGCATTGCAATCGATGACTTCGGAACCGGCTATTCGAATTTCGAACATTTGCTGCGCTTGAACATCGACATCATCAAGATCGACGGCAGCCTGATTCGCCATCTCGATGCCAATGATGATGCGATGACGCTGACACGTGGCATCGTCCGCTTCGCCAGCGAACTGGGTATTCATACCGTTGCCGAGTTCGTGCACAGTCCGGAAGTACTGGAACAGGTGCGCGAGCTGGGCATCGATTTCGCGCAGGGCGCCTATGTCGGCATGCCTGCCGGCGCGCTGATAACGGAGGTCGAACTGGCCTGACCATTCGGCCGTGCTAACCATTCGGCCATGCTGGCCATTTGCGATTTGATTCTTCGGCGCCGGCTACCTATCCTCTGTCTGGTCGTGCACCGCTTCGCCTGGTTGGTCGCAACCAACCTGCCTCGTGCAAGGACAAGCCCCTCGGGTGACTGGATCAGGAGAGTCCATGCGTGTAGTACCCGCAATACTAATTGTCACCGCTACGCTCGGCGTGACCGGCTGCGCTGGCTCCATGGAGAGCTCAAGCGATTTCCTTTCGCGCTCTGGCGCGATGATCGCCGAACAGGGCAAGCGCCTGGCCGAGTTCGCCGGTGGGCTGGTCAATAGCCAGGATGACAAGCGCTACCAGCAGGAGATCGACGCGCTGTTCGCGCAGCCCATGATCGATCCTCTGACCCGCTATCTTGAAACCCATTCCGCTGACGGCCATCGCGCTCGGCAGCTGCAGCAGGTGGTCGCCGAACGCGACCGCCGTTGCGGTGAGATTGGCCGGACCTACGCCAGCCGGGATGCCATCACCGCCAATCTGCGGCGCATGCGAGGCGGCTATCTGTATTCCTGTCCCGATGAAGTCCAGGCATTCGCCGGCCGGGTGAAGAAACAGGCCAGCAAAGCGGTAGCTCAGCCCTCCCCCGCGCCTGCTGCCGCACCGCAAGCTGCGCCAATGACGAGTGCCGAGCCGCCACCGAGCCTTGAAATGGCCAGCGCCGACTTCGCCGATGCGCTGAACCGCAAACGCAACAGCAACTGTTACCTGCTATACACCATCAAGAATTACACCCAGGCGCTGGAAGCCTGCCGCCAGCCAGCCGAGCGCGGCGACGCCAAGGCCCAGCACCATATGGGGAGCGTGTCCCTCGCCCGCCGCGATTATCGCTCTGCCAAGACCTGGGCCGAACGCTCGGCCGCGCAGAACCATGCGGCGGGGCAACTTCTGCTCGGACGCCTGTATCAGGATGGCCAGGGTGTGAAGCAGGATCAGCGACGCGGGCTGGACCTGATAAGCAAGGCTGCGGATCAGGGGCTGGCAGAGGCACGTTTCAGTGCCGGCCTGGCCTATCTGAACGGGTTGGGCAACAGCCCGGACCCGGCGCGCGCGGAAAGTTATCTCAAGCTTGCGGCCATCGACGGCCACATCGCCTCCCATCTGTCGCTGGCGACACTGCATGGATCACAAGGCGAACCGCAGCAGGCTCGTCACTGGCTGCGCCAGGCTGCCCGCAAAGGCTCGGCCGAGGCGCAGTTTCTGCTCGGGCAAAGCTACGCCAGGGGCAGCACCGGCGCGGTCGATAACCAGGAAGCCTACGTCTGGTACAGCCTGGCGGTGCTCAACGGCAATGTCCAGGCAAAACAAGAAATCGATCGTCAGCAGGCCTTGCTTTCGGCTGAGCAACTGAGGGCAGCGAACGCGCGCATCCAGGATGGAATCAACGGCAAATGGCAGTGATGACGCTGGGCAACTTCCGCATCAAGCGCTCGATCATGCTGGGCCTGATACTGCTCGTTGCAGTTTTCCTGCTGGGTATGATCCTGATGTCCACGCTGAATCTGAATTTTGCCCAGAAGGCCATGGCCGAGCTGCGCCAGCGCCAGATCACCGACACCTTCTATGCCAATCTCAACCGGATCAATGCCCACCATCAACTGATGGAGCAGAACACCACCAACCTGGCGCGCACCGGTGAGCTGCTCTACCGCATGAAACGGGCCCGTGATCTGCAAAACGCTGGCGAGCTGGAAACCGCGATGCAAGCGGCATTGGCGCGCATGCCCGATGCCTACGCCGGGGGCCTGTGGTACGAACCGCACAGCTATGTACGCGGCAACCTTTCGGTCTACGCGTATCGCAGCGCGGACGCGCTGCGTGTACAACGCGACGACAGCGACTATCACACCCGCGAGTGGTACAGCCGTGTCGTGGGCGAACACAGCGCGTATTCCGCAGGAAGTGCTCTGCCGGACTTTTTCTGGACGCCAGCGTATTACAAGGAACTGATCGACAACGTGGTGATCAGCCTGACCACGCCGATGCGTGACGAGAACGGACAGGTTATCGGCGTGGCCTCTACCGACTGGCGCGCCGATGAGATCATCGGGCTGGTCAGTCGGGTGAAGGTCACCCCGGGTGCTTTCGCTTTTCTCATCGACAGCCAGAACCGCAACCTGTCGAGCCTGGCCAACGCCGGCGAGGTGCTGGGCGCTCAGGAAAAGATGGACGCAGTCATCGAGAGTCGTCTGCATAGTCGCGTTACCGCACCGGATCCACAATCGGCGATCGTCTCCGGGCGGCTTCTCGTCGCGCCAATGCAAACCATGGCGTTGCGCGTCGACGAAGAGGACCACGCATTGTTCTTCAGCCGCACCCAGGCCGGGATGATCTTTGGCGTCGGCGTACCGAAGGCGGAGATCGATGCCGTGTTACTGCCGATGCGCGAGAGCAACTGGCGAATCATGTTTCTGATCGGCGGGATCGTGCTGGTGTTGTCGACACTCATCCTGGCCAGTGTCGGCCGCATTCTCAAGCGTATGCATACTCTCTACACCGATACGCTCACGCAATTGCCCAACCGCGAGAAACTGCTGGTTGATCTCAAGGGCGCCGACACCGGCTCACTGATTTTGGTGAACATCGACGCCTTCAAGGAGATCAACGACTTCTACGGGCACCAGTGCGGCGATCATGTGATCGGCCAACTCTCGCTGGCTCTGCAACAATTCCTCACTCAACTGCCCGACTGGAAAGGCAGCCAGCTCTACCGTATGCCGGGCGACGAAATGGCCATCTGGCTTCCGGGCGAAGAAGCAACGCGCAGCATCGAGATACGCACCGACGAGCTGCTGGATTACGTCACCGAGCGGCGGATCAGCTGGCAGAGCCAGACCATTCCGCTGCACGTCACGCTCGGTGTCGCCACCACTGCACAAGCCGACGGCAGCGAGCTCAATGACGAACAGCTACTCACCTGCGCGAGCATTGCCCTGAAGCTTGCGCGTCAGCACAAGACCAGCTGTCTGGTCTATGACCATCGTCCAGCCAAGAAGATACGCGAGACCTACGAACACAATCTGGTCTGGGCCAACCGGCTCAAGCGGGCGCTGGACGAAGGCCGCATCGTGCCGCACTTTCAGCCGATCATGGATACCCGCAGCGGCAGGATCGAGAAGTTTGAGTGTCTCGCACGCATGATGGACGAGAACGGCCAACCGGTCAGCCCCGTGGAGTTTCTCGACGTAGCGAAGAAGATCCGCCTGTACCGCTACATTACCCGGGCGATGATTCAGCAATGTTTCAGCCGCTTCGCCGATAACGAGTACGAATTTTCGCTGAATCTGTCCTGCGAAGACCTGCTCGATCCAGAGCTGAGCACCTTCATCGTCAACAGCCTGGGCAAGGGCTCGCTGGCCCGACGGGTAATCTTCGAGATTCTCGAGTCCGAAGGTATCGAGAACTATGCTGCGGTACGCCAGTTCATCGACACCGTGAAGGCGCTGGGCTGTCGTATCGCGATCGATGATTTCGGGACGGGATATTCCAACTTCGAACACCTGCTACGTCTGGGCGCGGACATCATCAAGATTGACGGCAGTCTGATCAAACACCTCGATTCCGATCCCAACGCGCTGAAGGTGACCCGAGGCATCGTTCAGTTTGCCAGCGATCTGGGCGTGCAAACGGTCGCCGAATTCGTCCACAGCGCAGCGGTGCTGGACAAGGTCCGGGAATTGGGAATCGACCATGCGCAGGGTTACCACATCGGTACGCCGACCGCGTCGCTGGTAACCGAGTTGCCGGCAGAACGGCCGGTGGCTGCGGTGTTGGCACTGCAGCGGTGAAACAACTGTCGGAGACGGCAGGATAGCCGTTACCACTGCGGGCCTGAGCGAAGATCCCACAGGCAGGAATCTGCGGAACATGATCCATGGGTGGGCGCTCGTATGCTAAGCAGCTAGCATACCGGCTACCGATTCTCTTGCGGAGGAACCCCATGGCCGCCAACGCCGTCACCTTGTCCATCCTCGATCTGTGTCCGGTACCGCAGGGATCGACTCCGGCGCAGGCATTGCGCAACAGCCTGGCCCTTGCACAGCACGCCGAATCGATCGGCTACAGGCGATTCTGGGTAGCTGAACATCACAACATGACCGGTATCGCCAGCGCGGCCACTTCGGTGGTGATGGGCTATCTTGCCGGCGGAACCGAACGCATCCGCATAGGATCGGG
>CAYZFU010000007.1:28421-29833 GCA_964477725.1 uncultured Halopseudomonas sp.
ATCATGCTGCCAAACCACGCGCCCCTGCAGATCGCCGAGCAGTTCGGTACCCTGGAATCGCTGTATCCCGGACGCATCGATCTCGGGCTGGGGCGCGCACCCGGCACCGATCCGGCCACTGCTCAGGCGCTGCGCCGTGGTCGCGCTGATGGCGAAGATTTCCCGCACATGCTCGACGAGCTGCGCCGGCTGCTCGCCCAGCCGCAACCCGGTCAGCGGCTGCGCGCCGTACCCGGTGCCGGTCTCGAGGTACCCATCTGGCTGCTCGGCTCTTCGACCTTCAGCGCGCAGCTGGCCGGCCGGCTCGGGCTGCCCTTCGCCTTCGCCGGGCAGTTCTCGCCTGATTACATGCTCGCTGCATTGCGTACCTATCGCGAGCACTTCGAGCCGTCACCACAGCTGGAGCAACCGCACGCGATGCTCGGCATAAACGCCTACGTGGCGGACTCCCGGGACCAGGCACATTATCTCGCCACATCTCATCAGCAGGCGTTTCTCAACCTGATGCGAGGCCAGCCTGGCCCGCTACCGCCGCCGGTCGCGGACATCGAAACGCTGTGGCAGCCGCACGAGCGGCACAGCGTGCTGTCGACACTCGCCGGCACGCTTGTCGGCGAACCAGCGGCCGTGGCGCAACAGATATCCGATCTCATCGAGCGTACCGAGGTGCAGGAGCTGATCGTCAATAGCTCGATCTATGATCAGCCGCTGCGCCGGCAAAGCTATACGCTGCTGATGCAAGCGATGCAGGAGCTATAAACTGGTCGAACTTTATCGGCTCCGATGCTTTCCAAGTCCTGTCTGTTACCCGGAGGGCAAAGATGACCGAGATCCCGCGCGACCGCACATTCGACTGCACACTTGCCCTGCTGAGTAACGGTTACAGGTTTATTTCCCAGCGTTGCGAGCGCAACGGTGCAGACGCTTTTCGTACCCGCATGCTGATGCGGCCCGCCGTCTGCGTTACCGGCGAGAGTGCGGCGGAAATGTTCTATACGCCGGACCGCTTCACTCGCAAGCTGGCCATGCCGCCCATGACGCTGTTGTCGCTGCAGGATCGCGGCAGCGTCCAAACACTTGATGGCGAGAAGCACCGCCATCGCAAACAGATGTTCATGTCTTTGATGGCGCCCGAGAGCATTCGCCGTCTGGGCGAGATATTCGAGCGCACCTGGCGCAACGCACTCTCCGGCTGGTCACAGTGCGAATCGGTCACGCTGCATTACGCTGTCGAGGAGCTGCTCTGCCGGGCCGTATGCGAATGGACCGGCATCAAGCTCACCGATGAGCAGGCCAGGCAGCGCACCCGCGAGTTCTCGGCCATGATCGACGGCGCAGGCGCCATCGGCCCGCGCAACTGGAAGGGGCTCGCCCTGCGCACTCGTACCGAGCGCTGGGCGCGCAAACTGATC
>CAYZFU010000007.1:29843-30533 GCA_964477725.1 uncultured Halopseudomonas sp.
TCAGGAGTTCATCAAACTGATCGAAGAAGTCCGTCACGCTCCGCTGTCGCGGCAGGACCGCTCGCCGCTCGAAACCATCGCGCTGCATCGTGACGACAACGGCGAAGTGCTGTCGTTGGAAGTGGCCGGTGTCGAGTTACTGAATATCCTGCGGCCGACCGTGGCCGTCGCCCGCTTCATCACCTTTGCAGCGCTGGCATTGCACAACCATCCGCAGTACCGAGACAAGCTCCGTGATGGCGGCGAACCCTGGCGGCAGATGTTCACCATGGAGGTGCGGCGTTTTTACCCGTTCTTCCCTCTGGTTGCGGGAAATGCTTTGGAAACCTTCGAGTGGCAGGACTACCGCATCGAAAAAGGCACTTGGGTCATGCTGGATATGCATGGCATCAACCATGACGCGCGTATCTGGGGCGACCCGCATGATTTCCGTCCCGAACGCTTCGAAACCTGGCCTGGCAATCCCAACGCGCCGGTTCCACAGGGCGCCGGCGACTTCGCCAACGGCCACCGCTGCCCTGGCGAGTGGATCACCGAAGAACTGATTCGCCGCGCCCTGCATATGCTCGTCTCCGGCATGCAGTACGAGGTGCCTGCGCAAAACCTGTCGATCGACATGTCGCGTCTGCCCGCGATCCCGGAAAGCCGGTTCGTTATCTCCAGGGTACGCAGCGCCTGAGCCGCGGGCAT
>CAYZFU010000008.1:0-29863 GCA_964477725.1 uncultured Halopseudomonas sp.
GACGCTTGACGCTGATGCTGTCGATCAGCGGCGAGTAGGTCTGGAAGGTACGCTCTACGCCAACGCCGCTGGAGATCTTGCGAACGGTGAAGGCCGAGTTCAGACCACGGTTACGCTTACCGATAACCACGCCTTCGAAGGCCTGCAGACGCGAACGCTCGCCTTCCTTTACTTTAACCTGAACGATGACGGTGTCGCCCGGTGCGAACGGGGGCACTTCCTTGCTCATCTGTTCCGCTTCAATCTGGGCAATAATGTTGGACATTTCTAACTCCTGCTCAAGCCGCCGGACTTGCTTCAATGGTTATCGGTTGCCTGTTCGCGAATGAATTCCGCCAACAGCTGTTGCTGTTCTTTGCTCAATGTCAGGTCCTCCAGCAGTTCCGGCCGGCGTTGCCAGGTTCTGCCAAGGGACTGCTTGAGTCGCCAGCGCCGGATCAATGCATGATTACCACTGAGCAGCACCTCCGGTACGCGCCGCCCCGCAAACTCTTCCGGCCGGGTGTAATGCGGACAATCCAGCCACCCTTCCGTAAATGAATCCTCTACCGCCGAATCGGCGTGACCCAGGACACCGGGAATCAACCGGGCTACCGAGTCGAGGAGCACCATGGCTCCCAGTTCGCCACCGGACAAGACATAGTCCCCGATGGATATTTCTTCATCGACGCACATGTCGATGATGCGTTCGTCGATGCCTTCGTATCGCCCACAAAGCAGGACGATACTGTCGAGCCGGGCCAATTCCTGTGCCCGCTGCTGCGTCAGGGGCCGCCCTTGCGGCGAGAGATAGATCACCCGCGGCGGCGTAGGAGCCTGTTCTCGAATGGCTTCGATCGCCTCGAGCAATGGCTCAACCTTCATCAGCATGCCGGGACCGCCACCGAAGGGCCGGTCATCCACCGTGCGATGCCGATCATGGGCATGATCACGCGGGTTGCTGAAAATCACTTTCAGCTGCTCTCTAGTCACCGCACGGCCAGTGACGCCGTGCTCCGTCAGGGCCGAGAACATTTCCGGAAACAGGGTTACCACACCGGCCCACACCGGTCAGAACTCCACGTCCCAGTCGACCTGCATCAGGCCGGCCTGCAGATCGATATGCTTCACATACAGATCCGGCAGGTAAGGCAACAGACGTTCGCGGTCATCAACGCTGCCTTCGCAGGGTTTGACAACCATGACGTCGTTCGAACCGGTTTCGAGCAGATGGTCGATACGACCGAGCAACTGCCCGCCCAGCGTCTCGACCCGAAGGCCCTCGAGCTGGTACCAGTAAAACTCACCTTCATCGAGATCCGGCAGGGCGTCCGGCGCCACGCAGATCTCGAAATTCACCATTTCCTCGGCCTGGTTGCGGTCGTTCACGCCCTTGAGCTGAACGATGAGTACGCGACCCTGCACGCGAGCGCTGGTGACGGATACCGTTCGCTGTTCCGCGCCTCTGCGAAGAGACCATTGCGGGTAGTCCAGCACGTTATCCAGCGGGTCGGTGTGCGAGAGCACCTTTACCGCCCCACGAATGCCATGCACCGAAACGATCTTGCCCAGGACCAGCATGGGTGACCCGGACTGTTCCGGCGACGAGGCCATATCAGGCGGAGGCCTGAGATTCCTTCAGCAGCGATGCAACGCGATCAGACGGCTGTGCACCCTGGCTCAGCCAGTAGCTGACGCGCTCCTGGTTGACCGACAGGCGCATTTCACCACCAGTCGCGACCGGGTTGAAGAAGCCAACGCGCTCGACGAAACGGCCATCACGGGCGTTACGGCTGTTGGTGACGGTCAGGTGATAGAAGGGGCGCTTCTTGGAGCCACCACGAGCAAGACGAATGGTTACCATGTGAACATCGTTTCCTGTGTTTGAGTCACGCTTCAAATATTTCATCACGGGCCTATAGCCCGAAAGGTCGCGTATTCTACGGAATATCCCGACTGATGAAAACTGTTTTTTCGGCAGCTAGCCTGTGCGCGGCGACGAGCGAACCGCAGCCGATTGCCAGAATCAGAACTTGGGCATGCCGCCACCGGGCGGCATCATGCCACCGCCGCCACCACCCAGGCCACCCATGCCGCGCATCAGCTTGGCCATGCCGCCCTTGCCACTGACCTTTTTCATCATCTTCTGCATCTGCTTGTGCTGCTTGATGACGCGCCCGATGTCCTGAATCTGAGTACCCGAACCGGCAGCAATACGGCGCTTGCGCGAGCCACTGATGATGTCGGGGTTACGGCGCTCGGCCGGCGTCATCGAGTTGATGATCGCCTCCATCTGCTTGAACTGCTTCTCGGCCTGAGTCTGTGCGGTTTCCATCTGGGTCGGGCTAATCTTGCCCATCATCGGCAGCTTGTCCATCAGTGAACCAAGCCCGCCCATCCCGCGCATCTGTTGCAGCTGGTCGCGAAAATCTTCCAGGTCGAAACCTTTGCCCTTCTTGAGCTTCTTGGCGAGCTTTTCCGCCTTGTCCTTGTCGAGCTTCTGTTCGGCCTGCTCGATCAGACTGAGTACGTCGCCCATGCCGAGGATGCGCGAGGCGACACGATCCGGATGAAAAACCTCCAGAGCATCGGTCTTCTCGCCCATGCCGAGATACTTGATCGGCTTGCCGGTGATGTGACGCACCGACAGCGCGGCACCGCCGCGAGCGTCACCGTCGACCTTGGTCAGAATGACACCGGTCAACGGCAGCGCCTCATTGAAGGCCTTCGCCGTATTGGCGGCGTCCTGACCGGTCATGGCGTCGACCACGAACAGCGTTTCTGCCGGCTTGGCGGCCGCATGCACCGTGCGGATTTCGTCCATCATGTCGGCGTCGATGTGCAGGCGGCCCGCGGTATCGACGATGAGCACGTCCATGAAGCGGTTCTTCGCCTCACGCAGCGCCGCTTCGACGATGGCTACCGGTTGCTGGCCGGCATCGGACGGGAAGAAGCTGACATCCACTTCCCTGGCCAGCATCTCGAGCTGCTTGATCGCCGCCGGACGGTAGACGTCCGCGCTGACCACCATGACCTTCTTCTTCTGCCGTTCGCGCAGCGTCTTGGCCAGCTTCGCTACCGAGGTAGTTTTACCCGCGCCCTGCAGACCGGCCATCAAAATGACCGCCGGTGGCGATACCGCCAGGTTCAGCCCAACGGTTTCACCCATCACCGACTCGAGTTCGGCGCGAATGATCTTGACGAAGGCCTGGCCCGGCGACAGGCTGCGCGACACTTCCTGACCGACAGCGCGCTCGCGCACCTGGTCAACGAAGCTCTTGACTACCGGTAACGCGACGTCGGCCTCGAGCAGCGCCATGCGCACTTCGCGCAGCGTATCCTTGATATTCTCGTCGGTCAGCTTGGCCCGGCCGGTTACTCCGCGCAGGCTGTGCGACAGGCGTTCGGTAAGATTTTCAAACATCGGTCGTCTCCTTTGCTTCGCGTCCCCGGACGGGTGGAAGCCAACAAGCCGGCAAGTATAGCGCTGCCGGGCGGCATATTACAGGCAAGCGCTTTATCAGCTTCGCGGCTTATGCCACACTGCGCCTTTATTGATACCCTTTCTCAAGGACGTATGACCGCTCTGATTACCAGCGTGCTGGCAGCGGCCCTCTATCTGGGCGCGGCAATCTATCAGATGCACTGCCTGGGCAAACGCCTGGCGGTGAACGTCAACCTTCTGCGCGGCCTCGGCCTGGTCGCACTGCTCATGCATGCAACGAGCCTGTATGTGGAGCTATCGCAAGGCCCCGGGCTCTCGCTGGGATTCTTCAATGCAGCGTCACTCATCGCCTGGCTGGTGATCGCGCTAACGCTTCTTTCGAGTTTTCGCGCCCCCACCGCCTCGCTGTTGCTGGGTCTGTTTCCCCTCGGCGCGGTCACGGCGATGCTTTCTTCCCTGCTCCCTGATCACGGCGCCATCCGCATCGCCGGACAGGAAGGCTTGCTGACGCACATCCTTCTGTCGATCCTGGCCTACGGAATGTTGACCATCGCTGCCTTCCAGGCAGTACTGCTGGCGCTGCAGGATTACCAGCTCAGACACAAGCATCCGACACGCTTCAACCGTACCTTCCCACCGCTACAGACCATGGAACGGCTGCTGTTCCAGTTTCTACTGTGCGGTGAGGCACTGCTGACGCTGGCGCTGATTTCCGGCTTCGTCTATCTGGACAACATGTTCGCCCAGGACGTGGCGCACAAGACCTTCCTCTCGTGCCTGGCCTGGGTAGTGTTTGGCATTCTGCTGTGGGGCCGCTACTTTAAAGGCTGGCGAGGCAGCAATGCGATCCGCTGGACCCTGGCAGGCTTTCTGCTTCTGATGCTTGCCTACTTCGGCAGCAAGCTGGTCCACGAGTTTGTACTCCCGCTTTGATCAGTCGCCGTTTCAGGCCACTTGAGGCATTACCTTGAACGACACCAGTACAGGCGTCCTACTTCTCGTCCTGCTCGTGCTCATCATGCTTTCGGCGTTCTTTTCGAGCTCCGAGACCAGCATGATGAGTCTCAATCGATACAGACTCAAACACCTGACCAAGGAAGGGCACAAGGGCGCCCAGAGAGCCTCCGGGCTGCTTGAGCGCCCGGACCGTCTGCTCGGCACCATCCTGGTCGGCAACAACATCGTGAACATCCTGGCGGCCTCCATCGCCACCGTTGTGGCGGTGCAGATATGGGGTGACGCGGGGATCGCCATCGCAACCGTCGCGTTGACCGTGGTGGTACTGATCTTCGGCGAAATCACGCCCAAGACGCTCGCGGCCTTGCGCCCCGAGCTGATCGCCTTCCCTGCCAGCGTAGTGCTCGCCATTCTGCAGAAGTTGCTGTACCCGGTGGTCTGGCTGTGTAGCGCGCTCAGCGGAATGCTGCTGCGTCTGGTCGGGGTCAATCCCAAGGACGCGGGGGGTGATCAGCTGACCACGGAAGAACTGCGCACGGTGGTTCGCGAAGCCGGGGTAGGCATTACCCGTACCCGTCAAAACATGCTGCTGGGCATCCTCGATCTGGAAAAGATGACCGTGGATGACATCATGGTCCCGCGCAACGAAGCCGTCGGCATCGACCTCGAAGACGACATGCCGGTGATCATCAACCAGCTGCGCGCCTCGCATCACACCCGGCTGCCTGTTTATGAAGGGGACATCAACAACATCAAGGGCATCGTGCACATGCGCGCCATAGCCCGCCTGTTAAGCCGCGGGGACCTGACCAAGGAAGCGGTGGTGAACGCCTGCAAGGAGCCCTACTTCGTACCGGAGAACACTCCGCTGCATACGCAGTTGTTCAACTTCCAGAAACAGAAACGCCGCATCGCCATTGTCGTGGATGAATATGGCGACGTGATCGGCCTGGTAACGCTGGAAGATATCCTCGAAGAGATCGTCGGTGACTTCACCACCGACATGCTGCTGCCCAGTCAGGACATCCATCCCCAGGATGACGGCAGCTTCGTTATCGAAGGTGGAGCTGCGATTCGCGATATCAACAAGCAACTGCAATGGAAGCTGCCGGCAGACGGCCCGAAAACGCTCAACGGGCTGATCACCGAACAGCTGGAAAGCATCCCGGAGAGTCCGGTGTGCCTGACCATCGGCTTGTATCGACTGGAAATCCTTCAGACCAAGGACAACATGATCAAAAGCGTCCGGGTCTCGGCGCGTAACAGCGAAGCCCGACCCACCGAGCGGAGTCCGTCGCCCTAGACTGCCTGAACGAACCGTTTGACGATTTCCGCCGCCCAGACGCGATAGCCTTCGGCCGAAGGATGATAGCCATCGCGCGCCAACATGCCTGGCACAAATGGAAAACCGAATGGAACGTGAGGAACGCCTTCGGAACGGGCCACCGCACCGAGATCCTTATCGAGCAGACCGGCACGCAGGCCGAACCAGCCGCGCAGCGGCTGCGGCAGGGCAGAGAATCTGCCAAGCGGCGGCACCCCCGTCAGTATCACCCGATCACAACACAGGGCGAATCGCCGGACCAGCTGCCGTATGTTCTGTCTCCAGCGCCAGCGAGGGGTCAGGTGGGTGGTATCGTTCACGCCGAGCACGATCACTACGGCATGCCAGCGGCGATCAGCCAGTGCTTGAGACGCAGCGAGCGAGTCGGCTGCGGTCGCCCCGTTGCGCCCGCAGGCCTGCCAACAGACCGGCCGTTGCAGAGTCGCCGCCAATTGCGCCGCCAGCTGTCCGCTGAGCGCGTCGGCCTGCGAATCCACACCCACACCGGCGACGGTGGACTCGCCTATCAACAGCAATCTGAAAGCATCGCCCGCCTTTGTTGCGCCGGCGCAGGCGACGGTACCCTGCCAGGGCTGTGCGGCGTCAGGCAGGCGTAGTGCAGTACCACGGACCCACAGCGCTTGAGGCAGCAGCAGCGGCAAAGCCGGTGCCACCAGATACCACCAGCGACTCAGAGCGTGACCTCCACCGCCTCGACAACGCGCAACGCCCTCGCTCGGGCAGCGTCGACGCTTTCATCGCGTGCCAGCGCGACGCCCATGCGCCGTTGGCCGTCGACGTCCGGCTTGCCGAACAGCCGCAGCTGGGTGTCCGGCTCGACGAGCGCAGCATGCAGATTGCCGAAACTGACCTGGGCTGATTGACCCGAGACGAGAATCACCGCCGAGGCGGATGGCCCGAGCTGACGAATCTGCGGGATCGGCAACCCGAGGATGGCGCGCGCATGCAGGGCGAACTCTGAAAGATCCTGCGAGATCATGGTGACCATGCCGGTATCGTGAGGCCGCGGCGAGACCTCGCTGAACCAGACCTGATCGCCCTTCACGAACAGCTCGACACCGAACAGGCCGCGGCCACCCAGGGCATCGGTGACCGCCAGAGCTACCCGTTGTGATTCGGCGAGTGCGGCCTCGGACATCGCCTGCGGCTGCCAGGATTCCTGATAGTCGCCGCCCTCCTGCCGATGGCCGATCGGCGCACAAAAAGCCGTCCCGTCGACGTGCCTGACGGTCAACAAGGTGATTTCGTAATCGAAATCGACAAAACCCTCGACGATCACCCGTCCCTGTCCTGCCCGGCCGCCTGCCTGCGCGTAGTCCCAGGCAGTATCGATGTCCGCTTCGGCCCTGACCAGACTCTGGCCCTTGCCTGACGAACTCATCACCGGCTTGACCACGCACGGCAACCCGATTGCCTCTACGGCCTCCCGGTATTGCTCGCGCGTCTCGGCGAAGCGGTAAACGGAGGTCGGCAGACCCAGCTCTTCGGCGGCCAATCTGCGAATGCCTTCACGGTTCATGGTCAACCAGGCAGCATTCGCCGTGGGCACCACCGGATAGCCCTCCTGCTCGAGCTCGATCAGCGTTTGTGTGGCAATGGCTTCGATCTCCGGCACGACGAAATCCGGCTGCTCGGCCTCGATCACCTCGCGCAGGGAGCGGCCGTCGAGCATGTTGATGACATGGCTGCGATGCGCCACCTGCATCGCCGGCGCGTGCTCATAGCGATCCACGGCGATGACCTCGCAGCCCAACCGCTGCAGCTCGATGACCAGTTCCTTGCCCAGCTCACCAGAACCCAGCAGCAGCACACGCGTCGCCGTCGCCGAATACGGCGTTCCAATCGGTATCATGTTCGGTTTCCGTTCGAGTCGTTGGAAGACATCCACAGTCCCTGCTTGCGCGCGCGCTGCTCGCACAGCGCCAGCACCTGCCTGCGCTCGGCATCGCTCATGCGCCCCCAACGGGTGATTTCCTCAGCGGTGCGCTGGCATCCGGTGCATACATCATCGTCGTCCAGGCAGCATACCGCTACGCAAGGCGAGCGGACCGCGGAAGTACCCATCAGTCGTCCTGCGGCTTCAGATCGCGGCGATAGCGCTGGGCATTGTGTACGTAATGCGCGGCGCCAGCCTCGATCATTTTCTTCTGCTGCTCGTTGAGCTCGCGCACGACCTTGCCCGGCGAGCCCATGACCAGCGAACCGTCGGGTATCTCCTTGCCTTCGGGGATCAAGGTATTGGCGCCAATGATGCAATGCTTGCCGATCTTCGCGCCGTTGAGCACCACCGCGTTGATGCCGATCAGGCTGTAGTCGCCCACGGTGCAGCCGTGCAGCATGGCGTTATGGCCGACGGTCACGCCCTTGCCGAGCGTCAACGGCGAGCCGGGGTCGGTATGCATCACCGCGCCGTCCTGCACATTGCTGTGCTCGCCGAGCAGGATCAGCTCATTGTCGCCACGGATCACCGCGCCGAACCAGACGCTGGCCCCAGCCTCCAGGCGAACCTTGCCGACCACCGTGGCGTTATCGGCGATCCAGGCGTCATCGGCCATTTCGACCCGGGCATCTCCAAGGCTGTACTTCATGTTCACTCCTGTTCGTGATCGGATTCGTAGGGGGTGTGCAACGGAATGCGGGCGTCGAACGCGACGTTCATCAGCTCGGTCAGCATCAGCGCTGTAAGGCCCCATATCTTGAAGCCCTCGAAGCGATAACTGGGTACATACCAGCTGCGGCCCTGGTAATCGATCCGATGGGTCATTTCCCGTGGATCGCCGAGGAAATAGCGCACCGGCACACGGAACACTTCTTCGATTTCACTGGGGTTCGGCTGTAGGTCGAAAACGTCCGGCACGATACCGACGTACGGCGTGACCTTGATACCGAAGCGCGACACCAGGCTGTCCATCGGACCCACCACATCAACCGCGTCGGGCGGCAGTCCGATCTCTTCGTGCGTCTCGCGCAGGGCGGTATAACGTAGGTCGACATCGCCCGGATCGCGGCGACCGCCCGGAAAAGACACCTCGCCGGAGTGCGTCGAGAGTCGACGCGAGCGCAGCGTGAGAATAATCTCCGGTTCGTCATGCACACAGGTCACCGGAATCAGAACACCCGCTTCCGGCAGGCCTGCCGCCTCGATCTCGCGCGGCTTGTGATCCAGTACCCGCGTGCGCATCTGGTCCAGCATGCAACACACCTCGAAGTTTTTCCCAATCATGGCATGATCATCCGTGCCCGGCCACAACCGCCACGGTGATGAATGACCATCCATAGGCGTCAGCTTATTGCGATTGGCCACCCTTGCCGAGCCGGCAAATGCGCCGCAAGATAGCGCAAAAGCGAACCCGCCAGCCAACGCAGGGATCCGATTCAGCATGAAATACTGCAGCCATTGCGGCGAAACAGTTTCTGAACTGATTCCGCCGGGGGATAACCGCCTGCGCTATGTATGCGGCCACTGCGAAACCATCCACTATCAGAACCCGCGCATCGTCGCTGGCTGCCTGGCCGTGCACGAGCAACAGGTATTGCTGTGCCGGCGCGCCATCGAGCCACGGCACGGCTTCTGGACGCTGCCCGCAGGCTTCATGGAGAACGGCGAGACCACCGAGCAGGCAGCGCTGCGCGAAACCTGGGAAGAAGCCCGCGCCCGGGTCCAGGCACAGCAACTATATATGCTGTTCAATCTTCCGCATATCAATCAGGTGTACATGTTCTTCCGCGCCGAACTGAGCGACCTGAATTTTGCCGCGGGCGAGGAAAGCCTCGAGGTCAGGCTGTTTCACGAGCACGAGATCCCCTGGAACGAGCTGGCGTTTCCTACCGTGGGCAAGACGCTCAAGCAGTACTTCATCGATCGCCAGGCCAGCAAATTTCCGGTGCGCATGACTGATATCACCTACCCGGCCCGGGCGCCCCGACAGGCAGTATGATTCGACTTCTGATTCTGCTGCTGGGCTTCGTCCTGGCAGTGCCCGCCATCGCCGGCCCGTTCATTGACAAGCTGCTCATACACAAGGCCGAACGAAGGCTGGAAGTGATCAGCCACGGGGAGGTCATCCGCACCTATCGTGTTTCGCTGGGAAAGCAACCCGTCGGGCACAAGCAGCGTGCCGGCGACCAGCGCACGCCCGAAGGCATCTACTTCATCGACTGGCGCCACGAAAGCGAGCAGTACAACCTGAGCCTGCATCTGGATTATCCGAATCTGAAGGATCGTACTGCCGCCTGGAAGCGTGGCGACGACCCGGGCAGCATGATCATGATCCATGGCACGCCGATCGACGAGGAGTACCCCGAGTGGTTCTTCGAAGGTCTTGATTGGACCAATGGCTGCATTGCTCTCAATAACGCGAACATGCGCGAGCTATGGGAACTGGTGCCTGACGGCACCCTCGTCGACATCCGCCCTTGACCTGAGTCAACACTGCGCCTCCCTTCCTCCCTCAGACTGGCTCCATCACATCGGCCGGCAAACCATGCACTGCCTTCCGTGAACAAGGAGCCAACCCATGAAAGCAAAACTGCTATGTCTGGCATTGACCACGAGCCTGTCCGCTCCGTGCCTGGCTGATCGCATCGACGACGAACCCATCAAGCCCATCGAGCCAGCGACGGTGACCGAGCCGCACAAGGTCGAACTGGGCAAAAAACTGTTCTTCGATCCGCGCCTGTCCCGTTCAGGCTTCATTTCCTGTAACTCCTGCCACAACCTGAGCACCGGCGGCAGCGATAACTTGCCGACCTCCATCGGCCACAATTGGCAGGAAGGGCCGATCAACTCGCCAACCGTACTGAACTCCAGCATGAGCGTTGCGCAGTTCTGGGACGGCCGGGCGAAGACGCTCGAAGAGCAGGCTGCGGGCCCCATTTCAAATCCCAAGGAAATGGCTCTGACGCATGCGGTAGCGCTGGATGTGCTGCGCTCCATTCCCCAGTACCGCAGCGATTTTGCCGACATTTACGGCACCCAGGAAATCACGCTGGATCAGGTGACCAATGCCATCGCCGCGTTCGAAGAGACTTTGGTCACGCCCAACTCACGCTTCGACCGTTGGCTCAAGGGCGATGACAACGCGCTGACCGAGCAGGAGCTGACCGGATACCAGACCTTCAAGGAAGTCGGCTGTACTGCCTGTCATAACGGCGCGGCAGCGGGCGGTACGTCGTTTCAGAAAATGGGCATCGTCAAACCCTATATTACCGACAACCCGGCCGAAGGCCGCGTAGCGGTAACCGGTGATGACGCGGATCGGTTTTCGTTCAAGGTGCCTACGCTACGCAACGTCGAACTGACCTACCCCTACTTCCACGACGGTGCGCATTGGGAACTGGAAAAAGCGGTTGATCTGATGGCACGACTGCAGCTGGGCCGCGAACTGCCGAAGAGCGATATCGACAACATGACCGCCTTCCTCAAGACCCTGACCGGGGAGCAGCCCCAGTTCGCCATTCCGCGACTGCCGCCCTCTACCGCGGACACCCCGAAACCGGTGCCCTTCGCCAACGACTGACGAAAAAGGGCGTGCCCAGGCACGCCCTTGTCACATCATCAGTTCCTGGGTCAGCGCCCAGACATCGAAAGCAGGCTCTTCGTAGGGGTGCGCCTTGCGCAACGCCGCGACGACATCTCTTACCACGTCGCCATGGCATAGGGTCTCGACCCGGTATTCCTGCACATATTCCAGTTCACCAACCTCGCCTATGTGCGGATCGGCTCCTTTCAACGGCCGAAACTGTCCCTGCCCCAGGGCTTGCCAGCAGCATGAATCGTAATCGCCCATCTTGCCGGCACCCGCGTCGAATACTGCACGCTTGACCGATTCTAGATGCGATTCAGGCGCGAAAAAACACAGTTTGTACATGTGAATGCTCCAGCTATCCAGTCAGGAAAGGCTAGCGGGAACCATCGAGCCATGCCGGGAAATGGCAGGACAGGAAACGGGCGGAGGGGATATGAAACGACGCAAGCCGCCCGGTGGTAATTAACCCGGACGGCTTCTCGATCGGGGCTCGATCAGTTGGCCTGGCGCTGGATAGCTTCCCCGCCTCGCTCGATATCCTCACCCGCACCGTGCATGGTGTTGCAACCAGCGACACCGAACATGAACAGCATGCTGAGCAGCATAGATTTCATCGCAAGCTTCATAATCAACTCCAGTTGAGGGACTCGTTGATTATGAGTGCAGCGGAGCGCTGACAGTTCCATGAAGCGCGAGCAATTGCTATCGCCGGTGCGGATCGAGCCTGGCCGCGAAGATGCCTGCACCACACCCTTCGCGCCCAGGTGTGCTCCCACGAAACCCCTGTGCCTCAATCTGTACGAACGGACCTGGCCGCGAAGACGCCTGCACCAAGCCCTTCGCGCCCAGGTGCGCTCCCACGAAACCCCTCTGCCTCAATCTGTACGAACGGACCTGGCTGCGAAGGATTTGCTGGCGTATCAATACAGCGTTTCCTTCAAATGTGCAGCCACCTCGGCATCGTAGGTCTGCGCATCCACCTTCCCCTGCGTATGCGCGGACAGCATGGTCCCGATGCTCGGAACCGCTGGCGCCTGGTCGCAGGTTTCCCACAATCCAGCCCGCACCAGGGCGCGTGCGCAATGAATGAACGCTTCGTCGACCCGCACGACAATCACGGTGACCGGCAGCCTACCGGCTACCTCGAAGCGCGCTAGCAGCGCCGGATCCCGGCTGATTTGGGCTCGACCGTTCACGCGCAACGCTTCGTTGTGCCCGGGAACAAGGAACATCAGCCCAACCGAAGGGTTGTCGAGGATATTGCGCAAGCTATCCAGCCGGTTGTTGCCGCGCCGATCGGCTATCAACAAGGTATGCTCATCGAGCGTCAGCACCGAGCCTGACGAGTCACCACGGGGAGAACAATCCGCGCCCGATTCGCCGCAGGTGGAGAGTGCGAAGAAAGGCGAAGCCGCGATGAACGCACGACAATGCTCATCCAGATGATCAATCTGCTTGAGCTGTGCCCGCTCGCTGGGCGGGGCATAGAGCGCGGTGAGCTGCTCCGTCGTGGTTATCAGTGTTGCTGCATCAAGGTCCATCCTGGCTTCTCCTTTGGATTGATTATCCCGCTCGCCTTAGCCCGCCTCGCCTGCAGCACACCGCTGACACAGACAGGCTGTGCCCCGGGCTGAATCCGGGATGCGCTGCAACGCGCCTGGGTCGACTGTAACCTGCTTGCACCAGCAGTCAGTCTCGAAGGACCCGGTGCGCGCTGGCTGGCAGGCGTTGTCCGAACCACAGAGCGGGCAGGACTGGATGGGAGAAGGGCTAGCAGTTTGCGTCATGTGGATACCGGATCGGGTTGCAACACCGCAAGGAGCTTTCGCATATAAACGCGTGACAACCCCTGCTCGGTGCGTCTGGCGTATTCGCGATAGCCAATCTGCGCGTAAAGGTAGCGGTTTTCTACCATCAGTTCGTTGGTGTACAGCACAATGCTGCTGTGATCTGCCACACGCGCGCGCTGCTCGGCATGCTCGAGCAACATCCTGCCTATGCCCTGCCGTTGATAGGCCGGATGCACTGCGACGTTGTCCAGAAGGAACCCCTCGCTGGTCTCCCGCATCACCAGCACACCGGCGACAGTGTCCACTACCGATACGATACACACCATGCGCTCGCGAATGAGCCTGGCATAGTCATCAAGCATCGGGGCAGGCGGCTGACCAATGCGGGCGACGAAGTGTTGATAGGCCAGCTGAACGCATTGAACGATGCCATCGGCGTCGGTCGGCATGGCTGGACGTAGCCGAAGATCGGCTGTGGGCTGGTCAGTCATGGCCGCCCGCCTTCGATTCCCGCACGCCTTGCGGCGCATTGCCATAGATGGTGGCGCCGACGCGCGGCTCCGAGGACGAACCCTGGCGGCCGGATTCAGCCGAGAAGTGCCACAACTGCATTGAGGGCTCGATCATGCCTCGTTTGTGATCCTGATAAGTTATTCGACGACGACCGCTGTGCCGCTGGCGGAGACCATCAACATGCCGTTGCGCTCACCGAGCACCTCGTAGTCGATATCCACGCCGACAACCGCATTGGCGCCCGCTTCCGCAGCTTTTTCTTCCAGTTCTTTCAGCGCAATGTCGCGCGCTCGCGTCAGCTCTCGCTCATAGGTGGCCGAGCGGCCGCCGACCATGTCGCGGATGCCTGCGAAGAGATCCTTGAACAGGTTCGCGCCGAGAATGGCTTCGCCGGCAACGATACCGCAATACCGCGTGATTTTCCGACCTTCAATGCTATGCGTTGTCGATACGATCATGGTGTGCTCCCGGATTGAGTGGATACGATCTCCGCCACGGATGGCGGCATCTTCGGCGCCTCGGCGCGGATGCGCAGGAACCGGGCGAACCGCGGCAGGCCAGTCGATGTCAGACCGTTATAGCGATAGGTGACCCAGCTGCCAACGGACGGTGGACTGTCACGCTCGGCATCGCTCAAACCGCTGCCCAGGCGAAAGCGACGGCCGTCGTCTCGCTCGACGATCAACGCGCCAACCTTGCCCGCATATTTCCCGTTGCCTTCGGTATAGCCTATGACCCAGGCTTCGGCATCTTCATACTGTTTGTACTTGAGCAGGTCCTGGCTGCGGCCTGAACGATACACAGCATCCCGATGATGGAGCATCAAGCCCTCTCCACCCCTGGCGATAACGATCTTCAGACGCTGGTCCAGCTGTTCCGCATTGGTCACTCTGTACTGCTCTATCGGTTGCAACCACGGAATGGCACGGCTAGGAATTTCGCGCATGGCTTCGACGCGCGCATCGAACGACCCTTCATGCGCCGGCAAATCAAACACCATGAAGCGCACGTCTTGCCAGGCTTCATCGCTGGGGGTCATGCTGCGCACGATGCCGCTCACCTCGTCGAAGCGGCCCCGGCCGATCCAGAGCTCGCCATCCATGGGAGTGTTCGGCCAAGCGTTAGTGAACCAGCCCGGCGCGGCAATCCGATGCCCTCCCCGCGTCCAGAGAAAATCCCCGTCCCAGTGTCCGCGCACACCGTCAAGCTTTTCACTGACCCAGTATTCAGTGACCTGCGCCTCGCCGCGGTAGACGCTGGCGAGCATCGGCTGGTGCGGCGAGCTTTGCTCTGCCTGGGCCAGCTGAACGAGGAAGGTGAAGCTGATAATGAACAACGAGCAGAGATAACGCATGCGACGTCCTTGTCGGCTGAGGCTGGAAACTGATGATCGATAGGCGGCGCAGCGAGCCAGCCAGTTTACAGGCCGGCCGTCACCTCTGCCCTGGCCCGCAACGGCGGCAGGTGTTCACCAAACACCGACAGCACCCGGGTGAAGCTCGCGTCCGGCTCCGCGCTTAGCGTTATCGGCTCGCCAGTGGCCGGATGGACAAAGCTCATGCCGGTCGCTGCAAGCATCAACCGGCTGAACCCGAACCGCTCGGCGAAGTAATGGTTGTGACGCGTCCGGCCGTAGTTGGTATCGCCAATGATCGGGTGGGCAATATGCTGCATATGGCGGCGCAGCTGATGCTTGCGGCCAGTATGCGGTTTAAGCTCCACCAAGCTGTATCGGCTCGACGGATAACCTTCGATCGCGACCGGGATCTCGGGGGTGGCGAGCCGTCGATAGTGCGAGCGCGCCTCGCGCATCGGTTGGTCCTGGTCCTTGCATCGTCGATCCGTGGCGTGTTCGCGCAACGGGTGGTCGATCAACCCCGCCTCGGCCGTCCACCCGCGCACCAGCGCCAGGTAGGTTTTGCGTACCTCGCCGGCCATGAAAGCACGCCCCAACGTGCTGGCCGTAGCCGGGTCCCGCGCAAACAGCAGCAAACCGGAGGTTGGCCTGTCCAGACGATGTACCGGATACACATGCTCGCCGCCATTCAGGGCACGAGCATACTGGAGCGCGAATTCGGTTTCGTGCCGGTCGATCGGGCTGCGGTGCAGCAACAGGCCGGCGGGTTTGTGCACGGCCAGCAGATACTCGTCGCGGTAAATCTCAACGAGCGGGTTGCGCGCGGCGGAGTCCGCGCACGGCAAACTGGAGCGAGTTGACATCCCTGTTTTTTCCGTTTATCGAGCCGGTGGCGTCATGTCCGACATCTGGTTTTCGATCTCGGCGCACGCCTGCTTCTTTTCAGCGTCCGACAGTGTATCCCATCGCTGTTCGGCCTCTGTGAGACCTTTCGCAAAGGCTCGATAGAACGCTTCCTCTTCCATGCCCTGCTCGACCATCCTGTCTTTCTGGGCACGCTTGTAACCGAGCATTTTCTGCTCGGAGTAAGCCTCGCACATGAGTGCTGTCGCATGCAGTACACCAGCAAACTGGACAATCTCAAGAGACGTCTCGGAAATCGGTTGGTGTTCCGATTGTGCCTGGCTGAATGAGGGCAGCGAGATCAACGAGATGGCCACGAGGGTTGCTCGTGACCGGGCAGTGAAGTCGAACATAGATGTTTCCTCACTAGGAGACGATAAACGAAACGGCGAGCCGGCAAGGCTCACGCACGAACTGGCCCAGTGGCGGAACGAACACGGAAGGCCGGCACCTATACGACAGCGACCGGCGTGACGTCGTTGCAGACAAATCATACCGAAGGCAGGCGTAAGCAGGCGCACCAGCTCGACTAGACGAGGAAAGCTGCGGCGCGGACGCCAGTTACCTTAGCAAGCCCGCCACAGCCCGCCGAAGAGCGCGACCAATGGACAGCTGCCCTACGGACCTGTTCGTGGTGTCGGCCAGGGGAAGCTTTAATCGAATAGCTCAAGGTCTTGGTAAGGTTGTTGTTTCAGGGCAGCCAGACGACTTTGCAGATCACCGCAATGAATCTCCAGCTTGTGTCCATCCGGATCAAGAAAATACAGAGAGTCCCCTTCGCTGCTGTTGGCCTTCCAGATCGTCACCTGCCGGGATTCGATCCGGCTGACACACGCAGCAAAAGCCGAATGATCAACCGAGAACGCCAAATGGGTATATTCGGCCAGCGCGCCGGTGCGGGTGTCTGAATCAAGCGACAGGCAGATCCAGTCCTGGCCCGCCGACAGGTACGCCCCGCTTGCCCATCGCGCGACCGGCTTCAGGCCGAGCACCTCGGTATAAAACGCAAAGGACCGGGCCAGATCACTGACCGCTAGCGTGACGTGATTGATACCGTTGATCATGGTGGTGTCCTTGAAGTCAGGCGACGCGCAGGCAAACGGGCGGCTCGCTTTCAGGGCTCGGCAGGCGAAGACAGTTGCTCGATCGCCCGATCCCACCCGTCCAGATAAGGCGGCCTGGGGCGAGAGCAAGCGCCGAAAATATCAGCCGGGCTGACGGTGATAGCGCCTCGCTTGAACTTCATTTTCACCAGTACTTCAGCGCAGCGCTGCCCCTTCACCAACAGAGTGTGTGAGAAATAGGCGCATTTCTCGTCGGCATACACAATCGTGGTCTGCATACATACCCGACTGAACATGCCGATCGGCTTGCGGAACACGACAAACTGAGACGCGTTGACGAAGCGAGATCGCTGGCGCAGCAGGTCGCCGATCAGCCGTGTTCGGATCATAAAGTCGAGCTGTGCGGATTCGGCCAGCTGCAGATACCTGTCGCTTTTCAAAACACGCGTACCGCAGTCGAACGGCGTGATCCAGAAATAGCAGCACAGTGGCTGCCATGGGTCGGCCGTTCCGCCTCGCATGACAGCGCCCAGCAGGGTTAACAGGTTCCTTGGCAATCCTGACACGGCTCGTTCTCCTTGCCGGGCTGACTACAAGCCCAAGGCCGATTCCACCGCCTGCCGGGCATGGATTTCGGTCGTGTCATAGAGCTTCACTGCGGTGTGCTGCTCCGCAATCAGCGATCCTATTTCGGTACAACCGAGGATGACCGCTTGAGCGCCGCGCGCTGACAGCGACGACACGACATCAAGGTAAGTCGCTCGCGAATCAGGCTTGATGAGCCCCTGGCAGAGCTCCTGATAGATGATCGAATGAACCGCCTCGCGCTGCGCCTCGTCCGGAACCAGCACCTCAAGACCTTGCTGTTCGAGTCGCTCGCGATAAAAAGCCTGCTCCATGGTGAATCGCGTGCCGAGCAGCCCGACTCGAGTCACGCCGTCTTTGAGTAGCACCTGCGCGGTGGCGTCAGCGATATGCAGCAGCGGCACCTTGACCGCGCTTTCGATCGAGCCTGCCACCTTGTGCATGGTGTTGGTACACAGCACCAGAAAATCTGCGCCGGCAGCCTCAAGCGACCCCGCCGCGCGTTGCAGAATGCGCGCAGTCGCGTCCCAATCGCCCTGATGCTGCAGCGTCTCGATCTCGGCGAAGTCAACGCTATAGAGCACAAGCTTCGCTGAATGCAAACCGCCCAATCGCTCGCGCACCAGTTGATTGACCAACTGGTAATACGTTTGCGTCGATTCCCAGCTCATGCCACCGATCAATCCGATCGTTTTCATATCGGCTTTCTCCTGGTTGTTGTTGGGTGGCGCTGATCGAGAACGCGGCCCACGTAGCGCTGCAGACGCTGGCCCGATGATGCTGCCGCGCAATGGCCAGGCGTGCGCTAGTTTGCTATTCGGGGACGCGGTTACCCGAGCTTCGAGCATACCGGCCCAACATATATTCAAGGTGCGCGCGCACCTCCGGCCACTCGCCTCGGTGCACACTGTACATCACCGTATCGCGCACTGTTCCGTCACGGCGCAAGCCGTTGCCTCGAATCACCCCATCCTTCTTCGCGCCCAACCGCTCGATGGCGCGCTGACTGGCGAAGTTGAACACATCGGTGCGCCAGCCCACCACATTGCAGCCCAGCGTGTCGAAAGCGTGCGTCAACAGCAGCAACTTGCAGGTGGTGTTGATATGCGTGCGCTGTGCGCGCTTGGCATACCAGGTGTAGCCGATCTCCACGCGCTTGGGGTCAGGCAGTATGTCGTGATAGCTGGTCGAGCCAAGCACCAGGCCGCTGGGCTGTTCAACCACAGCGAAAGCAAACCGGTTACCGTCTGCACGGCTTTTCAGCGCAGCTCCAATGTAGCTGCGCGTCTGGTCAGGCTCGGGTACCGAGGTGACACGCACTTTCCATAGCTCGCCATCCGCGGCTGCGGCGCGCAGACCGGCTTCGTGGTCGAGCTCAAGCGGGACGAGCTGTACGCCGCTCGCAGTCAGGGTGACAGGATTGATGAAGGCCACGATGTTTTTCCTACCATGGATGGATGTAGACACAGCTTGAATATCAAACACCGTGACTGGCGACGTCTCGTTACTGATCGGATCGAATCTGTTTGCGCTTAAAAACGGACTCGAAATGCCGCGCCGCCCAACTCGGAATCTTCCACGAACAACTCGCCGTCGTAGCTTTCAAGGATGTCCTTCACTACGGCGGTGCCAATGCCCTGACCGGGGTGTTGCGTGTCCAGGCGCTCGCCTCGGCGCAGGATGCGTTCGCGCTGATCGACAGGTACGCCGGGACCATCGTCTTCTATAACCAGCTCACAGACATCATGAGCGATATCGGCGCGAATTCTTACCTGGCCCAGGCATAGTCGGTAGGCGTTCTCCAACAGGTTGCCCATCAACTCGAGCAGTGCAGCACGCTCCATGGGGATCTCCAGACAGGGATCGAATTCCCGCTGCACGGTGACCTGTTTATCCCGATAAACTTTATCGAGTGCTTCGCAGAGGCTGCCTACGACCTGTGCCAAGGGCACCCGGTGGCGTACCAGCCCGCTCTTGCGCAGACTGGCACGCTGCAGCTGGTAGCCGATCTGCTGGCTCATACGTTCGATTTGCCGCTGCAGTATCCGGGTCTGTTCGCGATTTTCCGGCTTGGCGGCGATGACTTCACTTGCGCCTTGCAGCACAGCCAAGGGGGTTTTCAGACTATGCGCCAGATCATCCAGAGAATGCCGATAGCGCTCGCGCTGCTGACGCTCGCTATCGAGCAGCCGGTTCAGCGAGCCAGTCAGACGCAACAGCTCGCTGGGGTGTTCATCGCTCAGGCGCTCGCGGCTGCCGCTCTCCACGTCATCGAGCTCCTTGCGCAGCCGGCGCAAGCTGCGAAACCCCCAGGTCAGACCAAACCACAATAGCCCCAGCAACAACAGCAAGGCAGCGCCAAGCCACAGATAAAGCTGTTGCATGAAACCGCGGTACAAGGCCTGGGTATCGCTCGCCGGCTGCATGGTAACGATACTGAAAGCAGCACTCTCACCGCGCAACAGGTCTACTTCGACGTCATACACATAAAATTCGACCCCTCGACGATCTTCGATGCGCAACAGGCGATTCGCGCCGCCGTCATATTGCGGTAAATAGGGGACGGCAATGTCCTGGGCCGCGCGCGATCGCCACACCAGGTTTGCTTGGCGGTCATAAATGAATCCCAGCAGCTGCGCGTTGGGGATATCAAACTCCTCGTCAGGCAGCTTGTTCGGCATGCTCAATTTGCCGTCGTCAGTACGCGCAGCGGAAATCAGGGTGCTAGCATCCGCTGCCAGGCGATTTTCCATCGATTGCTCCAGGGCAATCAGAAAGGCGCTACGCAAGGCTGGCAGCAGTGCCAGCATAAACAGCACTGCCAGCACGGCGCTGCCAAACATCAGGCGCAGACGCAGCGAGGAAGACCAGCGCTTTTGAATGCGCCGCACGCCTGAGCTCACCGGCAACGCTCAGTGAATAGATAGCCCTGACCGCGCACCGTCTCTATGGGTTTGAAGCCGTTGCCATCTTCAAGCTTGCGACGCAGACGACCGACCAACACCTCGATCACGTTGGGATCGCGTTCCTCGTCGTCGGGATACAGCTGTTCGATCAAGCGCTCCTTGGGGACCACTTGCTGGTGATGGCGCATGAGGTACTCAAGTATGCGGTATTCATAGGCAGTCAGGCTTATGCCTGAGCCGTTGATCTGCGCTTGCTTGCGGTTCATGTCCAGCAGCAGCGGGCCTGCTTCTATGGTCGATTGAATGAAACCGGAGGAGCGGCGCAGCAAGGCATTGAGACGGGCCTCGAGCTCTTCGAACTGGAAGGGTTTGACCACATAATCGTCAGCCCCAGCGGCCAGGCCTTCAACCTTGTCTTGCCAGTTACCGCGGGCCGTGAGAATCAAAATGGGGAAAGTCTTGTCACGGCTGCGTAGATGCCGGATCAGGTCCAGCCCGCTTATATCTGGCAAGCCGAGGTCTACGATGGCCAGATCATGGTGGTACTCTTCGACGCGATAGAGTGCCTCTTCAGCGTTGGCGACCGCGTCCACCACGTGGCCCTGTTCGCCGAGTCGGGTATAGAGATGGTGACGCAGCAGCGCCTCATCCTCCACGACCAGCAATTTCATCGGTGCATGCTCCTCATCATCAGGAGTGAAGCCGGATCGCCCGCGGAGAGCGACCCGGCATAGTCACGGCAGACTTAGAACTTGTAGTTGGCGCCCACGTACCAGCGGCCGGTGCTGTGCAGGTCGAGCGAGCCAAGCGAGCCTTCACCGCGTGGTGCAAAGTCGGTGCTGGCGTTGCTGCGCAGGTAACGATAGCCACCTTCCAGAGATACACTCTGGTTGACTTCCTGCAGCAGCCCAGCCTGCAGACCGGCAGCATAACTGATATTGCTGTCACGCGAGGTGCCCGAGCTGTTCTGCTCGAACTTGACCAGACCGAGCGTACCGCCGCCGAACAGCTTGGTGCCTTCCTGGTTCAGTGGGTAAAACACATCATAGCTGCCGAGGAAATTCTGCTGGCGCAGCTTGAGGCCGTTGTTGCTGCCAGAGATGTACTCGTACGTAGCGTAGTAACGACCCGCGTCGTGCTGCTGACCGGCACGTAGACCCCAGGTCCGCTCGTCGTTGATCACGCTGTCGAAGTTCGGGTTGTTCAGATTGCCATTGAGCTCCGAACCCTTTTGGATGTTGCTACTGGTCTTGCCCCAGGTCAGACCGGCAAAATTGTTGTCGGCATGGGCCACGGTCGCAGCGCCGAATAGCAGGGGAGTCGCCAGAACCAGTTTGGTGATAGTCGCTTTCATGTACTGCCTCTCGAATGACAATGGATGTGTCAAAGCACGAGAGTCATACTGCACGGCCAGGGCTGAACGCTGGCTGAACACCACCTGTACGGTAGCTGAACGAAGCGTCGGCTACCTGGGTGCCGGCGCGGGGCTGCGGAGACCTTTTCCTTCAACGGCTGGCATTTGGGGCACAAGTAATCTGTCCCGTCTTTTGTGGGTCCCTTGTTAGCCGGTCGATCAAGCGGGTAATCCTCACGCGGCCAGCCAAATCGGCGAAATACCCCATGCCAGCGCGCCGATGAACATAATCAGCAGATAGGTTAGTACGTTGCTGGCGTACCGCTCGATCAGATAGAAATAGGCAGCGGCGAATAAAAAGTTGATCAGCGCTGTGATCGCACTTAGCACGACTTCGGCCGATAGCAGACCCAGCAGAAAGCTAAGCAAGGCAAATGCCGCCGCAAAGCGCACCGGCAGTCCGTATACGCTGACCGCCCAGCCGAAAGCGAGTAGCACGACTATTCCCATGTTGCTGTCCCTGCGTTCGTTGTTCAGCTCGTCCGACGTGTTGAGTACCGAGCCCTGCGAGCGGTTCATGCCCTACCCTGCTTTACCAAATCAAGGTGTCGCCTCGGGGCGGCCAAGCACTTCGAAGGGTGCCGATAAGGCCAACGTGGCATTAGCCACCCGATCCAGCACCAGCGCATGAAACACATACTGACCTGGCGCCCAATCCGGAGCGACTACCAGGCTAGCGCTTGCATTACCCAGCACGAGCAAACCGGATAGCGGATCGGCTGACCATAGCTTGCCCCTGCCTGCTTCGAACTGCTCACCGCCAGGTACCTCGAGGCGAAACGCAGCGTCGACATTACAACGACCGGTCTGGTCGGGTGTGCAGCCATGCAGCATGATGAGAGTAGATACGTTATCGCCCGGGCGAGCCTGCGTGACGGTGATCATCTTGGGGCTCGACGCACTCTCTTGCCATGCGCGACGTGCAGCCTCCAGATCACTGGTCAGCACCATCATGGCGTGCAGAGACCCCGACGAGTAAGGCAACGGTTTGATGTCCGCGCCTGGCGGGGGCTGCGCGGAACTTGCCGCCGAATAGAGCGACAGCCCGACCAGGCTCGCCGCATAAAGCCATTGATGCATCGTTTCATCCCTGAAGAAAATTCTGATTTGCTCGCCGCTATTCCCGTAGCCATCTCCGAGGCCATCCACGTGGTCACACTCGGCCTTTCATGGTCCAAATTGCCCGCCGAGCCCTATAAAAAATTGCGATGTTTCGGTTAGGCTGAGCCGCACTTTTGGCCTAACGGCAGCAACGGGCGCGCCGCATAGCGGCGTCAACCGCGATCGTTTGGAGCGTGTTGATGAGCGAACAGGCCTTCGTCTTTCGCCGCCTGAATCCTTGATTTCAGCACATCCCACAGCGGCTTACTTCCCTTCTCGATTCGGCTATTGAGCTTGAGCACTTGATCAAAGCCGATATTATGCGACTGCCAGCTATGTCCCGCGCCGTGGAGGTTGTGTAGAAGCGGCGGTACGCGATCGATTGCTCTGGCGTAGAGCGCATCGGCCGTCTCGCCTTTCTCGAATTCCTGCCACAAACACAGGTACTCCTCAGCTTGGCTGGCCGGCAGCATGTCCAGAAGCCGGCGCACGCCGTTTTCCTCCTTGCTCTTCTGCTCAGCCGATTGTTCGGCATAGACGATCGTATCTCCCGCGTCGATCTCGCCCAGATCATGAATCAACAGCATCCTCAGCACGCGGTCGATATTCACGGCGTCATTCGCATGATCCTTCAGCATCAGCGCAGCCAGGCACACATGCCAGCTATGCTCGGCCGAGTTCTCGTACCGATCCAGCCCCACCGGGCGAGTCTTTCGCAACACTGCCTTGAGCTTTTCCACCTCGACGATGAAGCTGAGGATTTGTTCTATGGATTTCAGAGGGAACTCCTTTTGGTGATTAGTACCTGACAACTCAGAGCGCGCCAGAGCGTCCCGCGCCGCAGGCAGATAGTTAAGAGGATATGTTCATCTGACCCCGTTTTCTCCACAAGCGGCGAAGCACTCAGCGGTTGCCATCCCCGTATCCACCAGGGTCCAGCCGTTCTGCTCACGCAGGGCCCAGACGTTGACGTGATCAATGCGCAGCGACAACGGCAAGCGAATCCAAAGCACGTCGGGACACACCTCGCACCAGCCGCCACGGGCGGGCGCAGTGAGCGGAAACTGCAGCTCACTGGTCATCAGGACACCGCACGGGACTGAGCCTTCCAGTACGGAGCCCGCAGCGTACGCTTGAGTACTTTACCCGACGCGTTGCGTGGCAGCTCAGCGTGAAAGTCCACCGAGCAAGGGCATTTATAATGCGCCAGATGCTCACGGCAAAATTCGATAAGCGCCGCGGCCGAGGCATCAGCACCCGGTCTAAGCACCACGCAAGCCTTGACTGTTTCCCCCCAGCGACTGTCCGGCACACCAATTACCGCGCAGTCGGCAACCGCAGGATGCTGCACCAGCACGCGCTCGACCTCTGCCGGATAGACATTTTCGCCGCCGCTGACAATTTGATCCTTTAGCCGGTCAGTGATGAACAGATAGCCATCGCGCAGATGGCCGCAGTCGCCCGTGCGCAGCCACCCGCCGTCGCCCCAGGCCTCTGCGCTGGCCTGCGGATCATTCCAGTAACCAAGCATGCAGCGCACCGAGCGTACCCAGATCTCACCTACCTGCCCGTCTGCCAATGCTGCACCATTGGTGGGGTCAACGATCATCAGCTCGGCATCGTCCGCTGCACGGCCGGCTGAGCTCAGCAGTCCTGCGTGCTGGTGATCCGCCGCTGCCAGCACCGATGCAATGCCAGCTGCCTCGGTGAGTCCATAGATCTGGATGAACTCGCAGCCAAAGCTGTCCATCGCTGCCCGCAGCACCGGCTCGGCAATCGGCGAACCGGCATACATGACCCGTTGCAGCGCGGACATCGACACACCGGCTGTCAGCAGCATCTGAATCATGGCCGGCACCAGCGTGGTGTGGCTGATTGTTCGCTCGTTCACCCGCGCGGCAAACAGGCTCGGCTCAAAACTGTCCATGCCCTCCAGCCGACCGCCGGCCATCAGCGGCACCAGCAACGAAATGATGCCCGCAATATGAAATACCGGCAGCGCGTTGATCAGACTGTCCTCCTCCCTGAAGCCGCTGGCCCGCGTGGCGGTATCAATGGCAGAGAGCAGCCCCGGCACCGAGAGCAGCACGCCCTTGGGTCGCCCTGTAGTACCGGAGGAGTACAGAAGCAAGGCGGCAGCTTCATGGCTTTGCGCGGAAGTCTCCACTACCTCACCTTCCACAGCCGACGTTAGCCCTCTGACCACATCCACCAGACAAGAAATACTCTGCAGGGCCTCGGCATACAGCTGCGCCAGGTCAGCGTCGGCCAGCACCAGGGCCGGCGCGCCATGTCCCAACACGTAGGCCTGCTCCTCAATCGACAGGCGCCAGTTCAGCGGCATGTAGATCAGCCCGAGTTGCTGGGCCGCCAGCAAGGCGACCAGCGCGTCCAGGTGTGAACGGGTCAGCACAGCCAAACGCTCACCCGGCTGCACTCCCTCTGCCCGCAACCGCGCAGCTAACTGGTTAGCAAGCTCGCGCAGCTCAGCGAAGCACCATTGGCGCGTGCTATCGGCACAGGCGATCGCCTGTGGTCGAGCGGCGCAATGCCGCGCCAATTGTTCAACGATATGTCCTTTCATCAGGCCCTCTCCACTTACGCTAGCGCGCTGTGTTGTTCATTGTTATCGGAGTACTGCAATGCCTTGAGCAACGCCTGGCGCTGCGCCACCTGCACGCCACTCAGCACAAAGCCGCGTAAGGAGCCCTGCGGATCACGAAACTCACCTTGCAGATCAACGCCAGTCCCCTGCCAATGCCACTCTCCGGCTACAGCCGGTGGCGGCAGCGCAACCATGGAGCAAGCGGGTGTTTTGACGATGACGGGCATGGGTGGGTAACTCCGTGCTGTGGGCTGGCCGGTCAGCGTGGCCGCCAACGCACGAGCTGCGCTCATCAGCGGCATCACGTAGGGCTGCCAAAGCCCCTGCACCTCAGCGCAGTCGCCCAGGGCGTAGATATCCGGCGCACTGGTGGCCAGTTGCGCATCGGTACAGATGCCGCGCCCGCAGCGAAGGCCGGCAGCCCGCGCCAACCCGGTGCGTGGTCTCAGCCCTACAGCGCTGAGCACCAGATCGACCAACGTCGCCTGACCATCGCTAAGGCTGGCCTGCAGCCGCCCCTCACTCGGCGCCAGCGACGCTACCCAGCGCCCCAGATGGAAATGCGCGCCGGCCTGAGTCAGCGCAGTGGCCAGCGCCTGCCCCGCTCGCTCAGGCACTAAAGCGGCCAACGGCGTGGCGAGCGGATCAACCAACTCAACCTGTTTACCGGCGGCCAGCAGGTCGTTGGCAAACTCGCACCCGATCAGCCCGGCCCCCATGATCAATACCCGCTTAGCCACCTCCAGCTGCTCGCGAAACGGGCGGTAGTCGGTCAGAGCGTTGACCGACAACACTCCCGGCAGGTCGATTCCGGGTATCGCCAGAGTCGTCGCCTCGGCGCCTACCGCTAACACCAACGCCCGATAGTCGAGCCGCTGCCCCTCACAGACCAGCTGGTGCCGAGCCGGCTCAATGGACACCACCCGGCTAAAGGGCAGGATGCGCATATTCAATTGCGCCGCCATGCTGTCGCAATCAGCACTGACCAGCGCATCGGCGCTCTTACCCTTGGCCAGCGCATTTGATAGCAGCGGCTTTGAATAAAAGGCGCCATCGTCCTCCGTCAGCATCACCAACGGCGTACTGCTGTCGCGCTTGCGCAGCTCCCGCGCAACCGTATAGCCAGCCAAGCCGCTGCCAACAATCACGATAGGCGCGCTCACGACAACTCCACCATATCGAACTCGTCCTTACCGACGCCGCAATCGGGGCACATCCAGTCAGACGGTACATCTTCCCAGGCGGTACCCGGGGCGATACCGTCCTGCGGCCAGCCCTGAGCCTCGTCGTAAATGATGCCGCAGACCACGCATTGCCATTTCTTCATCGTCGAACCCTCCGCCGCCTCAAGCCAGCCGCGCGATTACGCCGTCATCAAGCGCCATCAAGCGTGCGTACTGTTCATGAAACCAGGTCAGCGCAGATTCGAAGCGGCCAAAGTGAATCTCGTCTACTACCCCGCTGGCCATGTTGGCCTGAATGGTTTCGCCCAACACCCAGTCCTCCATCAGGATCTTGTGGACCAGGTTGTGGTTGGTCTCGTGGATGGTCAGTTCCTGCTCCGACCATTCCTCGGCGCCCGATTGCGGCGGATCTACCAGCAGCACTTCTTCAATGCGGGTCTCACCGGCCGACAGCGGTACCATGCGAATCAGCGAAATATTGTCCGGCTGGGCGAGTAGCAAGACCGTCGGGGTCAGCGTGAAAATGATGTTGGCCATTTTGCGCATGTCCCAGGCCTGCTCCGGCAGCTCGGCAGCCTCCAGCATCGGCTTTTTTGGCAGAATCATGCGCATCTGCAAATCGCCCCAGCTTTCCCAGGTCGAGATATTGCCAAGGAAGAACGGCGCCAGCGTGTTCTTGTGGGCCACGTTGAAGTGATAGGCCTCAATGCCCCCTTCCAGCAGTATCTTCCAGTTGGCCTTGATCACATAGCTGCGGCGCTTGTAGACCCGCTGGGTGGCGAGTTCAAGGTAGTCAAAGCCGGACGCCATCTCCGGCGCCAGCAGGTGCTCGGGCACTTCGGCATTGCGGTCTGGGTGGAAAAACACCATGCCTCCCAGCTCCCGACAGTGAAACTCAACCAGTCCGAGCTTCTGCTGGTCCAGATCAGCAAAGCCGCGCTCAAAATCCGGCGCTCCGGCCAGATTGCCCCGGGTGTCATACGTCCAGGCGTGATAGGGGCAGACAAAGCGCTTGCGACAACCACTCTCGCCGGTTACCACCAGCCGGGCATTGCGGTGCCGGCAAGCGTTGGCAAAAACCCGAACCTGATGATCCTCACCACGCACCAGCAACAGCGGTACACCCTTGACCCACTCCAAACTGAGGTAGTCGCCGGGGTTGGGCGCTTCGGCGCCAGCCGCAAGCGCAATAGGCTGGCGTTGAAACAGCATGTCGTTCTCACGCTCAAACCAGGCCGCGGAGATGTAGCGGTCCGTAGCGTGCGTATGGGTCGATTCGTGGTACTGCGTCTCACCACGTGCCTTGAGCTCCAGCGCCTGCTTGATCAGTCGAGTTTCGGTCTGGCGATCCATGGTCAGGTCCTCATCAGGTAGCCCTCCGGCGGCGCGGCCGCGGCGGGTCTTGGCGGTTGATGGGCTCACTTTATCAATGCCGAATCAACGGCAAATGACCATAAAAGACCACTTATCAACTTTTTAAGACATAATACGTTTCGCATCGCCAACGACATCACTGGACGCCCCCATGCCTCAGCCACCTACAGCCCCCAGCGCGCAGCGCGCCATTGAGGTTGCGTACCTGATTCCCGAGCGTTTCTGGAGCAGC
The DNA here is from genome assembly GCA_964477725.1 of uncultured Halopseudomonas sp. Taxonomy (GTDB): domain Bacteria; phylum Pseudomonadota; class Gammaproteobacteria; order Pseudomonadales; family Pseudomonadaceae; genus Halopseudomonas. The sequence continues at coordinate 28,283 of CAYZFU010000008.1, forward strand.
ACGATCAGCAGCATGGCTGAGGTTTTCCAAGGCATGCAGCTGAGCGCAGGGCTGTTTCAGAACAGCGCCTGGCGCGGCTTTGGCGAGACGTTCCTGCGCTGCACACCAGAGCCGGTAAGCGGCTTCTCCGGCTTGCGTTTCGATACCCAGTACTTTGCCGAAGCGAGCGAGCGTCAGTTTGATGTGGTGGTACTGCCATCAGTCTGGGGGCTGTCGATGGAAAATCTGGAGCGCACCCGCCCGGCGCTGCAGTGGCTGAAACAACAGCACACCGGCGGGGCGACTGTGGTGGGTCTGGTGACTGGCGTCTTTCATCTGGCCGAGGCGGGCCTGCTGGATGGCCGAGAGGCGACCATTCATTGGGCCTCGGAGAACATCTTCCGGCAGCGCTACCCCAAGGTGCGCGTCAGCTCGCGCCTGCAGATGGTCGAGGCAGATCGCATCATCACCACCGCCACCACACCGGCGACCTTCGATGCGACCCTACTGCTGATCCAACGCTTTCTCGGCGACCGCTCAGCCGAGTTCGCCTCGCACTACTTCACTATCCGCGACAAGGACGCGCCGCTGCCGGTATTTCTCGAGCCCAGCTGCAACGACACCCTGGTGGACGCCGCCCGCGACTACATGCGCCTGCACTTGACCGAAGCGCTGACACTGCCGCTACTGGCACACCAGCTCAGCGTCACGCCCCGCACCCTGTCCCGGCGCTTTCTGGCCGCCACCGGCATGACGCCAATCCACTATCTGCTGCGCCATCGGCTGAACAATGCGCGGCGCCTGCTGGGCGCCACCGACCTGCAGATCCAGCAGGTTGCCGAGCGAAGCGGTTTTGCCTCGGCCACGGTGTTCTGCCGTAACTTCAGCAAGGTGTTTGGCCAGAGCCCACGCGCCTACCGCCGCTCCTTGCCCAGCGCGAAATAGGCAAAGACGCTGTCGGCGGTTCACGTTCAGTACTGGGTGGATAACTTGGGGCAGATGATAATAGATCCGCGAATCGACCAATAAAAAAATAAGCCGATACCGTCCCCCAATTGCTCGCGCGCTAATGCTATGTTCGTGGTTCGACCTATATCGCCTAAGGTCGAGCTCAGCCGTGCGCTTTAGCGCATCGGCTGGAAGGTATTGTTAGCACTACTTCGCCGCCACCCTATGCTGATGTGCAAACTAGATTGTACGGAGTAGCGCGTATCGTTCAGGAACCGCCGGCCTCCGCTAGCAAACCCCATGCAGATCAACCGGTTACCAATCCGACCGCCCCGCAACCCGTAATCGCGTGACTTCCACATTTCATGATTTCAATAGTAGGGCCCGGCTCGACGGGATCAGCCACGCGCAAGCTGCAGGCATGCTACCGCCCTACCCTTCGCACGACAGGCATGGCGATTTGATACGAGTAAAGGGAAAGAGACAGCTGTCCGTGCCGCCGGGCGGGTTGGTTCAGGCATCCTTTGCCGAGTCCGAGCATATTACAGCCGAGTGGGCGTTTCCAATCGGGACGGGGCGCACAAAAACAAAACCCCGACACGGGGGTCGGGGGTTTGTTTGGGCAGGTCGCGTACTAGCCGACCCACACTCGCG
>CAYZFU010000009.1:0-19218 GCA_964477725.1 uncultured Halopseudomonas sp.
GCAGTACCTCGTCGGCACGCAGGGTGTCGGCGAATTCCAGCACGGTGACATGCTCGACGATACCGGCCAGGTCGATCGCAGCCTCGATACCCGAGTTGCCACCACCGATTACTGCCACACGCTTGCCCTTGAACAGCGGGCCGTCACAGTGCGGGCAGTAGGCAACGCCCTTGCCGCGATATTCCTGCTCGCCAGGCACGTTCATTTCGCGCCAGCGCGCGCCGGTCGCCAGAATGACTGACCGGCTGGTCAGGGTCGCGCCGTTTTCCAGCTCCAGCTCGATGAAATCACCACTGGTCAGCTTGGCCGCCTTTTGCTCGGTCATCAGGTCGACTTCATAGTCCTTTACATGCTGCTCGAGGTTGGCGACCAACTTGGGACCTTCGGTGTAAGGCACCGAGATGAAGTTTTCGATACCAACGGTATCCATCACCTGGCCACCGAAGCGCTCGGCGACAATCCCGGTACGGATGCCCTTGCGCGCCGCGTAGATGGCTGCCGCAGCACCTGCCGGACCACCGCCGATAACCAGCACGTCGAAAGGCGCCTTCTGGGTCAGTTCGACGGCCTTGCGCTGGGCTGCACCGGTGTCGACCTTGTTGACGATTTCGGCCAAGGTCATGCGACCCTGACCGAACGGGTTACCGTTCAGATACACCGACGGCACCGCCATGATCTGGCGCTCTTCGACTTCGTTCTGGAACAGCGCGCCGTCGACCATGGTATGCGTGATGTTGGGGTTGAGCACCGCCATCAGGTTCAGCGCCTGGACCACGTCCGGGCAGTTCTGGCACGACAGCGAGATATAGGTTTCGAAGTAGAACTCGCCTTCCAGGTTGCGGATCTGCTCGAGCAGCGCCGGGTCAGCCTTCGAAGGATGGCCGCCGGCCTGGAGCAGAGCCAGCACCAGGGAGGTAAATTCGTGGCCCATCGGCAGACCTGCGAAGCGCACGCGTGGTGCTTCGCCATTGTCCGGGCCGATCGCCATGCTCGGAACGCGTGGATCGTCCGAACGGGTCATATCGATTTTGGCAGACAGGCCGGTGATTTCGGCTGCCAGGTCCAGCAGTTCGCGCGACTTGTCGCTGTCATCGGCGGACACGCTAATCTTGATCGGATTAACGATATTCTGCAGGTACGTGTCCAGTTGCTTCTTCAGATTCGCGTCCAACATACGTGTCCGTCCTCTATCAATTCGTTGAAATCTGGGCGTAAAAAACCCGGCCCGCCAGACCGGATGCCAGCGGCATCACGGCGGGCCGGGTCAGGAGCACTACTTAGATCTTGCCTACCAGGTCGAGCGAAGGAGCCAGAGTGGCTTCGCCTTCTTTCCACTTGGCCGGGCAGACTTCGCCCGGGTGGGCTGCGACGTACTGAGCAGCTTTCACCTTGCGCAGCAGGTCGTTGGCGTCACGGCCGATGCCTTCTGCAGTGATCTCGATGGCCTGAATGATGCCGTCGGGATCGACAACAAAGGTGCCGCGGTCAGCCAGACCCTGGCCTTCACGCATTACGCCGAAATTGCGGGTAATGGTGCCAGTCGGGTCGCCGATCATCGGGTATTGGATCTTGCCGATGGTTTCGGAGGAGTCGTGCCATGCCTTGTGGGTGAAGTGGGTGTCGGTGGAAACCGAGTAGATTTCTACGCCCAGCTTCTTGAATTCTTCGTAGTGGTCGGCCACGTCGCCCAGCTCGGTCGGGCAGACGAAGGTGAAGTCGGCAGGATAGAAGAAGAATACTGACCACTTGCCTTTCAGATCAGCTTCGCTCACTTCAACAAAGTTACCGTTATGGAACGCGGTGGCCTTGAACGGTTTGACTTCTGTGTTGATGTACATGAAAACTCCTTGTGAGTCGGTGGGTTGATTGCTTAAGACAGCGACTATGTTAGTGCCTGGTTCAGGATCATTGAAATATATTCCAGCTAAGGCACAAATAGCTTTTCGCTATATGGTTCCGCTTGCGCACTATTCAATGAAAATCGATCCGGTTGATCCAGATCAAATTCTCAATTCAGCTGATGAATTCGCTCTATTCAGCAGCTACTTCAAGCTATCCAGACCGGCAGACCGAGCATAGCCTGTGATCATCGCCCTGTGTACGTCAGATGGTTCTTGGCGAAGGGCGGTTCCCCATCAGCTCGAGGGTTTTGTCATGGAATTCGCTTACTCCTCAAGGTCTCAGCAGTTGCTCGCCCGCGTCCAGGCTTTCATGGACGAATACATCGTCCCTCGCATTCCAGCATGGCACCGGGAGGTGACGGCCGACATGTATCCGGTCTCGTTCATGGACGATCTAAAAGCGCTCGCGCGGGAAGAGGGTTTGTGGAACCTGTTTCTTCCCGGGCTGCATGATGACGAGCCGGGCACCCGTTTGACCAACCTCGAATACGCCCCGCTCGCCGAGGCGATGGGACGGGTCAGTTGGGCTTCGGAGGTGTTCAACTGCAACGCACCGGACACCGGGAACATGGAACTGCTGCACATGTTTGCCACCGAAGAGCAGCGCGAGCGCTGGCTGCGGCCGTTGATGCGAGGTGAGATCCGCTCCGCCTTCGCCATGACCGAGCCGGATGTGGCATCGTCCGACGCATCGAACATTCAGACGGTGATCCGCCGCGACGGCGATGATTACGTCATCAACGGTCGCAAATGGTTCATCACCAACGCTTCTCACCCGAACTGCGCATTTCTGATCGTCATGGGCAAGACCGACCCGGACGCAAACAACCATCGCCAGCAAAGTATGATCATCGTCCCGTTCGAGACGCCTGGCGTCGAGCTGGTGCGCAACATACCGGTGATGCACCACGTCGCTCCGGAAGGGCATAGCGAGTTGGTCTTTCGTAATGTGCGCGTGCCAGCCAGCAGCCTGCTTGGCAGCGAGGGCGACGGCTTTATGATGGCTCAGGCCAGGCTCGGGCCGGGCCGCGTGCATCATTGCATGCGGGCAATCGGCATGGCGGAGTTGGCGCTGGAGTTGATGGTCGATCGCGCCCAGGAGCGGCGCACCTTCGGGCGCTATTTGCACCAGCACGGCAGCATCTCCGAGTGGATTGCACGCTCGCGCATGGAGATCGAACAGGCCCGCCTGCTGGTATTGAAAACCGCCTGGATGATCGATGAGGTCGGAGCCCGTGGGGCGCGTCGTGAAATCGCCATGATCAAGGCGGTGGTGCCGCAGATGCTTGGCAATGTCGTGGATCGTGCCATGCAAATCTTCGGCGCGATGGGCCTGACACCCGACACGCCCCTCGCTGATCTGTGGATCGCCGCGCGGGCCCTGCGTATCGCTGACGGTCCGGACGAGGTTCACTTGCGCAGCATTGCGCGCATGGAGATCGACGGCGCTAGCGAGCGGAGAGGGCAGAGTAGTGCTTATCTGACTCCGGCTGATATGTTGCGTACCGGGAAGGCGGTGCGTTGTTAAGCGCGCGAAAGCGTCGCCGGAACCGAGCTCCGAAGTGGTCAAACCCTTCGCGGTCATGCCCGCTCCTACAAACGGTGGCTCACACGGAGTCGCCAAACCTATGTGGGAGCGCACCTGGGCGCGAAAGCGACGCCGGAGCCGAGCTCCGGAGGGGTACAAACCCTTCGCGGTCATGCCCGCTCCTATAAAAGTGTGTCGCCTGCCGGTGCGCTCCGGCCTCGCGATGAAACCCCGCAACCGATAATGGTGCCGGGGGATCCCTTCCAAGATCTCCCGCCAGAGGTACTGCCCGACGACTACGCTTGCGGTAGAGTAGGGCCACGCAAATCGTTCAGGACACCTCATGCTTACTCATCTCGATGCCCAGGGGCAGGCGAACATGGTCGATGTGACCGACAAGGCTGTTTCATCGCGCGAAGCGGTGGCCGAAAGCCTGGTACGCATGCGGCCGGAAACGCTCGATCTGATTCAGAACGGCGATCATCCCAAGGGCGACGTATTCGCCGTGGCGCGTATCGCCGGCATTCAGGCGGCCAAGCGTACCTGGGAGCTGATTCCGCTATGTCATCCGTTGATGCTGACGTCGGTGAAAGTCGAGTTGACCGCTGAGCAGCCGGATGCCGTACGCATCCGCGCCCGCTGTAAACTGGCTGGCCAGACCGGTGTGGAAATGGAAGCCTTGACTGCCGCAAGCGTGGCTGCGCTCACGCTCTACGACATGTGCAAGGCGGTGGACAAGGGCATGGTCATCGAAGCCACCCGGTTGCTGGAAAAGATGGGCGGCAAGAGCGGACATTACCGTGCGGAGGAACAGAGATGATCACACTGCAATATTTCGCGCGCTATCGGGAAACGCTGGGTACCGGGCAGGAGCATCTGGACTGGAATGACGCTCGCGATACGCTTCGGGCAGTGCGAGACGAGCTGGTTGCACGCGGCGATGCCTGGGCCGTGCTCAACGAATCGCGATTGATGTGCGCGCGCAACCAGGAGATGTGCAGCCTGGATGAGCCGGTGCGAGACGGCGACGAAATCGCCTTCTTTCCGCCAGTGACCGGAGGCTGACCATGGTTATTCGCGTACAGACCGAAACTTTCGACGCCGGGGCGATGCTCAATGCGCTGCACGCCGAACAACTCGGCGTAGGTGCCGTGGTCGGGTTCGTTGGCTATGTGCGCGATTTCAATGACGGACAGGAAGTCGCCGGCATGCTGCTCGAGCATTACCCCGGCATGACCGAAAAGGCCTTGCAGAAGATCGTCCGTGAAGCCAACGAGCGTTGGCCGTTGATCAAGGCAGACGTGCTGCATCGGGTCGGCAAGCTTGAGCCCGGCGAGCCGATCGTGTTCGTCGGGGTCTCCTCGGCGCATCGTCAGGCGGCCTTCGAAGCATGCCACTTTATCATCGATTACCTGAAGACCCGCGCGCCATTCTGGAAGCAGGAGGCTACCCCGGACGGGCCACGGTGGGTCGATGCACGCGACGCCGACAACAATGCCGTCGAGCGTTGGCGCTGATCCCTCTGATGTCCCCGGTCATTACCTACTAGGGGTAATAGGCCCGGCGAGGCTCCGGCGGCAAGCTTAAGAAAATGCCGCAGGAGCTCATCATGGCCCACTCGTTCGATCCCCGTTTCGTTCCGCTGTCCATTGCTGTACTTACCGTTAGTGACACCCGCACGCTTGAAACCGACACCTCAGGTCAGACCCTGGTCGACGCTCTGACCGGGGCGGGTCATCATCTCGCTGACCGCCGCCTGGTGATTGACGATATCTACCAGCTGCGAGCAGTCGTCTCCCAGTGGATCGTCGACCCGCAGGTCCAGGTGATTCTATTGACCGGCGGAACCGGCTTCACCGCGCGGGATAACACGCCCCAGGCTATCGAACCGCTATTCGACCGGACCATGGACGGCTTCGGTGAGCTGTTCCGCAGTCTGTCGCTGGCGGATATCGGCACGTCAACCATCCAGTCCCGGGCGCTGGCCGGCTTCGCCAACGGCACGCTGATCTGTTGCTTGCCAGGCTCGCCGGGGGCCTGTCGCCTGGCCTGGGAGAAGATTCTGTTAGAGCAGCTCGACAGTCGTACGCGACCATGCAATGCCGTTCCGCATCTGAAGAAACGGCCGGCAGCGGCTGAGACCGAAGGCGGGTGCGGCGGTGGCCACTGTGCTTGCGGGAGCCGCGGATGAAAGACTGCGGATGCTCCGGTGATTCGCTCATGCCCATCGAGCAAGCGATAGCGCAGATGCTCGAACATTTGCCACCGGCACTCTCGACGGAGTCGGTTGAATTGGGCGCTGGAATGGGCCGGGTGCTGGCTGAAACCCTGTACTCACCGATCGATGTGCCCGCGTGGGACAACAGCGCCATGGATGGTTACGCCCTTCGCGCGTCGGACTGGCAGCCGGGCCAGGCGTTGCCGCTGGCCGGGCGGGTGGCCGCGGGCGAGGCGGCTGGTGCGCTCGCGGCTGGCCATGCCGTACGAATCTTGACCGGCGCGCCGTTACCTCTCGGTGCCGACACCGTTGTCGCCCAGGAAGACTGTTTCGTGACCGACGGCGAGGTGCGTATCGAATCGCTGAAAATGGGCAGCCACGTACGCCATCGCGGCGAAGAGATGCGCGAGGGCGATCCGTTGTTGGCTGCGGGTACGGCGCTGCGTCCTATGGATGTGGCGTTGCTCGCAAGCCGAGGAATCGGCTGTGTCACGGTGTACCACAAGCTGCGCGTCGGCCTGGTCAGCAGCGGTGACGAATTGCGCGCGCCGGGCGAGCCGCTGGCACCGGGGCAGATCCACGACGCCAACCATCCCATGTTGCGCGCGTTGCTCGATGGTTGGGGTTGCGAGGTAATCGATGGCGGAACGCTACCCGACCGCTTCGATGTGACCCGTCAGGCGCTGGCCGATCTGGCTGGCATGGCCGATGTGCTCTTCAGCTCCGGTGGCGTATCGGTGGGCGATGAGGATCATCTGAAGCATGCCGTACGCGAACTGGGCAGCCTGCATGTCTGGCGGCTGGCGATTCAGCCGGGCAAGCCGCTGGCGTTCGGGGTAGTTAACGGTACACCGTGGATCGGCTTGCCGGGCAATCCCGTTGCCGCGCTGGTCACGGCGTTGATGGTCGCCAGGCCATGGATGTGGCGCGCCATGGGCCGGACGCAGCGCGCGCCGCAACCGATCATCCTGCCGGCCGGCTTCGACTGGCAGCGCCCGCGCCCGCGGCAGCAGTTTCTACGGGCCTGTCTGGCTGGTGGACCCGATGGCAGCATTGCGGTGCTGCATGAACAGCAGGGCTCGGCGATGCTAGCTGGCGCAAGCTGGGCCCAGGGGCTGGTCGATATCGAGCCGCAGCGGGTATTCGAGGTGGGCGCGCCGGTTCGCTATTGGCCTTTCGCCGAGCTGCTGTATTGATCGATATCAAGGCATCACCTGACCGGGCGCTGCAGAGTAGAGCGGTTCGTTGCAACAAGGAGCCCTTATGCAACTGGTCTGTCCGGCAGGTAGTCTGCCTGCGCTGAAAGCGGCGGTGGCGCAAGGTGCCGACGCGGTATACACCGGCTTTCGCGATGACACCAACGCCCGGCATTTCGCCGGGCTCAACTTCACCGATAAGCAGCTGCAAAGCGGCCTTGAGCTGATCCGCGCCCGCGGCAGGCAACTGTACATAGCGGTGAACACCTACGCCCTGCCCGATGGCTGGTCGCGCTGGCAGCGTGCCGTGGACCAGGCGGCCGATCTTGGCGTGGATGCGCTGATCGCAGCTGATCCAGGCGTACTGGCCTACGCCAGCCGCCACCATCCCGGGCTCAATCTGCATCTGTCCGTGCAAGGCTCGGCCACCAACGCGGCGGCCCTGGCCTTCTATCACGAACATTACGGCGTCCGCCGCGCGGTGCTGCCGCGCGTGCTCTCGCTCAACCAGGTGCGCCAGGTGGCGCAGGGCAGTCCTGTTCCGGTCGAGGTCTTCGCCTTCGGTAGCCTTTGCATCATGGCCGAGGGGCGTTGCCACCTGTCTTCCTACGTTACCGGTGAATCTCCGAACCTGTGCGGCGTGTGCTCTCCCGCCAGCGCGGTGCGCTGGGCGCAGGAGCCCGAGTCGCTCAGCGTTCGGTTGAACGAGGTGTTGATCGATCGTTACGTAGAGGGCGAGTCTGCTGGTTACCCGACCTTGTGCAAAGGGCGCTTCATGGTCAACGGCAAGCGCTTCCACGCGCTGGAAGAGCCGACCAGCCTGAACACGTTGGATCTGATTCCGCAGCTCGCCGAGATCGGCGTGGCGGCTGTGAAGATCGAAGGCCGTCAGCGCAGCCCGGCCTACGTCGAGCGCGTGACTGGCGTCTGGCGGCAGGCACTGGATTGTTTTGCTCGCCAACCCGCTAGCTTCGCCGTCGATCCGGCCTGGAGTCGTGCGCTGGCCGGCATGTCCGAGGGCAGCCAGACGACCTTGGGTGCCTACCACCGAGCCTGGCAATAGGAGCGTTCATGCAACTGACCCTGGGACCCATTCTGTTCTACTGGACCCGCCAGCAGATCACCGAATTCTATGCCGAGATGGCCGAGCAGCCGCTCGATCTGATCTACCTCGGCGAGACCGTTTGCTCCAAGCGCCGCGCACTGTCTCTGGCTGACTGGCTCGATCTTGGCCGTGATCTTCGCAGCGCAAGCGGGGCACAGATCGTGCTGTCCGGCCTGGCGCTCATCGAGGCGGCGTCCGAGCTTTCCAGCCTGCGCAGGCTTTGCGACAACGGCGAGTTCATGGTCGAAGCGAACGACATGGCTGCGGTGCAGTATCTGAGTCAGAAGAAGCTGCCTTTCGTGGGCGGGCCCGCGCTGAATTTGTATAACGCTTTGGCTGTGGATGAGTTAAGGCGCAGCGGTATGCAGCGCTGGGTGCCGCCGGTGGAGTGCTCGGAGGTACTGATCCGCAATCTGGTGAACCAGGCCCGGCGCAGCGACTTGATCCTTCCACAGATAGAGGTTTTCGCCTGGGGCTATCTGCCGTTGGCCTATTCGGCACGCTGCTTCACCGCGCGGGCGGAAAACCGGCCCAAGGATGACTGCGGTTTCATCTGCCAGAACTACCCTGAAGGTCTGCCGCTGACCAGCCAGGAAGGCCAGCCGCTGTTCACTCTCAACGGCATTCAGACGATGTCTGGTGGCGTGACCAATCTGGCTGCGGAGTACCCGAGGCTGGACGCGATGGGCATTACCGCGCTGCGTCTGAGTCCGCGCCTGCGGGACATGGGCGCGATCATCGACCAGTTCGACCGCATGCGTCGCGGCGAGCCGCCGCTGCTGGCGGTCGATGGCTGCAACGGCTACTGGCACGGCCAGCCGGGCATGCTACGCGTGGAAGAGGCGGGCTTATGTTGAAACTCGGGCAACTAGCGCTGCGACTTGCCGATCCGCTGCTGCCGCTGGGCCGGCATGTGCCGTTCGCGCTGCAGCGCGCGGCGCTGGAACACGCGATCGACAGGGTATTTGCCCAGCCGCTGACCGAAGGCGAGTTCGATCTGTTGACCGGCCGCTGGCTGCGGCTCGAAGTCGAAGACCTGAGCCTGGCGTGGAATCTAACTCGCGCCGAAAGAGGGTTGCGCCTGGCTCGCGAAGCGCAGGCGGATGTGACCATTCGGGGGCGCTGGCGCGACTTTCTTTTGCTGGCGAGCCGTCAGGAGGATCCGGACACTCTGTTCTTCCGCCGGCGGTTGGTGATCGAAGGTGACACCGACCTGGGCTTGGCAATCAAGAATCTGATCGACAGTCTCGACCCGGATCATCTACCGCCCCGCCTGTGGCAAGCCATACGCTGGTTGGGGGCGGCTGCGGCCGATCAGGCCGGTTTGATCGCAGTCAAGGCGGCGGGCTGAATCGCGTCCGATACTGGGGCTGAAAGGAGGCCCCATGACCATTAAATCCGAACCCCTGGTTTATTCCTGCTCCGGCTGCTCGAACGTCGCACAGCTGGCCAATTCGCTTGCCATTCGCCTGGATCGCGCCGGTGTAGCGGAAATGTCATGCATTGCCGGCGTGGGCGGCGGTGTACCGGCACTGGTGCGTATTGCTCAGGCCGGCAGGCGCATCATCGCTATCGACGGTTGCAAGCTGCACTGCGCCCTGGCCTGCCTGAAACGCATCGGCGTGAATCCGGATCAGCACGTCACGCTCAGTGACTACGGTGTGCGCAAGCGCTTCGGTGAAGACTGTACGGCGCAGCAGGCCGAGGCGTTGTACTCGGAACTGGTCGAGCTGATAGGCGAAGGGACGGGCCAGCCGGAGCTGGCCGAATAGAGCGGGGGGCGGTCAAATCAACTGATTCTCGACGACCCATACGGCAGCCTCGGTCCTCGATCGCATGCCCAGCTTGTTGAGTAGACGTTTGACGTGAACCTTCACCGTGCCTTCGGTGATGTCCAGCTTGCGCGCGATCATCTTGTTGCTTTGGCCTTTGGCGATCCAGCGCAGCACATCCTTTTCACGCTTGGTCAGACTGGACGCCTGCACCTGAGTGGATGTTTTCGGCCGCTCACGGATGGCCTCGGCCAGTACCATGGTCAGCTCCGGGCTGAGGGCCAGTTTGCCCTGGGCGGCCTGGCGGATCTGCGCCACCAGATGTTCGGCATCCATGTCCTTGAGCAGGTAGCCATCGGCGCCGTTGCGCAGCGCTTCGAGCACATGGCTCTGGTCGTCCGAGACGGTGAACATGATGATTCGCGCGTCGACTTGCTCGTCACGCAGGCGCTTGAGGGTTTCCAGTCCATCCATGCCGGGCATGTTCAGGTCCAGCAGGATCAGGTCCGGTTCGAGCTCGCCGGCGAGGCGAATGGCATCCGGCCCGCTGCCGGCTTCGCCAACGGGCTCCAGGTCCGCTTCCAGTTCGAGTAGATCGCGCAAACCCCTGCGCATCATAGGATGGTCGTCTACCAGCAGAATGCGGGTGATATCCAGCTCAGTCATGGTTGACGTTCTCCTGTGTCAAGGGGATATGGCGATAGGCAGGCGGAAAGCGCAAATAGATCAGGGTGCCGCCCGCCTCGCGCCTGGCTATGTGCAGCGTGCCGTTGAGGCTATTGGCTCGCTCGCGAAGGATCGTCAGGCCATGATGACCGGCTGGGCTTTGCATATCGCCGATGCCGATTCCATCGTCTTCGATCTTCACGTGAATGGTTCCTAGCGAATCCTGGTCGAAGCTCAGCCAGCAATGGCTGGCGCGCGCGTGCTTGACCACATTGCTCAGCGCTTCGCGAACGATCTGTAGGCAGTGCACTTCCTCGTTGGGTTTGAGCGGCGCGTGTTCCAGCTGGTAGTCGAAATGAATCGCCAGCCCGGAATGCTTGCTGAATTCCTCCACCGTTGCCATCAAGGCCGGATGCAGGCCGGGCTGATCGACCTTGATACGGAACGTGGTCAGCAATTCGCGCAGTTGGCGGTAGGCGGCGTTGAGGCCATGATCAACCTGCCCCAGTGTTTCATGCAGCTCTTCGGTGGGCTTGCCCTGATCGATCTGTCGTTTGAGTCGAGCCAGTTGCAGCTTCTGCGCAGATAGCGCCTGGGCCAGCGAATCGTGCAGTTCGCGAGCTATAACGGCACGTTCCTCCATCAGGGCGAAACGAGCCTGTTGTTGACCCAGTTGGGCCAGCCCGAGCGATGCGGCGAACAGATCGGCCAGGGTTTCCATCAGCTGGGTCTGCCACGGCTCCAGTGGCGCCTGTAATGGCTGTTCGATACGCAAATTGCCCAGCTCGGCATCGCCTGCGGTCAGATCGAAACTGATCAGCCGGTTGCCGCTAGGCAGCACCGACCCTTCGCTGTTCACCGGACAATCGCCGCAATTGGGCAGTTTGCAGTATTCGGGTGGGGCGAGCCCGAGCGAGGACATCGCGGTATGGCTGCCGACGCTCGCGCTGCGGTTCAGACAAAGCGAGATAGGGCCGACGTCGAGGATGCGCTGCACTTCGCCCAACATCTTGCCCATCAGCACTTCCGGCTCGTCGGCCTGGTTGTAGAGCAGTCGTGCGGTATCGAACAGAAGTTGTAGCGACTCGTTGCTGCGCCGCAGCTTTGCAGTCTTGCTGGCAACCTTTTGTTCCATCTGGCCGTACAGCTCGGCGAGTTCGGCGTTCATCTGATTCAGCGTTCGGGCAAGCAGGCTCAGCTCGGTATCGCCCGGAATTTCGACTGAGCCTTCGAAGTTGCCGCTGCCCACCTGACGCGCCAGTTGGGTCAGGCTGCGCAGTGGAGTCGCCAGATTGTTGTGCAGCCCGTAGATAAGGATGAACGCGATCACCACGATCACGAACAGGGTCCCGACCTGCAGAGCGCGCACCACTTCCAACTTGCTTTCCGAAGAGCGTTGCAGCGAGTGGACCAGCGCATCCAGCTCCCCGACGAAGGCCGGAGCCTCGGCGCGATAGCGAGCCAGGTCAGCGGGCTCGTCCAACAATGGACGCAGGGATTGGTTCCAACGGGCAACGATACCTTCGTGCACGGACTCGAGACGGTTATGACGGTCGACCGCAGCGTGCAGGGTGCGGGAGTTGAGCGTGGCTTCGAGCTTGGCCAATTGAAGCTCCATGACCTCGCGCGGCTCGTATTCGGCGCTCGTCGCCAGCCGCCAGGTCAGCATGCGCAGGCTGCCGGCCTGATTGATTGCTTCGGCATCGCCTTCGAGCGCGTCGGCCATGTACAGGTTGCCGAGCATGCTCAGCAGCGTGACGCTGATGATCACCACGAAGGCCACCAGCGTATTGAAGACGATCGAATGCCGCGGCACTGGTTGGCCGTTGTCGTTCGTGTCCGGAGATGTATTGGTCGCTTTGCCCATATGTGCATTGTGCCCTGTTTCGGCAACGCCTCCCACGTCCGGATCAGGGTACCCCCTAAAGCCCGGGAACGTGTCGCGGTATACGCGCCAGATTCGTATTAGCCGTTCAAGTGCTTGATGCATAAGCAAATTAGTCGAAATTTCCTGAGTACGCAAAAAGAGGTATGAGCGTCATTTGATGTCATTTCGCCCCCCTTCCACGTTGATCTGGATCAAATATGCTCCGCGTCCTCACCGATAGCTTGCAGGCATAACCCGTGCTTCAGGCGCATCGGGTCCCGGCAAGAGAGGATTCAACATGACGACGATCAACAAGTGGGACGTGGAAGACCCGATCTTCTGGGATTCCATCGGCAAGAAGATTGCCAACCGCAATCTGTGGATATCCATCCCCAGCCTGGCGATGGGCTTCGCCATCTGGCTGATGTGGGGCATCGTCACGGTCCAGATGATTAACCTGGGCTTTCCCTTTGCCCCGGCCGAGTTGTTTACCCTGACCGCGATAGCCGGCCTGACCGGGGCGACGCTGCGCATACCGGCCTCGTTCATGATCCGTATCGCCGGCGGCCGCAATACCATTTTCCTGACCACCGCGCTGCTGATGGTCCCGGCGGCGGGCGCCGGGGTGGCGCTGCAGAGCCAGGATACACCGCTGTGGGTGTTCCAGCTGCTGGCGTTCCTCTCCGGCATCGGCGGCGGCAACTTCGCCTGCTCGATGAGCAACATCTCCAGTTTCTTTCCCAAGCATCAGCAGGGTCTTGCGCTGGGCCTGAACGCCGGGCTGGGGAACTTCGGCGTGACCACCATGCAGATCCTGATTCCGCTGGCGATGACCGCTGGCGTGTTCGGCGCGTTCGCCGGTGGCTCGATGATGCTGGTGCAGGACAGCGGCACGCTGATTGGCCGGATCACTGCCGGCACCGAAACCTGGGTACAGAACGCCGGCTGGGTATGGTTACTGTTTCTGCTGCCTTTGACCGTCATCGGCTGGCGCGGACTGAACAACCTCTCCACCGTTACGCCCAGCCCGGGGCATGCGCTGGGCGCATTCGGAAAGGTTCTGGGTCTGTACGGTGTCGGATTCCTCTGTGCCGGTGTCGCGCTCTATCTGTACCTGCCAAAGCCGATGGGGTTGGGCGTGCTGAACATGTGGGTGGTGCTGGTGCTGACCATGGGCGCGACCCTGGGTCTGCTACGCCTGCTCCCGGGCAGCATCCAGCCGCACATCAAGCGCCAGTTCACCATCTTTCGCGACAAGCACACCTGGTCGATGAGCGTGCTGTACATGCTCACCTTCGGCTCCTTCATCGGATTCTCCATGGCATTGCCACTGTCGATCTCGGTGATCTTCGGTTTCACCAGCGAAGTCGGCGCCAACGGTGAGGTGGTTCGCGTGGCCAATCCGAACGGCCCCAGCGCACTGACCTACGCCTGGATCGGTCCCTTCATCGGCGCGCTGATTCGCCCGCTGGGCGGCTGGATCTCCGACAAGGTCGGCGGCTCGATCGTCACCCAGATCATCTCCGTGGTCATGGTGGTTGCCTCGGTGGCTGCCGGCTATGTCATGCAGCTGGCTTACAACTCCAGCCAGCCCGAGCAGTACTTCTTCCTGTTCCTGGTGCTGTTCCTGGTGCTGTTCGCCGCCAGCGGCATCGGCAACGGTTCGACCTTCCGCACCATTGGCGTGATTTATGACCGCGAGAAGGCCGGCCCGGTACTCGGCTGGACCTCGGCGGTGGCGGCCTACGGCTCCTTCGTGGCACCCATCGTCATCGGAGAGCAGGTCAAGGCCGGCACTCCGGAGGTCGCCATGTACGGCTTCGCGGTGTTCTACGCGCTGTGCCTGGTCCTGAACTGGTGGTTCTACCTGCGCCGCAACGCCTACGTGAAGAACCCCTGAGGAGCCGTCCATGAAAATCATGATCGCCTACGACAACTCGCGCAACGCGCGTACCGCGCTGGGCAAGACCATCGACATGTTTCGTCCGCTCAAGCCGCTGATCGTGCTGATCGGTGTGGTGGAAGGCTCGCTCGATACCAGCAGCGCCAGCCCTGAGCTGCACGAACGGCAGAAGGCCGAGTTCCAGCAGTTCCTGCGCGAAGCCGTCGAACTGGTCGGCGAGCAGGGGCTGGACACCGAGGTGATCGTTGCCGAGGGAGACGCCCGCAAGATGATTCTCAAGGCAGCCGAACACAAGAAGCCCGACCTGTTGGTGATCGCGCGGCACAGCAACGAGCCCGACGGAGGCTTCATTTCCCGCTCGCTGAATCTGCTAGTCGACGAACTCGACTACATGACCTTCGGCAGCGTCAGCGCATTCCTGGCACGCCGGGCCCCGTGCCCGGTACTGATCCAGGCGTGCCCGTAACCGGAACAAGGAGTAGCAACCATGAAAGTTTCGGAAGTGTTCCAGTGGAAAAGGCCGGAGATCAGAGCCTTGCACCTGACCTGGCTGGCGTTTTACATCAGCTTCTTCGTCTGGTTCGGCATGGCGCCGCTGGCCTCGAGCATGCTCAAAAGCCTTAACTGGCTGACGCCGGATGATATCAAGCTGTTCGCCATTGCCAACGTGGCGTTGACCATCCCGGCACGGATCATTGTCGGCATGGCGCTCGATCGCTTCGGCCCGCGGCGGGTGTTCTCGGTGCTGCTGGTGGTCATGGCATTGCCGGCGCTGTTCTTCGCCTTCGGTGATACCCGCGTGCAGTTGCTGGTATCGCGTCTGGTACTGAGCTCGGTGGGCGCCAGCTTCGTAGTCGGCATCCACATGACCGCCATGTGGTTCAAGCCCAAGGATATCGGTTTTGCCGAAGGCTTTTACGCCGGCTGGGGCAACTTCGGTTCTGCTGCCGCTGCGATGACGCTACCGGCCATTGCGATCCATGCCTTCGGCGGCCCGGAGGGCTGGCGCTGGGCGGTGGCCAGTTCGGCCATCATCATGGCTGCCTACGGCGTCTACTATTGGTTCGCGATCACCGACGGCCCCGCCGGCACCGTGCATCGCAAGCCGCACAAGACCGCTGCGCTGGAAGTCAGCACCTGGGCTGACATGGTCAAGCTGATTCTCTGGACCATTCCCATGATCGGTGTGCTGGCCATCCTGGTCTGGCGCGTACAGGACATGGGCTACCTGTCCGACATTGGCGCTTATCTCTGCTACGGAGCCATCGCTGCGGTAGTGGTGTACCAGATCGTTCAGATCCTGCGGGTCAACGTGCCGATCCTGAAGAAGGGCGTGCCGGAGGACGACAAGTACCCCTTCAACAGCGTCGCCGCGCTGAACTCCACCTACTTCGCCAACTTCGGTGCTGAGCTGGCGGTGGTGTCGATGCTGCCGATGTTCTTCGAGATGACCTGGGGCCTGACCGCCACCAGCGCCGGCCTGATCGCCGCCTCCTTCGCCTTCGTCAACCTGGTAGCACGTCCCATGGGCGGGCTGGTCTCCGACCGCCTGGGCAATCGCCGCTTCGTCATGCTCGCCTATATGTTCGGCATCGCCATCGGTTTCTTCTTCATGGGCCTGATGAACGAGAAGTGGCCGCTAATCATTGCCGTGGCGATCACCGTGGCCTGCTCGATGTTCGTGCAGGGAGCTGAAGGCGCGACCTTCGGCATCATCCCATCGATCAAGCGCCGCGTCACCGGGCAGATATCCGGCATGGCCGGGGCCTACGGCAACGTCGGCGCGGTCTGCTACCTGACCCTGTACACCTTCGTCACCCCCAGTCAGTTCTTCATGGTGATCGCCGCCGGTGCCTTCGTCAGCTTCGTACTGTGCCTGTTCTGGCTGAAGGAACCCGAAGGCGCGTTCTCCGAGGAGTACTACGTATCTTCCGTCGACCGCGAGCTGGAGGCGCAGCAACGCCAGGCCGCCTGACCCATTAACCGAATCCCGGCGCCGGACTGCGGCGCCACCCGAACCGACGTGTAGCCGGTCTGGCACTGACCAGATCGAATGAGGAGAAACACCATGAGCCATCTGCTCGATCAAATGCGCTTTTTCAATCGCAAGCAGGACGAGTTCGCCGACGGACACGGCGAGACCCGCATCGAATCGCGTGACTGGGAAAACGTTTACCGCAACCGCTGGCAGTACGACAAGATCGTCCGTTCCACTCATGGTGTGAACTGCACCGGCTCCTGCTCGTGGAAGATCTACGTGAAGAACGGCCTGATCACCTGGGAAACCCAGCAGACCGACTACCCGCGTACCCGCCCCGACCTGCCCAACCACGAGCCGCGCGGCTGCCCGCGGGGTGCCAGTTACAGCTGGTACATTTACAGCGCCAACCGCTTGAAATACCCCAAGGTGCGCAAGCCGCTGCTCAAGCTGTGGCGCGAGGCGCGCTCGCAGTTCGCCAGCCCGGTCGATGCCTGGGCCAGCATCGTCGAGAATCAGGAGAAGGCCACCTCGTACAAGAGCAAGCGCGGCCTGGGCGGCTTCATTCGTTCCAGCTGGGACGAAGTGACCGAGATCATCGCCGCGGCCAACGTCTACACCATCAAGCAGTACGGCCCGGACCGCGTGGTCGGCTTCTCGCCGATCCCGGCCATGTCCATGGTCAGCTACGCAGCCGGCAGCCGCTACCTGTCACTGATCGGCGGCGTGTGCCTGAGCTTCTATGACTGGTACTGCGACCTGCCACCTGCTTCGCCGCAGGTCTGGGGCGAGCAGACCGACGTGCCGGAATCGGCCGACTGGTACAACTCCAACTACATCATCGCCTGGGGCTCCAACGTACCGCAGACCCGGACGCCGGATGCGCACTTCTTCACGGAGGTCCGCTACAAGGGCACCAAGACCGTATCCATCACCCCGGACTACTCTGAGGTCGCCAAGCTTACCGACCTCTGGCTGAACCCCAAGCAGGGTACCGATGCGGCGCTGGCGCAGGCGTTCAACCACGTGATCTTCAAGGAATTTCATTTGGACAAGCCGAGCGCCTACTTCACCGATTACGTGCGCCGCTATACCGACCTGCCGATGCTGGTGCTGCTGGAAGACGCCGACAAGGGCTACAAGCCAACACGCTTCTTGCGCGCCTCGGATCTGGCCGGCAACCTCGGCCAGGAAAACAACCCGGAATGGAAGACCGTTGCCATCGATTCGGTCACCGACCAGCTGGTGTCGCCGCTGGGCTCGATCGGCTACCGTTGGGGCGAATCCGGCAAGTGGAACATCGAAGCCCGCGAGGGCGGAGAAGGCCGTGACGTCGAGCTGCGTTTGACGCAGATCGCCGAGAATGAGGCGGTCGATGTGGCCTTCCCGTACTTCGGCGGTCAGTTGCATGACCACTTCCAGCACGCCGAAGGCGAAGAAATCCAGTACCGTCGCGTGCCCAGCCGTTCGCTGACACTGGCGGATGGTCGTATCGTTCGTGTTGCCACCGTGTTCGACATCCAGGCCGCCGGCCTGGGTATCGATCGCGGTCTGGGCGGGGAGCACGTCGCCTCCAGCTATGACGACGCCAGCGTACCGGGAACCCCGGCCTGGCAGGAAGTCATCACCGGCGTATCACGCGAGAAGGTCATTCAGGTCGCCCGCGAGTTCGCCGACAACGCCGACAAGACCAGGGGTCGGTCGATGATCATCGTCGGCGCGGCGATGAACCACTGGTACCACATGGACATGAACTACCGCGGCCTGATCAACATGCTGATGTTGTGCGGTTGCGTGGGGCAGAGCGGTGGCGGCTGGGCGCACTACGTGGGTCAGGAAAAGCTGCGCCCGCAGTGCGGCTGGCTGCCGCTGGCCTTTGGTCTGGACTGGAGCCGCCCGCCGCGGCAGATGAACGGCACCAGCTTCTTCTACAACCACAGCTCGCAGTGGCGTCACGAGAAGATGAGCGTGCACGAGATCCTCTCGCCGCTGGCCGACAAGTCGCAGTTCCCCGAGCACATGCTCGACTACAACATCCGCGCCGAGCGCGCTGGCTGGCTGCCCAGTGCACCGCAGCTCAACCGCAATCCGTTGCAGATCTGTCGCGAGGCCGAGGCGGCGGGCATGTCGCCGGTGGACTACGTGACCAAGTCGCTGGCCGACGGCACGCTGAAATTCGCCTGCGAACAGCCGGACAACCCGGCCAACTTTCCGCGCAACATGTTCATCTGGCGTTCGAACCTGCTCGGCAGCTCCGGCAAGGGCCACGAGTACATGCTCAAGTACCTGCTCGGCACGCCCAAGCATGGCGTGATGAACGAGGACCTGGGCAAGCGCGGCGGCGTCAAGCCGGGCGAGGCCGAGTGGGTCGACGAGGGCGCGATCGGCAAGATCGACCTGGTCACCACGCTGGATTTCCGCATGTCCTCGACCTGCGTGTACTCGGACATCGTTCTGCCGACTGCGACCTGGTACGAGAAGGACGACATGAACACGTCCGACATGCACCCGTTCATCCACCCGTTGTCAGCGGCGATCGACCCGGCCTGGGAAGCGCGCAGCGACTGGGAAATCTACAAGGGCATCGCGAAAAAGTTCTCCGAAGTCGCCAAGGGCGAGCTGGGCGTGGAAAAGGACCTGGTCACCATCCCATTGCTGCATGACAGCCCCGGCGAGCTGGCCCAGCCGTTCGGCGGCACCGACTGGAAAACCGCAGGCGAAGCGCCGCAGCCGGGCAAGAACTGCCCGAACATGGTGGTGGTCGAGCGCGATTACCCGAACGTCTACAAGAAGTTCACCTCGCTCGGCCCGTTGCTCGACAAGCTCGGCAACGGTGGCAAAGGCATCAACTGGAATACCGAGCATGAGGTCGAGTTCCTCGGCAAGCTCAACCACGAGGTGCTGGAGGAGGGCGTCAGTCAGGGACGGCCGCGCATCAATTCGGCCATCGATGCCGCCGAGGTGATCCTTTCGCTGGCACCGGAAACCAACGGCCACGTGGCGGTGAAGGCCTGGGAAGCGCTATCCAAGTTCACCGGCCGCGACCATACCCACCTGGCGACTGGCAAGGAGCACGAGTCGATT